>DATEVU010000061.1:0-100714 GCA_035258345.1 Bacteroidales bacterium
TGATCCGCCCATGGGCTCGAACATGGAAACACCCTGGGGGTTGATATTGCCGCCGGCGGCAATGCCCAGTCCTCCCTGGATCATGGCACCCAGGTCGGTGATGATGTCGCCGAACAGGTTTTCGGTAACAATGACATCGTAAAATTCGGGTGATTTCACAAACCACATGTTGCAGGCGTCCACATGGTTATAATCCTGCTTAACATCGGGGAACTCGGCATCGCCCATTTCCTTGTGGGCACGCACCCACAGGTCGCCCGCGTAGGTAAGCACATTGCACTTATGCACCAGGGTGAGCAGTTTCCTGCGGTTCCTCCGGCGGGTATATTCATAGGCAAAACGCATGCAACGGTCGACCACCGGCCGGGAATATATCATTACCTGGGTGGCCACTTCATAGGGAGTTCCCACCTGCACAGCGCCGCCCACGCCGGTATAAATACCACCGGAGTTTTCACGGATCACCACGAAATCGATGTCAGCCGGACCCTTGTCCTTCAGCGGTGTTTCAACTCCCGGATAGAGCTTAACGGGGCGCAGGTTGATATACTGGTCGAGTGCGAACCTGCTTTTCAGCAGGATGCCAACCTCCAGGATACCGGGTTTTACATCGGGGTGACCGATGGCACCAAGGAATATCGAGTCGAATTTTTTGAGTTCTTCCACGGCCGTATCGGGCAGCGTTTCACCGGTTTTCAGGTACCTTTCCCCGCCAAAGTCGAAATACTGGTAATTCAGGCTGAAGCCGAATTTAGCAGCGGCGGTATTCATCACTTTTATACCTTCCCTGACCACTTCGGGACCGGTGCCGTCTCCCGGAATTACGGCAATGTTGTAAGATTTCATTTGCTTGGAATTATTTTATAGATTAGTCAAATATACTTTTTTTTAGAGTAATGAGTGATGAGTGATGAGTGATGAGTGGGATCCGGGATTTGGGCATGTCTGGCACACCCAAAACCCTTGCCCTATCCCCGCTCATTACTCGTTACTCATTACTCATTACTTTTTAAAAATTTCCATTTTCAATAATATTCAGCATTTTCATGGTGGCTTTAACAGCCGCCACGGTCTGGTCGGAATCGAGTCCGCGGGTTTTGAATTCCCGTTTCAGCCGCCAGGTGATCACCGTTTGCACCAGTGCATCGGTCTTTCCCCCGGGGGGTATGGATACCGAATAATCGAGCAGCAACGGGAGCTGTTTTCGCAGCCGGTTGTATATTTTGCGGAGGGCTTTCATGAATGCGTCGTATTGCCCGTCGCCGTTGGAGGTTTCTTCATACACCTCTTCACCTATCCTGATCTTAAGGCTGGCAACCGGTTTCAGCTCATTGGCCGTTGAAAGCGAAAAATTCAGTATGGTGATGCATTCTTCGATGGATTTGCTGCGCAGCACATCGGAAATGATATAGGGCAGGTCCTCCTGGGTCACCGTCTCTTTTTTGTCACCGAGTTCGATGATCCTTTCGGTGACCTTGCGCATGGATGCATAGTCGAGCTCGATCCCCATTTCCTCGAGGTTTTTACGGATATTGGCCTTACCCGATGTTTTTCCCAGGGCATACATACGCTTGCGGCCAAACCGTTCGGGGAGCAGGTCGTTAAAATACAGCTGGCTCTTGTGGTCACCGTCAGCGTGAATACCGCTGGTTTGCGTGAACACATTGTCACCGATCACCGGTTTGTTGGGGGGGATCCGGATACCGCTAAACGACTCCACCAGGCGGCTCACCAGGTTTACCTTTGATTCCCTGACGTTCATTTTGTAATGAAAATGGTCCTTTACGATGGCGATCACGCTGGAAAGCGGAACATTCCCGGCCCTTTCTCCCAACCCGTTCACCGTGGTATGGATGCAGGTGATCCCGGCCCGGATGGCTGAGAACACATTGGCCGCCGCCAGGTCGTAATCGTTGTGGGAATGAAAGTCAAAGGAAAGCCCGGGATACCTGTCCATCATAGTCCTGCAGAAATCATAGGTTTCCACCGGGTTCAGGATACCGAGCGTATCGGGGAGCATAAAGCGGCTTATTTTCAGATCTTTCAGGGCATCCATCATAAAAAACACATAATCGCGGGAATGCCGCATGCCGTTTGACCAGTCCTCCAGGTAGATATTCACGTGCAATCCTTTTTCCAAGGCTTTGTTGACCACCATCCTGATGTCGGCGGCATGCTCTTCGGGCGTTTTTTTCAGCTGTTCGGTAACATGTTTCAGGGAACCCTTGGTAAGGAGGTTCAGCACGTTGCATCCGGCATCCCTGATCCAGTTGATAGAGATATCACCATCCACAAATCCGAGTACTTCTATTTTGCCGAGGTGGTTATGCTTTTCCGCCCAGGCGGAAATTTTTTTCACCGCTTCAAATTCTCCTTCGGAAACCCTGGCCGATGCCACTTCCAACCGGTCGACCTTGAGATCGTCGAGCAGCAGCTTGGCTATGCTGAGCTTTTCCTCGTGGGTGAACGAAACTCCGGAGGTTTGTTCCCCGTCGCGGAGGGTGGTGTCCATTATTGTAATTTTCATAGCAGTTCTCTGAAATTATGCATACCATTCTAAGCTAATCTTTGTTCTTTGCTCTTTATTCTTATATCTTTTTTTCAAATTCAACAATCTTCTCCCTGATACTCAACAAATAGTCAATATCATCATACCCGTTCAGCAGGCAGGTTTTTTTATAGATGTTGATGTCGAAACCTTCTTTTTGCCCGGTTGAAAGGATGGTCACTTCCTGCTTTTCGAGGTTAACCTCAAGTTTGCTTGCCGGATCGGATCCCACGGCTTTCAGGATGGCAGCCAGGAAGGATCCTGAAACCTGCACCGGCAGCAAACCGTTGTTCAGGGCGTTGTTCTTGAAAATGTCCGCGAAAAAACTGGATATCACTACCCTGAAACCATGGTCGAATATGGCCCAGGCGGCATGTTCGCGACTGGAGCCGCTGCCGAAATTCCTGCCGGCAACCAGAATTTTCCCGGAATAGGTGGGGTTGTTGAGGACAAAATCGCTTTTCGGCTTGTTTTCCTTATCATACCGCCAGTCCCTGAACAGGTTCTCCCCGAACCCGTCGCGTGTGGTGGCTTTTAAGAACCTGGCCGGAATGATCTGGTCGGTATCCACATTTTCGATGGGAAGGGGTACGCAGGCGGAGGTGATGGTGGTAAATTTATCTACTGACATGGTGAAGGGAGTTTATGTTGTGGTTGTTGTGGTTGTTGTGGGTTGTGGTTGTTGTGATTGTTGTGGGTTGTGATTGTTGTGATTGTTTGGATATTTCTACAAAAAATCACGCGGATCGGTGATACGTCCCGTTACTGCTGCTGCGGCCGCGGTAAGCGGACTGGCCAGCAGGGTGCGTGCTCCCGGTCCCTGCCTGCCCTCAAAATTACGGTTTGAGGTTGACACGGCATATTTACCCTCGGGGATCTTGTCGTCGTTCATGGCCAGGCATGCCGAGCATCCGGGCTGCCGGAGCTCAAAACCTGCCTCGGCAAGCATTTTGTCGATGCCTTCGTTAAGTGCTTGTTTTTCAACCTGTCTGGAGCCGGGTACGATCCATGCGGTAACGCGGGGCGATTTCTTTTTGCCTTTCACAAAAGCTGCAAACTCCCTGAGGTCTTCGATCCGGCCGTTGGTGCAGCTGCCCACGAATACAAAATCAACAGGCTTTCCGAGCATGGCGGTTCCATTTTCGAACCCCATATAGTGCATGGCTTTTTCAAAAGTAAGCCGGTTGGTTTCCGGAATATCACTGAGTGCAGGGATGCTGCCGGTAATGCCAACACCCATACCGGGATTGGTGCCGTAGGTGATCATCGGTTCGATATCCGCGGCATCGTACCTGAGCTCCTGATCGAAAACAGCATCCGGATCGGAAACCAGGGTTTTCCAGTAAGCCAGCTTTTTATCCCATTCAGCACCCTTAGGAGCGAATTCCCTTCCCTTTACATAATTAAAAGTGGTGTCATCGGGTGCGATAAGCCCGCCACGGGCACCCATTTCAATTGACATGTTGCAGATGGTCATGCGTCCTTCCATGCTGAGCCGGCGTATGGCCGATCCGGCGTATTCGATGAAATAGCCGGTACCTCCGCTGGCGGAGATATTGGAAATGATGTACAGGATAATGTCCTTTGCCGTAACACCCTTACCCAGCGTACCGTCGATGGTGATCCGCATTTTCCCGGGTTTCTGCTGAAGCACACACTGGGTGGCGAGCACCATTTCCACTTCGCTGGTGCCGATGCCGAAGGCGACACATCCGAATGCACCGTGCGTAGAGGTGTGGCTGTCGCCGCATACGATGGTCATGCCCGGCTGGGTGAATCCAAGCTCGGGGCCTATCACATGAACGATGCCCTGGTTCGGGGAATTCAGCCCGTAAAGCTGCACACCGTGCCTTTTGGTGTTCTCCGTGAGCTTGTCGACCTGGGTGCGCGACAACAGGTCCTGAATGGTAAGATGCTGGTTAACGGTAGGTACGTTGTGATCGGGGGTGGCCACTGTCTTTTCGGGCCGGAATACGCGTATGCCGCGTTTATCGAGCCCGGCGAATGCCTGGGGGCTTGTCACCTCATGGATAAGGTGCCTGTCGATATACAGTACGGCGGGACCGTCTTTGATCCCGGTGACCACATGACTGTCCCAAATCTTGTCAAATAATGTTTTTGCCAATGTTATCCGGTATTTAAGTTAGACAATTTTGTTTATTGCACTGATAAAGGCTTCCACCGAGGCAGTTATGATGTCGGTATGTCCCGCGAATCCGTAATAGAGATTGCCCCGGTTCTCAATCTGGATATGGACCTTGCCCACATCATCGCTGCCACGGGTTATGGCCTGTATCAGGAATTCCTCGAGCCTGATATTGTGACGCACAATGGTGCGCACCGCTTTAAATGCAGCATCAACCGGTCCGTTTCCGGCTTCGGTGGCGGTAAACAGCTCCCCGTTGATACTGAGGGTAACGGCAGCCATGGGTATGGCCGATTTCCCGGAGATCACCTGCAGGTGTTCGAGCTTAATGGCCTTGCCTCCAAGTGATTCTTCGTTCCCGACCAGCATTTCAAGATCTTCATCCTTCACTTCCTTTTTACGGTCGGCCACCTCCAGAAATTTCGTGTAAACCAGATCGAGTTCTTGCCCTTCGATGCTGTAACCCAGGATCTGCAGCCGGTGTTTAAGTGCGGCTCTTCCGCTGCGTGCCGTCAGCGCAATAATGGATTCGTTGATGCCCACATCCACGGGATCGATGATTTCATAGTTCTCGCGGTTCTTCAGCACACCGTCCTGGTGAATTCCCGATGAATGGGCGAAGGCGTTACGGCCGACAATGGCCTTGTTGGGCTGCACGGGCATGTTCATCAGGGATGATACCATCCGGCTGGTCTTATAGATGTTCTCAGTTCTGATCGCGGTGACAATGTCGAGGTGTTTCCGGCTTTTTATGATCATGGCCACTTCTTCGAGCGACGTGTTCCCGGCACGTTCACCGATGCCGTTTACGGTAACCTCCACCTGCCTGGCCCCGTTGATAACACCGGTGATGGTATTGGCGGTGGCCATTCCCAGGTCGTTATGGCAATGGGTGGACAGGATGGCCTTATGAATGCCCTTTACGTTTTCAACCAGGTATCTGATCTTTTGACCATACTCCTCGGGAAGGCAGTAGCCGGTGGTATCGGGAATGTTCAGCACGGTGGCACCGGCCTTGATCACGGCCTCGCAAACCCGTGCCAGGTATTCATTGTCACTGCGGCCTGCGTCCTCGGCGTAAAACTCTACATCCTCAACATATTTCTTTGCATATTTCACGGCTGCCACTGCTCTTTCAATGATCTCTTCGGGGGTGGCGTTGAATTTATACTTTATATGATACGGCGAAGTACCTATGCCGGTATGAATACGCTTGCGCTTCGCAAATTTGAGTGCATCGGCTGCCACATCAATATCTTTTTCAACTGCGCGGGTAAGGGCGCATATCACCGGTTCCTTTATCACTTTGGAAAGTTCCACCACAGAATGAAAATCACCCGGACTGGAGATGGGGAATCCGGCTTCGATGATGTCGACACCCAGCGCTTCAAGGGCCCTGGCCACTTCGATCTTTTCAACGGTATTCAGCTGGCAGCCCGGTACCTGTTCACCATCCCTAAGCGTGGTGTCGAAAATGTATAACCTGTCACTCATTGCATGTATAGTTTTATATTACCTGGTTTGAAATCCCTCTTTTTAAACAAAAAGAGCCATTCCCGTTTTGAGAATGGCTCTTTGTATTTTTTTTCCTTTGCGGTTATACCATTCTCACGCCGGTGTCCTAAGGAGACCAAGCAAAATAATACCGAGAATGATAACCAGCTTTTCCATAAAAAGTTTATCAGGGTGCAAATATAATGATAAAAATCATAATTCAAAAAAAAATTTGCCGGGTATCCGAAAACCCTATTCTTCAAGCGCTTTCATCAGTTCTTCGGTCATTTCGAGGTTATGGTAAACATTCTGAACATCATCAAGCTCCTCGAATTCCTCGATCATCCTGAGGATTTTCTGGGACATTTCCAGGTCCATTTTTTTCGTATCGTTTGGAATACGCTGCAGCTGGGCATTTTCAACCTTGATCTTCATTTCCTCGAGTTTTTTCTGTACCCTTCCGAAATCCTCAACTGCAGTGGTGACTATGAAAACGTCGTCGCCAGGCTCGATATCCTCAGCACCGGCATCGATTATCCCCAGCTCAAAGGAATCGGGATCAAAGTTACCCTTGGGTACCGTGAAAACACCTTTGCGGTCGAACAGAAATCCCAGGGAACCATTGGTACCCAGGTTGCCGCCACGCTTGTTGAATATGGCACGGATGTTGGAAACTGTTCGCGTGTTGTTATCGGTAAGACATTCAATGAAAATGCCGACCCCCCCCGGGGCATATCCTTCATAGCTCACCTCCTGCAGGTTATCTGCTTCGCTGCTGGCTTTGTTGATGGCACGTTCAACATTTTCCTTGGGCATATTGGCACCCTTGGCATTCTGGATTGCAAGGCGCAGCCGGGGATTATTGTCGGGCAGGGGATCCCCCTCTTTCACGGCCATCTGGATCTCTTTTACAATACGCGAAAAAAGCTTGCCCCTTTTGGCATCGAGCGCTCCCTTTTTCCGTTTGATGGTTGACCATTTACTATGACCTGACATAGGGTGTGTTTTTAGCGTTACCGGTTTACAATGGCTGCAAAAATAATAATTTGCGTTAACACTTTTTTAACTTAGGGTAAATTGTTTCTAAACTGTCTTAAGTAATAGGACAATGCCCTTTTTCAACCATTGATGTGCTGACGTGTTTATTATACCATACAAAGATTAAACCTCATGAATCTTAACAGACCTTTTAGCTCCCGGCTTTCGCTTACCCTGTCGGTTCTGTTGATCATTGCAGCCGGGTTTGCCGATGAGGATTCACGTTTCAAGCGTATACGCGAAGCTCTGGATAAGTTCAGTTACCTGTACCCCCAGCAGAAGGCATATCTTCATATGGACAAAAGCGTGTACCACAGCGGCGAAAATATATGGATCAAGGCATACCTGCTGAATGGATTGAACCATCTCCCGGATGCGATCAGCACCAACCTGTACGTTGAAATGATCAGTCCGTTCGAGACCCGGGTGGAGATCAAAAGGTTCCAGATGTTCGGTGGATTTGGCGTTGGGGATTTCAGCCTGTCGGATACCCTTCCGGAAGGTCTTTACCAGATCAGGGCCTTTACCAGCTGGATGCAGAATTTTGACCCGGATTTTTATTTCATACGAAACTTCCAGGTAATCAATCCCCGGTACAGCAAGATCATTTCTCCCCGTGAGGCCCGTGTTAACCAGAAGGAGCTCGGCCAGCGCGAGAAGCAGGAAGATGATTTTGACCTGCAGTTTATGCCCGAAGGCGGATGGATGGTAAACGGACTGGAAAGCGTGATCGCCTTCAGGGCAATCAACAGGCTTGGGAAAGGGGTGGAGCTTGCGGGCGATATCGTGGATGAAAAGGATATCGTGGTTTCATCATTCAAAACTTATAAGAAGGGAATGGGCACCTTCAGGCTCAAACCGGAAAAGGAAAAGAACTACTTCGCGGTGTATTCCCTCGGGGGCAGGAAAGTAAGGGTACCGCTGCCAAAGCCCCTTGAAGCCGGACTGGTCATGCGGGCTGAGGACAGCCAGGAGATGGTAAGGGTTATGCTTTACTCCAACCGTCCCCGGACAAATGACAGGTCGGCCAATGAAGTGATCCTGGTGGGACAGGTTGGCGGTAAGATCTTTTATCATACCGTGTTGAACCTGGAAAATGACAGTGCCGGAGCTGATGTGCCAAAATCACGTTTCCCGGTAGGTATCCTTCAGCTCACAGCATTTTCGGGCAGGGGAGATCCCCTGGCAGAGCGGCTGGTTTACATCAACCGCCCTGATTTTCTGAAAATCAGGTTTGAGGCTGCCGACTCATTCGGGGAGGACGGGATTAAGGTTATTGTCAATATTTCTGTTACCGACGTGAAAAACAATCCTGTTCCTGCAAACCTCAGCCTTGCGGTCACCCGGGATAAGGAAGCGGAGCCCCCGGTAAACAGGGATAATATCGTAAGCCATATTCTCCTGTCATCGGATATTAAAGGCCACGTCGAAGACCCTTATGATTATTTCCATGACCAGTCGCCCCCAACCCTGAAAGCAATCGACAACCTTATGCTTACACAGGGCTGGCGAAGGTTTGAATGGGAAAAGATTATCGGCGATGAATTCCCTGTCATCAAATATCATGAAGAAAGGGGAATTTCCATTTACGGGCAGATCACCCATGACTTCTTCAGCATACCGCTTAAGAACTGCAAGGTGCAGTTGTCCATTATGGATGCCTATAACGATGTTTTTACCCAGATGTCCACTGATAAGGGCTATTTCCTGTTTGACCGCATGGTGTATTACGATACGATAAGCGTAAAAATCGAAGCCTGGCGACCCAACGGCCGCAGAAACCTGGTAATAATCCTTCCCGATGAAAAGATGAATGAGATCAGGGGTTTTCAGGGCGATCATTCGTTGATCACCTTGTCGGAAAGGGACCAGAAAGCCTACAGGATCGAAAGATATGAGGAAGCGAGGGTAGCGTATCTGCAGGAAAAAGAACAACAGAAAGAAAAAGAAAAGGACCAGCTTACGGGGATTTACAGCGAACCTGATTTTGTGCTTCGTTCGGAGGATTTTCCCAAGGGGAACCGCGATATTATCGAGGTGATCAAAGGCAGGATCCCGGGGGTGAATGTCATTGGCGACCGGGTGCAGATCAGGGGTCCCGGCAGCTTTTTCAGCAGCAATGAGCCGCTGTACCTTATCGACGGTATGCCGGTCCGTGATGTGGAAGCTGTTAAGTCGATACCAGTGGAACAGATCGACCGGGTAGAAGTGCTGAAAGGGCCCAGCGCAGCCATTTACGGGATGCGCGGGAGCAACGGGGTAATTGCCATTTATACCAAACGGGGCCATTATATGAAACGTGGTGTGATTGAGTTTGATATGCTGGGTTACAATACCCCGCGGGCTTTTTACCAGCCCCGCTACCTGCCGGAAAATGAACCGGATGTTAATTACACGCTGGTATGGGAACCTGTGATCCTTGTCAATGATTCCGGCAAGGCAACCGTTGTATTCGACAAGCCAGCCATCCAGGGCGACTATCGTTTCATCATCGAGGGAGCGTCCTATATGGGACTGGTGGGAACTGCGGAGAAGGTGATAGGGAATCAGTGAAAAGCGATCTTTGATCTTTGATTTTAGATCTACTCAATATTCCTTACGGTTTTTGTCAATCATGGGAACGAACATAACCGGCAGTACGGCGGTTTGTTTCAGCTTGCCGTCCTTTTTGGTGAGTATCACCAGTTCCTGGTTGTACCTTTCCCCAACGGGGATTATCATCCTGCCTCCTTCGTCGAGCTGCTCAACTAACGGAGCCGGCACATGCGTGGGGGAACAGGTCACCACGATCGCCTGGTAAGGGCTGTGTTCCGGCCATCCCTGGTACCCATCTGCGATCCGTACCTGCAGGTTCGTGTATCCTTTCCCGGCCAGCAGTTTTTTGGCCTGCTGACCAAGCCCGGGGACGATCTCAATGGTAAAAACCGAATCAAACAATTCGGCCAGGATAGCCGCCTGGTAACCCGAACCTGTGCCGATCTCAAGTACTTTTTTAACCCCGGGCTGATCTATTGCCTCCGTCATGAAGGCTACGATATAGGGCTGTGATATGGTCTGGCCAAAACCAATGGGCAGCGGGCGGTCGTCATAGGCAGAAATAGCCTGGTTGGAGGGTACGAACAAATGCCTTTCCACCTTGCGCATGGCGTCAAGCACACGGCGGTTGGTGATCCCGCGGGATGCAATTTGCTGCCGGACCATCTGTTCGCGACGGTTTTTGAAGGCGTCTTCGGTCTGGGACCGGCAGGAACAGGGGGCCAGGATCAGGCAGGTGAGGAGGAGGAGTTTTGGAGACATTTTCCCGCAAATTTTATGTTGTAGGTTGGGTTTTGTGAAAGGGTTCAGAATAGAATATCTCTCGCAGATTTCGCAGAAAACGCAGATTTTTCCTTCTGCGAAGTCTGCGAGATCTGCGAGAAATAATACGCCTTGCTCACACACCCATCAACAAAGATACAGCTTCATAATTCCAAAGTCAAGTTGGAGGTTGTAATAAATGGAAAATGCTGCCTCACAGGGTATTGTTAATATCTTTTTACCGCGCTGTTTAAAAATGATTTATATTTAGTGCTTTACGGTTGAACCTGGTCATGAAAAGGATATTCTTTTTACTGGTACTTGTTGTGTCATTCCTTACAACGGCAGCGCAAACCCTGAAGAGAAACGATGATCAGAAGTTTGATGCCGATTATTACCTGATGAGAAGTGAATTCGTTAAGGCGCTTGACATCTACCTCCGGGTACTGGAATCGGAACCTGATAATGCCGATCTCAAACACCGGATCGGGATATGCTACCTGAATTCGGATAATAATAAAGCCAGGGCAATCCCTTACCTCGAAGAGGCCTGTCAGAGAATATCAGTAAAGTACAATTCCAATTCGTTCAAGGAGTCAAACGCTCCCATCGAAGCCCTGTTTATGCTGGGCAGCGCATACCGTGTGAACAACGACCTCGACAAAGCCATTGATGCCTATAACCGGTATAAGGAGTATCTTGATCCCCAGGATGATTACAACAATTCGGTTACCGATCAGTACATCAGGAACTGCACCCTGGCTAAAGAAATGCAGCAAAACCCCGTTGACATTACTACCACCAACCTGGGCGGGGTGATCAACAACGAACTGCCCAATTTCAACCCGGTGGTATCGGGTGACGGAAAGATGCTGGCTTATACCACGCCGGGAAGGCAGGGATTTGAAATTTATGTTTCAGCAATGAGCGACAGCGGATGGACAAAGCCCAAAAATATAACACCCATGCTGGGTTCCGGAAAATACCTGAAAACCTGTGATCTTTCCCACGACGGAAACACCCTGCTGCTGGTCATGGAGGATCCGGAAAATTCAGACATTTATGTCAGCCGTTTCAGCAGGGGCCGCTGGTCCAAAGCCGAAGAATTCGGCAGTGCGGTGAACAGCAAATACAATGAAACCCATGCCAGCCTTTCCGCCGATGGCAAAATAGTTTATTTTACCAGCAACCGGCGCGGGGGGGAAGGTGACCTGGATATTTACAAAAGTGAACGCGACCTGACAGGGGCATGGGGAAAACCGGTAAATCTCGGCCCGGGCGTAAATACACCCTATAATGAAGAGACACCTTTTGTCACCGATGACGGGAAAAGCCTTTATTTTAGCAGCGAAGGGCACGACGGCATCGGAGGATATGATGTTTACCGGTATGATCTTATGGCCATCGGGAGC
This sequence comes from Bacteroidales bacterium, assembly GCA_035258345.1. Lineage (GTDB taxonomy): Bacteria > Bacteroidota > Bacteroidia > Bacteroidales > UBA10428 > UBA5072. Next base: position 11,936 of record DATEVU010000061.1, read on the forward strand.
GGTGCCGTGAATATCGGTTACCCGCTGAATACAACCGACAATAACCTGTTCTACGTTCCTTTCGGTGAGGGCAATATAGCTTATTATGCGCTTAGCGGAACGGATACTTACGGGGGGAGGGATATTTACATGGTTGTTGAAGAAGTTGTGGAAGATGAAGAAGTTGTCGAAGTTGTCGAAGTTGAAGAAGTTGAAGAAGTTGTGGATGTTGAAGAAGTTGAAGAGGGTGAAGAAGTTTCAGATGTTTCAGAGGTATCAGGGGTTGAAGAGGTTGAAGGGGTTGAGGAGTTTGCTCCCAGGTCATACTCGGTGCAATTCATGGCGCTCCGGAAGCCGGTGGACATCACCTTTTTCAGGGAGATGAAGGATATTACCCTGACCTACGGCGAGGACAAATGGTACAGGTATATTTTCAGGACCACTACCGATTCGGCGGAAGCCGAAGCCTTAAGGGCGGAACTTGTTGAACAGGGCTACCGGGATGCTTTCATCCGCCGGAACCATTATGTACCGCAGTATACCGTGCAGGTGATGGCCGTAGCCGGGCCGGTGATTGATCTTAACATCTTCGGCAACCTGCAGGCCATTGCCGTTACCAAGGAAAGGGACAAGTACTGCCGCTACACTACCGGTGAATATGAAACCAGGAAGGAAGCCCTGGCCAGCCTGGATCAGATAAAGGATAAGGGATACCGCAGGGCCTTTGTACGCAGGATCAAAACGCGGTAATTCCAAAGCGGATCGAAAACCGGTTGTAGGTGATATGCCGGTCGGTATTTCCCAGCCAGCCGTCATCGAGATGGTAATTCAACTCATTGTACCGGTAACCCAGGGCAATTATCAAAGCCGAACTCCGCGAAACGGGTATTAACAGGCCTGCCTCGGTTCCTGCCAGCACACCGCCGCTTGCCTTTTCCATGAACTCTTCCCCTGGCTTTTCGAGCGATATGGAATAGCCTCCGCTGAATGCAATAAAGAAATCGGAGCGTCCTGCAGGCCACATCACTTTCAGGTTGAGACCCACGGGCATGAGGTTCTCATTCAGCTGTTCGAATCCATGGAATCCTCCCAGGGCAATGTTTTTGTTGAACCGGTAATTGTGTTCCATTACCGCGCTGAAGGGAGCTGATTTTGCATCATCCGTTGTACCGATCAGGACACCCAGCGTGGTAAGGTTAATGTAGCCCTTGCGGGTTACCGCTATTCCCGGATCAACCGCCCTTTCTGATGTAATTTCCTTAATGGCCTGCGGATCAACCGCGAAAACATTGTCACAGCATGTTGAGATCAACAATACCGTGTCGTTCCGCATCGTAATGGTTCCCCGGAGGATGCTGCCATTATGAAGAAATACCACATCGCGGGTTGACTGCGCATGTGCAAGCGATGTGATACCAAATGCCAGCAGGAAAAGCAGGATTTTTTTCATATGGATAAAATTTGGAAGGCAATTCATAGTATGATGATTAAACAGGGCCACTGGTTGCGCGGCAAGAAAAAAAACAGGGACGCAACCTTTCGCAACTGTTTTTCATCTTGTTAATAAACCAAAAAAATCACCCGATATGAAACCATACCTGAAAATTATTTCGTTATTGGTGTTGCCGCTGGCATTTTTTTCGTGCAGGGACAAGATCGAAGAGACATACACGGTGAATGAACCCGTTTACATGACGTACGATGAACTTCGCAATTCATTCAAAGTGGCCGGGGGACAGGATATTGTGCAGCCCGGAAAGATCTATTTCAAGGACAATTACATTTTTGTGAATGAATACCAGAAGGGAATCCATATCGTGGATAACACAGATCCGGAATCGCCGCAGGTGATCAAATTCATAGAAATACCCGGCAACGTTGATATTGCTATCAGGGAAAGCATTTTGTATGCCGACAGCTTTATTGACCTGCTGGCCATTGACATCAGCGATATGAACAACATCCGCGAGGTGAAGCGGATACAGGGCGTATTTCAGTATATGATACCGGCCTGTGAGGATGGGATCGTTGAAAATGTGGATGAAAGCCGCGGGGTGATCGTGGGGTACAAGGCGACGGAAAGAACCGTAAGCCTGGATAATATCGGCGACCGTTACCGCGAGTTTCCCATATGGCGGAACGAACTGGTATTCATGGCGGCTTTCAGTGCCGACGGTGCCGGCTCAAAAAACGGGGGGACAGGTACCGGAGGATCGATGGCCAGGTTCACGGTTTATGACAGCTTTTTATACACAGTGGACACCTATAATCTCAGGCTTTTTGATATTTCAACATCCGCTGATCCGGTGCTGAAAAGTGAAATGTACGTGGGATGGAACATTGAGACCATTTTCCCTTATGATCAGAAGCTGTTCCTTGGCAGTACAACAGGCATGTATATCTACAGCCTGGCTGACCCGGCCAATCCGGCCTATATCTCCATGTTCCGTCATGCTTCAAGCTGTGATCCGGTTGTGGTGCAGGGGGATTATGCCTATGTTACCCTGCGTGCAGGAAACCTTTGCGGGGATAATGTAAGTCAGCTTGATGTGATTGACATTTCCGACATCCAAACGCCATACCTTATTAAGGAATACCCCATGGAAGAACCTTATGGACTGGGTATTGACGGGGAATTGCTTTTTGTGTGCGACGGAGATGCAGGTCTTAAAATTTACAATGCCAACGATCCCATGGTCATTGACCAGAACAAGATCGCCGAATACGGGAATATCAATGCCTTTGATGTGATTCCGCTGGGTGAGGTGCTTATCCTGATCGGTACGGACGGATTATACCAGTATGATTATTCCGATCCGGAGAACATCCATGCGCTGAGCGTTATTCCGATCAATGATCTGCAGCATGTTTTTGAATAAATGGTTGTCAGGATATTTTATTTTGCAGGATCGCAATTTCGTTGCTGAAATCAAGAAACGGGTACAAAACGGTTAGGTTGTTAATTTGTTTCAGCGTGTTTTCAACAAATTTTTTGTGGTTAGTTGTTTCAGTGTGTGATGGCCGGTGTGCAACAGCTCTTAATACTGCTGACACTCCGGCCATAGTTTTTCGGGAGGTATCGTCGAGCCAGGTATCACAGAATCGTTCCCACACGTAATCCACACCCTGCTCCGATGTATGAAGCATGTCACCGGCATAGAACCGGTAATCGCGCAGCTCATCCATAAATATCTCGTAAGCAGGAAAATAGGAAGCCTGCGGATGTTTTTTCAACACTTCGTGAATACTGTAATGCAGGATCGATTTGCTCAGCTGGTTGTTCACGGCCCCGTCTTTCCAATGGCGTACCGGACTTACCGTGAAAATCACACGGATCGCGGGATTAAACTCCCGGATACTTTGCAGGCAGGCATCCAGCTTTTCGATGATCTCCGGGGGCGACAACAGCTTACGGGTAAATTCCGCGGCGGGGATCTTATGGCAGTTCGCCACGATGGTGCCGGACCGGTTGTGCAGATATACCCACGACGTACCGAATGTAAGCACCAGGTAATTGCATTGTTTAAGCCACGTTGCGGCGTTTTCCAGGGCACCGTTGATCCCGGAAAGACATCGATGCTGGTCGGGATGGGAAAAGCCGGTATAGTGTCTGAAACTGAACCATAATCCGTGGTGAACGGACAGGTCACCGGCATTAAAATGCTTTCCCCGGATGAGCAGGTCAAGGTTATCGGAAACGGAGACAGGATTGAATAATGTTCCGAAAGGGTTGAGCAGTACCGGGAATTTGAGTGCAGCCATGCGTTCGCCTATGTTTTCGGTAAAACAGGAGCCCATGAAGAGGCATCGGGTATCATACCCTATCTTGTCGACCGATGGTTCGATCTCCACCCGGGTGCGGAATCTGTCTGTCATGTTTCAGGATATTTTCCTGTTGTACAGGGGAATTTGATGGTCAAGCCAGTTTACCAGATAGTTGAATACATCCTGTGCACCGGTATCGTTGTGCAGTTCATGATAATAACCGGGCCATTCCTTGTAAGTGGTGCGGTTACCCGCATTCCTGACAAAGTTCCGGGTATGCCTGCAGGATGTGATCTTGTCGCCTGTACCATGCATTACCAGCAACGGTACATTGATTTTATAAATACTCTGTGCGGCTTTCAGGCCCTGACTTTCAATTTCGAAAAACAGGCGGGGCAGGATGAGGTTATGCACCAGCGGATCATGCAGGTAATCTTTAACTACCTGTTTTTCATGGGAAAGCATGTTAGCATCAAGGCTTGATTTTACGAGAAGGCCCGGAAGGACATGCCTTACCACACGGGCAGCGGCCAGGGCCAATACCGGTGGTTTGTCGGCCAGTGTAAACCAGGGCGAGGTTATAATGGCCGCATCGGGCAACGGGTTTTCGGTGATCAGGTAATTGGCCACAATATTACCGCCCAGGCTGTGACCGTATAGCATGTGCATGATTCCGGGATAGGTTTTCCGCACGTATTCACACATCACCCGGACATCTTTCAGCAGGCACCCAAAATTTTCGGAGTAACCCCTTCGGCCCTCCGACCGTCCGTGCCCCCTGAGGTCAATGGCAACAACACCGTATCCGTTTTCGGTGAGCTGTAACGCCCATTTTTCAATCCTGCCACTGTGGTCCTTGAATCCATGCACATATCCGATCACAGCTTTAACACCGGTCCGGGGTATCCAGCTTTGACCGTAAAGTGATATTCCGTCATGAGATTTCCAGGTAAATTCCTGATGTACCATCAATTTGGCAGTGGCGTGTTATGTTTTTCGAATATAGGTTTTGAGATGTCTTTCAATTTTTTCGTCATACATGTCATTCAGGGTGATCATGATGGCCGTTTCCTCCACATCCCCGAAGGTAAAGTTCATGGCTGTGCCAAATACCTTCATGGTAGGAGAAAGGTTCATGTAAGCGTTAATAAGCGGGGGGATATTCTCACCCCGTGCCCTGACGTTCTGTGAAAGGAGCTTGTAATCCTCACTGTAAGTACTGCCGCATAAAATAGAATCGATGAGTGCCTGATCGGTTGTGATCCCGAGGGGTTCGAAAGGCCGGACAAGATTTTCCCTGTCGGGGAAATACTTGCTGAGAAAGGAAAGGATCAGATCGCGTGCCTCACGGTTGTACGTGGTATACATGGTTACCTTACCGAAAAAATACCGGATGTGCGGATGTTTCAGCCACACCGCACCCAACCCGTCCCACAGATTATCCATGGCGTACAATCCTTTTCCCGCGCGACCGGTTGACTGATAGGCAGGCTGCACGAAGGAACGGCCAAGTTCGATCATGTAGGGGATAAATTCATCCCTGAATCTCTTTGAAAACTTGAACATTCTGGCGGTAGCCAGGTTACAATTGCCGTCGTCATCGAGGATAATGTCGGAACATACCAGGTAGCGGTATCCCCCCAGGATGGCCTTTTCTGCGGGGTCCCAGACGATCAGCTGTTTATAGGGATTTTCCATGGTATCGTACACGTCGATATCCACTTCTTTCCCTGATCCTCCTCCGGCAACCCTGAAAGAGATCTCCCGGAGCCTGCCGATCTCGGTCATCAGGTTTGGTGAATCGTGGTGGGTTATAACATACAGGATATTATTCCCGTTGTTGGTGCGCCGGAGCATCTTATCGTCGGTAAGTTCCATTTCCAGCAGTTCGCGATCAACAGGGGGTATAATCGGTTTCATCCGGTTAAATTTAATTAATAAACCCATCACGTTGCAAGGGCTTACCCATTACAACCAATGCAAATTTAATATTTTTTTGTACCGGAGCTGCAATATTTCCACTTATCCTCCCCGGTGAACAAACCAACACGTACAGGCGGATATAGCTATACGATCAGGCGCTTACCATTTTGGAATATGCAGCGGCATCCATCAATTCACCGATCTGGGCCGCATCATCCGGGGCGATCCGGATCAGCCAGGCTGCTCCATACGGATCTTTGTTAATAAGTTCGGGGGTTTCGTTTACGGTGCCGTTTGCTTCAAGCACCTTTCCTGAAACCGGCATAAACAGGTCAGAAACCGTCTTAACGGCCTCAATCGAGCCGAAAGTCTGTCCTTTTTCGAGATGACTGCCCACGGTTTCAATTTCAACAAATACGATATCCCCCAGCTCTCCCTGTGCAAAATCGGTTATGCCAACGAGGGCGGTGTTACCTTCCTTTTTGATCCATTCGTGGTCGGTGGTGTAGTGTAAATCAGACGGGATGTTCATGGTTATAAATTTTAATGTTTGAAGTTTGAAGTTTGAGGTTTGGGGTTTGAGGTTTGGGTTTGAGGTTTTAAAAATAAGCAATATTCTTCAACAGGAATATTTCATTTGTCATGATTTTGCAGTTCCCTTATTTGGTCAGCGTGAAACGGAGGCTGAACCCAATGTTGGTATCAACCCGCAGGAATGATCTGGAGGTATGGGGTTTGTTGAGGGTGCGGTCAAAGAAGAACTGGAGGTTGAACCGTGGTGAAAGCAGGTAATCGGCCGTGAACATTATTTTAAACAGCCGGTCACCCAGTGTGATCTGGTCCACTTCATCGGTTTCGGTCTGGGCCAGATACCGGATAATGGTCTTGTTGTCGCGCACCGACAGATCAAATTTCACATTCAGATCACTTTTATAGGCTTTCTCTCCGAATTTCAGGGGCACTTCCCTGAACCGGTACCCGGCACCCACGATCAGCTCATTGTTAAGGCTTTCGGTAAGCTGGTTATTGGCCAGACTGAGGGCCAGGATCCGTGATTTACGGAATTCGAACCGGGTGATCATGTTGTTGACCCAGGTTCCGTCGAACCCGATCAACGGGTTCATGTCTTCCCGTATCGATACCGTATTGAGCTGGAGCTCGGGAATAAAATTATCCTGGTAATCCCGCAGATAACCCAATCCGTCAAGATCCCCCGGTTCATACAGGAAATTGGTGGTATAGGAATTGATGCTGTAAACCGACCGGTAAGAGTGTAATATATTGGCCGACTTCAGGTAGCGTTTGAAGGGTTCTATCTTCGGGAGACCGTCAAACGTGAGTCGCCAGTTGGGGCGTATACTCAGCAATCCCGGAAAGGGCCGGAGGTTTATATTTTCCGGGTCCCTGTTGGTGTAGGCAGCCAGGAATGCGGGGATGATCACTTCGGGCGATGTGGAGCCGTAGCCATCGGAATATCCCGGTTCAACCTCATGTTGTACCGATCCCTGGTAGTTATAACCGTTGTTGTCGACACGGTTGTTGTACAGGCGGTGGGAAATGGTTGTTCGGTAACGCTTGAACCTTTCGAAACCGGTGGAGTAAAAACCGTCGCTGCTCCTTATCTTTTCAAATGCGGTACCTATGGTTATCACCGACATGGAAAAGCCCCCGTTCCTGAGCCGGTTGTCGAAATAAAAACCGTTGTAAGTGGGTGTTGTATCATTGTGATAGAAATACTCACTGGTAAAAACCGTGTAGGTGCGCAATCCCGAAAGCTCAACACGGAATCCCTTAAACGGTTCATAAGTTCCTTTTATATTGAAATTCTCCGTTCTCGACATGGTATATGGATTGCTGAAGGCCGGGTTTGTTGTCAGCCAGCCCTTTGAGGCAGCTTCGCGCACAAAGTTCCTGTCCTGGTAACCCAGCAAAAACGGAAGGCCGGGTGCGCCCTTAAAGGTTTCCCCCGTATTAAAGCCTGCAACGTTGGGTTCCGGCATGAATCCCATAACGGTGCTTCCTCCCGAAAGGGAATAGGAGACTGAAATGTTCTTCAGACCGGTCAACAGGCGGATCGAGTTTTCTCCTAAGAAAACAAGGGGATTCTGTCCGGCTTCGACCTTTCCTTCGATTTCAACCAGCAGACCGGTATAATTTGTATCTGCTGAAATACTGATGCGGTTTTCATCTATGATCCCGAATTCATGTTCAATTTCCTGCCCCTGCCTGTCGGTTACCCTTACCGTAATATCTTGTGTTTTAAGTTTATGCGTTATATTGCGCGGCGCATTGGGCCGGAGAAAAAAGTTCTCCCTGCTGAATTTAACTGTTTTGTATTTGGTATCCGCCGCCGGTTGTTTGACTCCCGAGTATTTGGAATCGATGCGTTTGAGGAATTTCGATTTGCCATAAAGGCCTGTCATGTTAAAGGTAGAACTTGCCTGGATGGTATTGGAATTGGCAATGGTATTCCCCAGCGACCGTGAACCTTCGAATACGGGACCCTGGGTCCATGAGTAGGTTGAATTGTACCGCAGTGAGAGTGAGGTCCAGCTGAGAACGGGGAATTTATTGAGCGGGATGTTGTAAGTTGTATTAAAACTGTGGTCGTAGTTCACAGGCCGTCCGCCATCCATGATACTTTTCCAGACCGACTTCGACCAGTCGCTGTTGTTGCCCTTCCGGAACAGGTCATAGGCACCCGGGTTCTCATCGATGCGTGACTGGTTGTTGATCGAAAGGTCGAATTTAAGCGAACGGGTCAGGTCCCAGTTAAGTTCATACCCACGGTTCCATATGAAGTCCTTGCTTACCGTGGAGTCGATCAGGATCTGCCTGTCGCGGTAAACATTTCTCAGCTTGCTTTCGTTGTACATCCGGTCGAAATCGGTCCGCATAGCGATACGGCTGGGAAGCGGAGAGAAATTGAAATCCCTGATGAATCTCAGGTAAGGAGATTTCAGTCCCTTTGTTGATTTAAAAGGTGTAATTATTTTGGGACGTGCGCTATACACGTAGTTAAATGCCAACCCGTACCTGATCGTATTGTTCCGCTCCACTTCGTAACTATGTGCCTGGGTTTCACTATAACCCGCCGTGAGAGAGAAGTTGGAAGGCGACAGCAACCGGAACTTCTCAAATTCCTGGTTAACACGAACATTGGTAAGGTTTATGCTGTTCCGTTTAATGACATCCTGGGAAACTTCCTTGATTTCCCTGCGTTCTCCGGCCGTTTCGGCCTCCCGGATAACATCCTTCAGCAGCCTGTCGGGTTGCTGGGGTGAGTATTCGGGGGTAATGGTTGTTTGTGAAACACCCACATACAGGGGCACCGACACCTTGGCTTTTTCAGGCAGCAGCTTGCCCAGCTCTATATTCGAGGAAACATCGATCTGGTTGGTTTCCTCCTTGTTACGGTCGTCCACTTTTTGCTCAATGCTTCCGAATCCGGGTTTGGAAGTACTTCCGGCCACCGAAAGGATGCCAAGGTCAGCCAGGCGCATCTGGGCCCGCGCATTCGCGGCCCATCCGCCCTTGTTGTTGAAATCGGTGAGGCGCAATTCGTTGAACCATATTTCCGCTGATTTGGGAAGTCCGTCGTTGGGATAGTTGTTATCCACATCGTTGGCATTCCGCACGCCGATGAGAATTGTCCTTACATTGCTCAGGTTGGGAGAACCCTTGACTTTCACCTGGTTCTTACCCGATTTTTTCCGGTAAATTTTGGTGTAGTCGTACAGATCGGGTCGTTCACCCATGGCTTTATCGCGTTCCACCTTCAGGTCCACCAGGCTTTCGAGGTCAATTTCAAAAAGGTTTTCATCGGGCCATACGATCCTTCGCTGGGAATCGGAATACCTGGTATTGTGCGGGGTAAGCAGCAGGGGAACTTCGTACTCGTAATAATTGTCGGTCTGATCGGATCCGATCCTGATAAACGCGGTGAGGTCATAATCATTCAGGTCCTCGTTGATCAATGCTTCGGCGTGGGAGAACATCCTGAGCTTTTTATACTGACGCAGGTCGAGGTTGATGTTTTTGTAAGCCACCCGGGCATCCCCGTCGGGAAGGTCGCGCAACTTGAAAACAATGGACTGTTCGTTGAGCTGGGCCACCTGGGGCTGGCTGGGATCCACAACACGGTCGATCCCCGGCGGGAGGATATAATTAACCGGTGACTTGGCAGCATTTTCTTCGATGTTCACCGAGGTGATCTCAAAATTACCGCCATCAAACTGGTCGGTAACCGAAGGGCCTCCCTGGCTCATGTTGCCGGAGAATTTCCGCCATTCCGACCGCACCAGGTGCAATTCGGCGAACCGGAGGATCACCGGCTTGCTGAATCCTGTGAGGTACATGCGCATAAACCGTATCGACTTGAAATCTTCGATATTGCCGTATTTGTTATTAAAATCATCAACTGGTATGCGGAACTGGTACCATTTTACATCTTTACCCGTAACGATATCGGTGATGTAATTGTTTGCGGAGTTCATGACTTCCGGTTCGAGCCTCACGTGGTATTCATAGTAGGCATCCGTTTCGTTGAGGGTATTGTCGCGGTTGATATCCTCGGTGTTCGGGAGGGTAGTTGAAGCCGCAAAATCGCCCCCGCTTTGTTCTGTGGTCGGGGAGTTGCCTTCGGTATTGTTGTAAGCTTTGTAACGCGAGATAATCCCGGCCGTATCGCCGTAATCGGGGCTGAGAAAATACCTGAAATTATCGTTCGACGGATCAAGGAAGACCTGCTCTGTAAAGGGCGTCCCGGGAGGGAGCGCATTCAGGTATGAACTGTATTTCAGCCGCTCGTCCTCATCTCCCATACCGTCGAGCCCCACATCCTGCATTGCACGGTTTTCCGGATCGGCATCGAAGGAGTTCACGATCGACTGGATGGTGGGAACCCTTCCCCATACCGAATTGGTATCGATACGGGCAATGGAATCGGAGGTGGGCAGCCCGTTCTCGAAAGATTTGCGCGAATCCTTGAGCACATCCTCGGAGATCTCCCCCAGGTTAAAATAGAGGTCGCCGCCCGAATGTAAAGAATCCTTGACAAAAGGGTCCATCAGCCAGAATTCGATGTATTCGATATTCGAAGTTTCAAAATCGCTGGTCTGGATTTCACGCATGATACCCCCCCAACGGTTTTGGGGATTCGTAAGCCGGCCGTCGGGGGTGAGTGACAGGTCGAAATTATAGGGACCGCGTTCCTCGGGGAAAAACGCCAGGTTCATCACCAGCAGGGTATTCTGAAAGCCTGTACCGCTCTCGCGGTTCTTAAAGATCTCGGTCTCCAGCACTTCCCGTACGAAGGGATCATTCTGGTCCTCCTTGGAAATGTTGTCGGGAGTACGTGATTCATTCCGGGTGAACAGGGGGTCGATCGAATACCATGCCAGTTTGGATCGGTTGTAACCGTACCGCAGGTCATTCAGAAGGCCTGAAAAGGGTATCCTGCGCGGGGTGCTGGACAGGAACCACGACTGGATCGTCTTCAGTTCAACTGTTGTTTCGGTACCTTCAAAATCATCGATGTAAGCGACTCCTCCCTCGCCGATGATTTTAGCCTGGCCGGGGATCAGTTGCGCAAATTCGGCATCCAGGGCGAAAGAGGATGTTTCCTTGGTCTCGATCAGCGGCAGCTTGTCGATCAGCTTTGTCATCAACCGTGAATCGGTGCGGTAGCTGGTATTCAGACCCCATATCGTGTTGGAGATCGGTTCATCTCCTATGTTGACCTTCTGGGTAAGGGGTCTTTCCGTGAGATTCATAAGGGTGCCGCCAATGTTGAAATTGTCGGAGAACCTGTAGTCGAGGTGGGTACCCATCAGGGTCTTTGTCTGTAAATTGAAAAGGGCATTGTTCTCGAGCGATACCGACAGCGGTGCACCGGATTCAATAAGTCCCTGGTTCAGAATTTTGACCCTGCCCAGGGTATAATCCACGGTATAATCCTGGTTTTCCACCAGCGCAATTCCCCCCGAAGAAACCTTCACCGATCCCTGGGGTACGTTCATGGCATTCAGCTGGATTTCCGAACTTGAGGACGACTGGTAGGAGCCGGAAAGGAAGAACTTGTTCTTTTGGGTGATCTGCCTCGCCTTTGTTTGGGTGGAATCGTACAACTCTTCGAACACGTATTTGTCCGCGATAGCATTCTTTGACGGGTCACCCCCGGTAATTGTCCTTCGCAGGTCGTTTCCGAACGGCTCTGTCTGGGTAAAAAATATCCTTCCGTCCCGCGGATTTATGGTTGTTCCTGCAATAAAATCAAATCTTCCGTCGGGACTGGGTTCATTGCGTGTATCCAGGTTATCCATTTTCATCACCCGGAGCAGGATCTTCCGGTTGAAACTGCTGTCGGCCCCATTTTCTGCAATATAGTTCACCGGCACTCCGGTTTCATCCTTCCGGTAAAGGATATCAAGCAGAAAATCCTGGTTGGATACCTGGTAAGCCCCTATGGCATATACGTTTTTCATCATCAGGTCCCAGGTGCCCAGTTTCGGGGTAAGGCTTGTTCCTTTCAAAAGCTTCACCATCAGGGTTTTTGGGGCGCTGATGCCATCGGTGGACAGTTCCCCCATCCGGTAGGTTTTTCCCTGGTAAGTGAATACATAAGCAACAGCCAATACCTCATCGGAACGCAGGGATGAATTCAGTGAGACATATCCCAGTTCGGCATTGAGTTTATATTCGGATTCAGCAAGCCTGCGGGCGTTTTCTATTTTTTCGAAATCCCTTCCCCCGTAAAAATTATAGGTCTCCTCAAGCGGGGCGAGCAGTCCTGCTATCTGGCTGAAAGTGCGTATTCCGGCATACTGGTCGTTGAGTGTAGTGTACAAACCGTTCAGCACATTGCTAACGGGAAGGTTAAGGGCAGCCTGGGGTCTTATAAATTCCTGCCGGCCGGCGAAGTTGGGTATCCCGTCGGGTCCGTATCCTTCACCAAGGTCCATCAGGGCCAGGATATTCCGGGTATCGGTGGTGCTGCTCGACTTGTTGGTGACCCACACCTCGATCTGTTCAATGCGGATGCCCGAATTCACATAGGGCAGTGATTCGAGCCATTTGCTGTAATTGTCCCTGAAAAAATGGGAAAGGAAGAAGTGGCGGTTGGCATCGTAATCGGCAGCATCGATCTCAAATTCGCTTACCTGTGCCCCTCCCTTAACCTCGATGACCTGCGATTGCCCGCGCTGATGGCTGAATACCGAACTCACAAACAGCTTTCCGAACTGCAGGTCGGTTTTCAGGCCGAACAGGCTCTGGCTGCCGGTGATCAGGGTTCCGGGCACGGTAAACGTAACGTTCCCGGCTTCGATCTTTTTGATGATCTCATCCTCCTTACCCGTATATTCCAGTTTCGTCTTGTTTTCAAAATCAAGGTTGGCCTCGGTATTGTAATTGATCCCGAGTTGCATTTTATCGCCGATGCTTCCCGTTACATTCATCTGGATCTTTTCCTTGAAAAGAAAGGAGCCGTTCCTGCGGTTTCTCTCAGACAATGCCGGATTGTCAATGCGCGACATATTATAACCGAAAATAAGCTCTGCCGATCCCTGGGGAACTATGCTGATGGCATCGGTACCGAAGACCTTATCGAAAGTTTCTCCCATTTTAATATTGGCAAGCAGGTTCGACTGCTGTGGCGCAATGGTTTCACGTGCACGCTGATGCCAGTAATTCCTGACCGATGTCTTGCGGTCGTATTCGAGGTATTCTTTCATCGTCATCGATGAAGGCGGCCTGTAATCGATCTTTCCTATCTTTTCTGAAAAAACGTACTGGTTGGTAACCGGGTCATACACCACGGTCTGCACAACATTGGAAGGATTGTTGAGGTATAGGGGGGAAGTGACCCCCGAATTGGAAAATGGATAACGGAGCTCATCGGTAAACGGGTAGGGCAGCTCGATACTGTCGCCCGGAGATGCGGTGCCGGCCTGTGAAAAGGCTTGTGCAACGGGGAAAGACGACAGGCAGATGACCAGCAGGCAACGCAAAAAAAGCATGGTCAGCGGTTTAAGCGTGATGATATGTCTTCCCGCACTCAGTGTCAAATTCAGGGTATTTAAAGCAATTACAACTGTTTCAGGGCTTTTTTGATCAATTCTTCCAGGGTAAGGCTTTCTTCAACAAGGAGAATCCTGCTTATCACCTTATCGGCTTCATTCTTATTAAACCCGAGCATTATCAAAGCAGTTAACGCTTCATCCTTCAATCTATTGTCCTTTAAGGCAAATATATCGCCCGGAGTTTTTTCTTTTCCGATCTTATCACGCAGTTCAATGATCACCCGTTGTGCTGTTTTTGTGCCAATGCCCTTGATCCCCTGCAGCAAAGCAGTGTTCCCGCCCAGCACAGCCTGCCGGATATCCTCCGGGGACATTGATGAAAGCATCATCCGGGCTGTATTGGCCCCGATGCCTGCCACAGTTATCAGCTGCCGGAACATTTCCCGTTCCTGCCTGCCGGAGAACCCGAATAACAGGAGGGCATCCTCACGTACAACCTGATGCAGGTATAATTTGATATGATCCAGTGTTTGCAGTTGCGAGTAAGTGTACAGGGATATCTGGATGAAATAGCCGATACCGGCGGTTTCAACAACACAGTAGCTCGGGTTTTTTTCCTTCAGGGCACCTTCAATATAGTCGTACATGACAACAGGGTTTTCAGGGAGTAAGGAAGGGTCACGCTTCGGAAATATCCACCGGCTTGAGCGGATTTGCGGCTATTTTGTTATAGTTCCGCCTGCTTCGGAAGATATCACAGGCAAGGTAGATGGCCTTCCTGAATGAATCGGGAGAAGCAATATTTTTCCCGGCTATCTCGTAGGCGGTGCCGTGGGCAGGGGAAGTCCGCACCACGGAAAGCCCCGCTGTGAAATTAACACCACCTTCGGTATCAAGTGCTTTGAATGGAATCAGGCCCTGATCGTGATACATGGCTAAAACAGCATCGTAATTCCGGTACGTACCGGCACCAAAAAAGCCATCGGCCGGGAAGGGCCCGAATGCCATAATCCCTTGTTCCATGGCTTGTTGAATGGCCGGTAAAATTTCTTTCTGATCCTCTTCACCGAGCAATCCCATGTCGCCTGCATGGGGATTCAATCCCAGCACTGCAATTCTGGGCCTGCGGATCGTAAAATCGGTGAGCAGGGTTTTGTTCAGTATTTTCAGCTTGTTCAGAACAGTGTCTTTCGTAATGTATTCATGCACCTTTGAAAGCGGGATATGGGAAGTGACCACACCGATGCGCATCAATTCGTTCACCATCAGCATGAGCACGCCATCGGACTTAAAATGGCTCTCAAAGAACTCCGTATGGCCGTTGAAATCAAAATTATCCGATTTCATGTTGGCCTTATTGATAGGCCCGGTGACGATCACATCAATTTTGCCTTCGGCAAGATCTTTGGTGGCGGCTTCGAGGGCGCTCAGCGAGGCTTCTCCGGCATAGGGTGTTGATTTGCCGAGTTCAACCCGTGCAGCATCATCGATGCAGTTGATAATATTGGCTTTGCGTGCCAGTGCTTCATCGGCGGTGCGTACCGAGTTAAAACTCAGAGATTCCAGTTCCAGTGCCTTGCGGTGGTAGGCGGCAACCTTGGATGAACCGTAAACCACAGGAGTACAAATTTCAAAGATCCGGTTATCCGCCAGTGCCTTCATGATCACTTCATAACTGATTCCGTTTATATCGCCCTGGGTTATTCCCAGTATGATCCTGTCGCCTTTCATTACAATGGATGGGTTTAATTTTCAACGGCGGTAAAGGTAGTAAAAAATAAAATTTATTAACTTTGCAAAAAAAAGACGAGATGGGTTTTATCCGAACATTACTTATCCTGTTTATCGTATTTTATGTTGTCAGGCTGTTTACCCGGTATATTCTGCCGGCGTTGTTCTATAATTATATGAATGACAAAATGAAGGAATTTTCGAATAAACAGCAGAAACAGCGGCAGCGGCAACAACAGAAGGCAAAGCAGCACGAAGGAGAGGTCACGATTGACTTTTCACAGCAGGATAAAAATAAGAACAAGCCTTCGAAAGGTGATTATGTGGATTATGTTGAGGTAAAGGATTAGTTCCGTCATTCCGTGATGTTACCGGAAGTAAGGGCCTTGATTTTTTTTGCGAAGTTGGAGGCAAATACAAAATCATTCAGGTTTTCGTCCCCGG
Source organism: Bacteroidales bacterium (assembly GCA_035258345.1). Lineage (GTDB taxonomy): Bacteria > Bacteroidota > Bacteroidia > Bacteroidales > UBA10428 > UBA5072. The sequence goes on from DATEVU010000061.1 coordinate 27,799, forward strand.
TGTCGAGAATTTCCTCCCGGGTGCCTTCCCATCCTTTTCGCCCCTCATGGATAAATACAACTTTTTCACCGATCTCCATCACCGAATTCATATCATGGGTGTTCACGACGGTGGTGATGTTGTATTCGTGGGTAATTTCACTGATCAGGTCATCAATAACCAGGGCTGTTTTGGGATCGAGTCCGGAATTGGGCTCGTCGCAGAAAAGGTATTTCGGGTTCTGAACAATAGCCCGGGCAATGGCAACCCGTTTTTTCATTCCGCCGCTCAGTTCACCCGGGTATAGTTTGTTTACATCCGCAAGGTTCACCCGCTTCAGGCAAATATTAACACGTTCGCGTTTCTCATCGGGGGTCATTTCCGTGAACATGGTGAGGGGGAACATCACGTTTTCTTCAACGGTCAGTGAGTCGAACAGTGCGCTGCCCTGGAAAAGCATTCCTATTTCCCTGCGTAAATTTTTGCGGTTCATGAAATCCAGGGAGACAAAATCACGGTCGTCGAAAAAAATGGAACCTTTATCCACTTCGTGCAGCCCTACAATGCACTTCATCAGCACCGTCTTGCCTGATCCGCTGCGGCCGATTATCAGGTTGGTCTTTCCTTTTTCGAAAGTTACGGAAATGTCTTCCAGCACCATAGCCCCGTTAAAGGATTTGTATATGTTTTTAACCGTGATCATCAGGCAAGCATGAGTTGTGTAATAACGAGATCGGCAAGCAAAATAAGGATACTGCTGTACACCACCCCGCGGGTGCTTGCACGGCCCACTTCAAGTGCACCGCCCTGGACATAATACCCGTAAAATGCAGAAACCGAAGTGATGATAAAGGCATATACCACTGTCTTAACCAGGGCATAGGTAATATAAAAAGGCACGAACAAATATTGTATGCCATAAATGTAATCGGCGGATGACAGTGCCCCGGTGACCACCGCGGCCAGCCATCCCCCGAATATGCCGACACCCATGCTGATAAGTGTGAGGAAAGGATTGAACAGCATGGCGGCAATTATCTTTGGGAAGATCAGGTAACTGGCAGAGTTAATACCCATCATTTCCAGGGCATCAATTTGTTCCGTGATGCGCATATGACCGATTTCCGAGGCGATATTCGATCCCACCTTGCCGGCCAGGATAAGCCCGACCATTGTGGAAGAGAATTCCAGCAAAATGGTGTCGCGGGCTGTAAGGCCAATGAGATACAGCGGAATCCATGAGCTTTCGAGATTATACCGGGTTTGCAGGGTAATTACCGCCCCGATGAAAATGGATATGAGGATCACAATGCCGATTGAATTGAGACCGAGGATCTCAATTTCCTTAATGATCTGACGCAGATAGATCCTGGATTTTTCAGGTTTGGAGAAAACCCTGGAAAGCAGGATTATGTATCTGCCAAAAAGCGCAAAAAACTTCATGGGCACAAAAATAATGATATAAAATCACAATATTGCTTCCATTAAACGTCTGTTTAAAGGTCAATATCAAAATTAATTGACCGTTACTAACTTAATTTAGTAAATTCGCAACAAATCTTAACAGTCTCATGGACAAAAACCATTATTGTGTCATCATGGCCGGCGGAATTGGCAGCCGTTTCTGGCCTTTAAGCAGGGGTAAAAAACCAAAACAGTTTCTTGATATTCTCGGTACGGGCAGGACCCTGCTCCAGCAAACCTTCGATCGTTTGCGGAAGGTGTTTGATGCGGAGAATATTTATATTGTCACCAACGAGGACTATGAGGGCCTTGTAGCCAAACAGTTGCCCGAGATCAGTCACAGGCAGGTTTTGCTGGAACCCATGAGGCGTAATACGGCACCCTGTATTGCGTATGCCAATTACAAAATTCAACTGGTAAATCCCAATGCCAGCATCCTGGTAGCCCCTTCGGATCATGTTATCCTAAAGGAAGAGGATTTTCTGAAGGTCGTCAGGAAAGGTCTTGATTTTGTTGCCGGTAACGACAGCCTGCTTACCCTGGGCATACAGCCCAGCCGGCCGGAGACTGGTTACGGCTATATCCAGATCAACGGTGATAAAAGCAGGATAGAGCTCAACCAGAGTTTCAGAAAGGTCAAGACGTTCACGGAAAAACCCGACCTTGAAATGGCCGAGGTATTTATTCAGAGCGGTGATTTCTTTTGGAATTCCGGCATGTTTTTCTGGTCGCTTCAAACCATCATGAAAGCCTTCAACAGTTATCTTCCGGATGTTGACAACCTTTTCCGTGAAGGAATTGATTCCTATAACACCGAAAATGAAGCTGCATTTATCAGCAAGGTATATCCCAACTGCAAGAACATCTCCATCGATTACGGTATTATGGAGAAAGCTGAAAACGTGCATGTGCTGTGCTCCGATTTCGGCTGGTCGGACCTGGGAACCTGGGGTTCGCTGTATGATATACTCGGTAAGAACGAAGACAACAATTCCATTACCGGATCGAATGTATTCACCTATAATTCACAAAATTGCCTGATCAATTTGCCGGATAACAAGCTGGCAGTGATCCACGGACTGGACGATTTCATTGTTGTTGAATCGGATAATATCCTTTTGATCTGCCGCAGGCAGGATGAGCAGAAAATTAAAAGCTTCGTGAATGACGTGAGGATCGAGAAGGGGGAAGGGTATAATTAAAAAAAAACCCGGCTTATGGCCGGGTTTTTTTGATTACTAATATTCCCACAGATCATGCTCCATGGTGAACAGGTAATCCTTTATTTTATCAGCCTCGAGCAGGGCATCCATACCCAGGGCGTATGAATTGATCCAGCGGTTTTCATACACGTTTGATTCGGCAAATATGTAGCCGTTAAACCGGCGTTGCATGAAATAATCATCGAAAGATATGCGCTGTGCGTCGTTGTTGTTGTTGAAGATCTCGTGACGTGCCAGCAGCGGCCTGATCTCGGGGAAATAAACCCAGCAGGTCTGTCTTTTCATGATCAGATCGGTAGGCAATCCCTGGTCATCGGTCCTGTAGTAAACACGGATGGGGCAAATACCTACAATCCGGACATTCATCACGGAGTGGTTCCGGTCAAAAAACCATTTTTCCTTGATCAGCAATTGTTTGACTTCATCGGTCTTCCTGTCATTCTGCAGCGTGGTATCCACATACATGCCCGTGTTCACGTCGAGCTTTTTGATCACTTCGGTACCTGCACCAAAGGCATCATCAATCCGGGTGCGATCGAGCGGAATGGTAAACTCATTTTTCGCATCGTCGATGGAAAATGCCCGTATCCCTTCGTTGTCAATTCCCCACAAGATCAACTGCACCAGGTTATAACGGTCGTTGATGGGTTTTGTGGGATAATAGAGGGGGAGGTTCTGTTTCTGTTTAAGGTCGATTATCCTGTAGATATCTTTGGCCCACATCACATCGGCTTCCCGCACGTAAGCGTATGGTACCGGGGCTTTGTTGGGAATATGTTCCCGGGTATAAACTTCGGTGAGAATATCCTGGGCAACCGTCTTTTGCGGTGCAACTGCGATCATCGCCAATCCCATGCATATTAAAGCAACTCGTTTCATTCGACTCTGTATTTAAGTAATAATACTAATTCAATTTAAAGTTGATGGTAGATAGCGGCCTCACGGAACCATCGGGTCCCACGGCCTTGATATCCTGGATATAAACCGGGGCAGCTTTTCCAAGGTTGTTGATCAGGTTTCTGGTGTCCTGGTTGAACTGGTTCCCCTTTACCTTGACTTCCCTGACAAATCCCTGTACAATAGACAGCACGGTAAATTCTGTGACCGTAAAAGTCAGGTCGAAATCAAAATCGGGCGGCATGGTGGCTGCAACACCACTCTGGGCCATCAGCACGTTCTTTGAGATCCCTCCGCCTTTCTGGTTGTTGACCATGGCAATGGGGTCGGGCACCGGTTTCACACGAAATTCCTTGCTGCCAACCGTGGTCCACTTGCCGTCGATCTCAGCTGAAACGGTCACCATGCAATTACCAACTCTTTTTGGTCGCATGATCCAGGCATTACCCCGGGGATCGAGGGAGCCGTTTGATGCAGAAGCCCTGATCTTGTTGCCGGCAACTCCTGATACGCTTATTTCAACCGGGTTATCAACAGCCAGGTAGAATACGTTCATTTTAGAAGGAGATACAACCACGCTGCCTTCGGCAACCATGTACTCCGAGGTGAAAGGCCGTCGAATAGGGCCGGCAGGGCCCATGATCTCAACAATTCCACCCCACGTACGCTGGCCGATAGAATTACCGGGACGGGTATATACCCCTTTCCCGGTTCCCTTTTCAACGGGAACTGTGGTATAGTTTAATCCTTCTTTTTTCTCATATGTTTTTTGCCCCGATTCATCAATGTTTTCGGTCCACGGCTGATTTACCCCTTCCACCACATAAATGACGGGGGCCTGGGTAGTATCGCGTGCTGCCAGGTAAATATCGGCGGAATAGGAATTCCCGCGGATCACGTAATTGGAATTCGGGATGACCACCGCGTTAAGCTCGTTGAATTTAACTTCACCGGCACTTATCTGGGCAAACAGGTAATTGATCATTTCCGATTCGGCATTGCGTACATCGATCTGCATGGACGACATGATGGCCAGGAAGCCCATGAGGGGGGAATGTCCGAATTTATGGTATTCCCAGGTGGCGTGTTCCGGGTCTTTTCTTTTACCTTTTTGCACCGGGGGTTCGGTATCCAGACTTTTCATAATGGATTGCTTCAGCTGTTCCGGAAGCTCCCTGTCATTTTCGATGGTCAGGAGGAACTCCCTGAAACCGGCAATCTCATTCTTCAGTCTGCGGGCTTCACTTTTATCGGTAAGATCTGCTCCGATCATGATGCGGTGCGGGGTGTCGTAGTCAGTTGTGGCTTCAATCTTATCCCTGTCGATCAGCTTTCCGTTTATCGCGTCGGATTTTCCGCGTTCGGCCTCACTGAGCACCGTGAGTTTCAGATCCTGGAGTGTGTTGTACACCTTATCGGCATTTTCTTTCACTTCGAGGGCCCTGTTCCGCCATAAGGCAGTTTTGCTCTGGTTCAACTGGTATGCCTGTTCGAACTCACCATAGATCTCCTTATTTTTATTATCCATAGTAACCCCGGTCTTTTCGAGACCCTCATCGATGATCTTAAAAGCGTCGAGTACACTGGTTGATACATTCAGCGCCAACAATGCCGTCAGCACCAAATACATCATACCGATCATCTTTTGTCTTGGGGTTTCTTTACCGTGTGCCATAACTGTGATTCGGGATATAAGAAATTACTTTTTTATTATCACGTTCATCGCCGACAACATATTGCCATATATGTTATTCAGCGAGGACAGGTTATCGCGCAGTTTAACAATTTCTTCCTTGTACCTGCCTGTCTCTTCGATCGAATCTTTCAGCTTAAGCACCATTTCCTCTATTCCCGAGTATACTTTCTGTGATCCCTTCAGGTGTTCGCTTCCTTCCTTAGCCTGCAATTCGTATACCGCATTGAGGGCAGAAAGATTTTTATTCAGGGATTCAAGGTGTTGCTCATGAACCTTGCCGCTTTGTGCAATAAGTTCATGCTCGCCCTTGATGGTTTCAGCGATCTTCATATAGGAACCGGCCACTTCGCCACCTGATTTTGCAACCTGGTCAGCCGAAAGCAGGTAAGCACTTGCAAGGCTTCCTGCTGATTCCTTAATGCTTTGTGTCGTGGAAGAATACACTTCGTTCATGGTTCCCACCGTACCGGAAGCGTCTGTAATATTTTTCAGGAATTCCTTTGTAGCGGCTGTGGCTCCTGAAATTTCAGCTATTCCGGATGCAGCCACATTCAGTTTCTGCAGGCCCGATCCTATGTTTTTCAATGTATCCTCACCGATATTGGCTTCACCCAGCAAATTCTCGATCCGCTCAAGCGGTCTTCCACCCACACCTGTTCCAATACCTTTCATCTCTTCCATTTCCTCCTGCTCCGACATGCCGGCCAATTCGGGATATACCAGGGTCCAGTCGAGTTCCTCGTGCAGGGGCTCAAATGCAGAGAAGAAAAAGATCACAGCTTCGGTAAGGAGACCGATGGTCAGAAACAGTCCTGCAAATTTCCAGTGCTGGATCTTGAACAATGCCCCGATGATTACGATGGAAGCTCCCCAGCCGTACAATTTGGCCATGAATTTTTTCCATCCTGAACTTTCAACGATATCTGCTAAGTTTGCCATTTTATTTAGAGCGTTTAGTGTGGACGAAATATCGGTTTAATTAGAGCCCTCCCATGTAAGGTCTTACGCACCTGAACCCTATATAGGATTTTGAAGTATCCTGGTATTCATAAGTCCTGGTGGAATTCTGCATATAATAGCCAATGTCCTTCCAGGAACCTCCCCGGATCACTTTTCTTTTCATCACCGGAGGATCATCGGGACGGGCATTGTAACGGTAATCGGGATTCAGGTCGTGTGAGAATATGTAGGAAGATTCATCAAAGGCGCTGTTTGTCCATTCCGCCACGTTACCGGCCATATCGTACAAGCCGTATTCATTGGGTTGGTAAGTGCCAACAGGTACGGCTGTCACACCGCCGTCATCGGCATAATTACCGCGAAGGGGCTTGAAGTTAGCCAGGAAACAGCCTTCCTTGTTACGTGTATAATAGCCTCCCCAGGGATACATCGAGTGGTCGAGACCGCCACGGGCAGCATATTCCCATTCCGATTCAAGTGGCAGACGGTAATCGTGCACACCCGGATTTCCGCCGGCACGCAGGGAAGCATTCAGGAACATCGACCTCCAGATGCAAAACGCGGTGGCCTGTTTCCAGGATACGCCGACAACCGGATAGTTGTCATACGACGGATGCCAGAAATACATGGTGGTATAAGGTTCGTTGAATGAATAGGTGAAGTCTGCAATCCAAACCAGCGTGTCGGGATATACATTCACAACATCCCTGATCACAAAAGAGGAACGGTCTTTTATCTCAACCTTTTCACCCTGGTTGTCAACGATGAAACCTTCGTATTTTTTGGTGTCAAAATTATAGCGGTTCGATTTCCGGGCGGCTTGTTTCAGGTCGATCCAGAAATACTCGTACATGAGTTTGCGGGTATCAATTTCCCTTTTGCTGTAAAAACGCTCCTGCTGATTCAGGTACAACTCACTCAGGATCTCGTTCACTTCCTCATCGCGGGTATCAATCCTGGTCTCCCAGTTGATGGCAGGCGGCTCGATAGGATTGCCGTATTCATCCTCGGTAATCACATAATCATCGAGCTGTTCACCCAGCATCCTGCGCATAATGGAATCACGCACCCAGAATACAAACTGACGGTATTCGTTGTTGGTTATTTCCGTTTCATCCATCCAGAAAGGATCCACAGTTACTGTTTTGGTAACCGATGTCTGTGCCCAGGCTGCATCCTGATCGTTTGCTCCCATGTTGTAACTTCCCTGGGGGATAAAGACCATGCCGAATGGATCTGACTCACCATATGCCTTCGGTCTGCCTTCCACACCAGTGAGTTCCCCGCTTTTTGAGCCTCCTGAGCAACTACTGATAATAAACAGTGCCAATACAAGTCCAAAAGAAAATAACTTTTTCATAATCCAAGTTGTTTAACCTAAAAAACAAGATTTTTACTAATCAACCGTATATTTTTTATAAAAACCTGATACTCTTATATTTCTGCGGAGTTTTGTCGACTCCGACCGTAAAGCTGTATCCAATCATGATCTCATGTGATCCCTTTGAAAAGTTTGACAGGGCTGAGGTATCAAAATCGTAGGAATAGCCGACCTTTACACCATTCAGAATATCAACCCCCACCATGCCAACAATGGCTGCACCAACCCTATACGAAACGCCTGCCCATAACTTTTTATTGTACATGAAGGTGGTATTCAGGTCAATTTTGGTAACACGGGCGTCAGATTGCAACATCACGGAAGGTATGAGCTCCAGGGCAGGGTTCGATAACTGCAGCGTATACCCGGCGGTAAGGTAATAATGCCTTATCATTTTTTCCTTTGTTTCGGATGCAGTGGATGCTCCTTCGTTCACATAAACAAATTCATCCTGCATGATGTGCGTGGTGGAAATTCCCACATACAATTCTTCCGTGCGGTAAAATATCCCGGCTCCCATATCGAAAAGGAACTCATTCTGGTCATCGGAAGGAATGGCGATATCCTGGTCGGGTGAATCGTGCAGCGGTGAGGAAGGGATGATCCATTCGGGATTCAACTTGCGGTTTACAAACGTCCCGCTGATACCAAGCCCGAGTTTGCCATTACCAACACTGAACTGATAAGCATAGGAAAGTGACAGGTTGATGTCCTCATTGAAGCCAATTTCATCATAACCTATAGAAACCCCTACACCATGATTGGCCTTCAGCAACTTGAAAGGCGCATCCATGTTAAGGACAACACCAAGGGGAGCACCGTCGATGCCCACCCACTGCTGCCTCATGATGGCGTGCGTGGAGACCATGTCACTGCTGCCTGCTGATCCGGGATTTACTGAAATAAGGTCGTACATATAATGGCTTACCTGTCGTTCTTGTTGAGCGTAGGCACCGGTCCACAGGATAACAGCACCTACAATTGTTACTATTTTTTTCATATTTTCACTATCCTACTTTTTATTTATCTTAGAGATAGCACCAATTCGCCTATATAAAAGGTAAAATAAGTAAAAATATTGTATATCAGCAAATCAAAATTAACACCTGTCTGTTAATAAACCTTTCTTAAATTCTTCATATTATACTCAAATGTTTTTAGAATGTTACCCTCACTTTAATATTTTTTGAAAATATTTTGGGTGTGGGAAAAGGTTAACGGGGAAGGGGGTAGATTATTGTATCGGAAAAGTATATTTATTTTACCCGGTAATTGTACAGGAAATTATCCCTGTTCCCCACCACCAGGTTAAATCGTGCGAGGGAATCGCCGAAATTCCCGATGCTGAACGGGGTGTTGCCCTGCAGGGGAAACCCGGAATAAAGTTCCCCGTTGTTGTTGAAAAGGTATATCAGGTTTTCGTTATGGCTCACAACCCCTATTTTACGGTCGGTTGCAGAAAACTGGTAGGTAACGGGCCGGGCATTAACAGTTTCTTTGAAATCATAGGTGAAGGCCCTGGAATTGTCCCTGTTGTAAACAGTGAGCCTGTTGTCCTCGAGAAAAATGAATTCCGGCCGGCCGTCCCCATTCAGGTCCTTGTAGTCGAAAAAATGCCTGTCGGTAAAGTTTCCCGGCTCAACGTTTCTGACGTTACCTGTAAGGCCGATAAAATGGACTTTTCCTGCAGTATCGGTGGTGACAAATCCGGCCCCCGTTCCGTTGCGCGGATAATCGAGAAAATAGCCGTTCCTGGACGATTTCGGGAAAAACGTATCCGCGTTCACGCGGGTATTGCCTCTCCTGTCGAGGATATAGGTCTTGAACCTGTCGCCGAATACGAGGAAATCCTTTGTCCCGATCCTGAAGTGATTTACAGGTTGCCTTACCTCGCTTTCAGTACGGTCAAACATCCACCCGGCAAGCAGGTTCCCTTCCCTGGTATAGGCATAAACCTTTCTGTCCTCACAGGGAATGAAAAGCCGGTAATCGCGGTTGCTGTCATAATCAAATACCGAAACACCGCATGTAGCCGGTGAACGGAGCTTAACCGGGTATTTATCCACAAAATTTCCGTTGCGGTCGATAAGATAAAGCTGGTTGCGTGTGTTGAAAAGCAGCTGAAGCTTTCCATTACGGTAGTAATCGATCTGGAAGACCTCGCTTAGGATAGGCTCGGGAAGCTGCAGCTTCCAGAGAATCCTTCCAAACTGATTTATCAGATAAATTTTATTATCCAGGTCCTGCACAAACACTTCATGTTGTCTTGTCTGGTGATTCAGGGTAAATACCGGTTTGAAATCCACGAGGGTATCGAGCTTGCTCTCCCAGACGGTCTGTGTTTCCTGGTTGTACGATGAAAGATATTTAAGCAGGAAATTGTTGTACAGCATTTTGTTGTTGGCATAAAGCTGAAACCCCATGACCTGCACCTTCTGGAATACCGGATTGTATTTTTCCCAGTTGCCGGCCAGGGAGCTTACCAGGTAATCGGAAAAAACAAGGTGGCCTTTGCTGAGGTTGCAGTAAAAAAACAGGTTTGAACGGGGAGAAAGGTTATTCTTGAACTCCTTGTAAGCGATATCGTTCTGCAGGGTCTTGTTCAGCACCTGGTTACGTATCAGCGACCGGATGGATTCCACAGAGGAAGAAAAGATCAGGTAATTGTCGAGGATCACATAATAGTGTTCATCGATCCCGGAAAAAAGATCACCGAAGATCTTTGCGGTAAGCTTCCGGATGGGCCAGTAATGGATGTTGAATGTCAATTCGTTGTCAAAACGGTATGTGACCCGGTAACTGCCGGGAGACTTTGATTCGGAAGCTGCTATTCTCGCTGTTATGGCATTGAGTTTTTCCTCGGCCTGGCTACGGCTTTTTATCCGCATCATAAAGAAGACCGGAGGGGGGCCATTGCCCTGGTTTGAAGCATCAAAGGCCAGTGTGATCTCATTATCGAGTATGCCGGTAAAATCCTGCAGGAAATCAGTATCATAGGTAGTGGCAAGTGATTGCAGGGTATTTTTCCAGGAAGTCAGCCTGCCCTGATCCTGCAGAAAGGCTTTATAGTCATTGAAATATTGTTCCGCATCGGAAAACGAAACCGTCAGGAAAGATGCAACGGAACCGGGAAGGATTTCATCTGCCATAATTCGCTGGGGTGACTGGTTAATAAACAGCGAAGTTATCGAGGCAAAGGAATCGGCAGGATTCACAAAACCATTCATCAACAGCATGTCCGACAACAGGTTTACATCCATTTCAGCCCAGCCGGCAAAATTTTTAAATGCCCTTACCTCAGCCTTGAAATCGGGTTTGACCAGGGTGGACAAGCTTCGCGGGAACTGCTGAAAATTCACAAAAACATTGGCATCCACATTCTTCCCGGCTGTTGTATAAATTTCGGCAAAACCCTCGAGATCAGCCAGGGATTCTCCTGCCATGATCTGCCTGATAGCATCCTCGAGCACAATGGTTGAAAAACTGATCAGCAGGATATTATGCGTTACTGCCCAGGAGAAGTTTTTAATAAGGGTTTCATTCAGCAGGGCAACCTCATGGATGGTGACTCCCTCATAATCCCGGTTGCTGGTGGTGCCGGCTTTTGTCACCAGACCGGATATGAGATCGTTAATCTTGTTCGCTGTAATTCGCGGAGGCACCTGAAATACATGCATAAAACTTATATTGTCCCTGCCAGTAAAGTGTGCCGAAATAAAGGCCGGTGTATTCATCAGTATTTGTTCCGCATCGGGAATAAACCTGAAAAGTGAATCGAGAAACCGCATTTGTTTGTCAATCCTGCCGAACCCGGGGATATTCTTCAGCTCGTTCCAGAGTGAGCTGTTCCCGGAAGATTTTTCGAACAACGCGTCGTACCTGTTCACCTTAATAACCAGCGAGGCATTGAGGGGAATGGCTTTCAGGGGCTCTATAGGGGCAGAAGGTTTGCGTAGCGTGAAAAAAATTATCAGGGCGAGAATCAGAGAAGCAATTATAATAAATGGTATAATTGTCCATTTATTTTTCGACATGGGCTGTTGCATATTTGTGAATGTCCAAAAATAGGAAATCTTTTCTAAACCATGCAGGTTAATCCGCAGATAGAAAACAGCTGGAAGGAAGAGCTGAAGGAGGAATTCAATGCATCCTATTTTATGGGGTTAAAGGAATTTCTGCTGGAGGAAAAGGCTGCCTTTACCGTTTATCCCCCCGGGAAGTTTATTTTTCATGCATTTCAGCTTGCGCCGTTCGACAGGGTAAGGGTAGTGCTCCTTGGTCAGGATCCCTATCATGGTCCCGGACAGGCGCACGGATTATGTTTTTCAGTCCCTGAGGGTATACCGCCTCCTCCTTCACTGGTAAATATATTTAAGGAAATTGAGCGTGATCTGGGTATACCTGCCCCGGTCCACGGAAATCTTACCCGGTGGGCAACACAGGGTGTATTGCTGCTGAATGCAACACTTACCGTGCGGGCAAACCAGCCCGGATCACACCAGCGGAAAGGGTGGGAAACTTTCACCGATGCCGTTATACGCAAGCTTTCGGAAAGGCGGGTGGGACTAGTATTTTTACTTTGGGGGAAATTCGCGCAGGAAAAAGAATCACTGATCGATGTCAACCGTCATTATGTGCTTAAGGCAGCCCATCCATCCCCTTTTTCAGCCTATAACGGATTTTTCGGATGCCGTCATTTTTCCAAAACCAATGAGATTTTGAATAAACATGGGTTGGAGGAAATAGATTGGAGGGTTTGAGGTTTGAGGTTTATCCTTTACTGTTTACTGTTCACTGTTCACTGTTCACTGTTTACTACTCCTCATCCTCTGTCACATCGTCGCCAATCTCGAGACTTTCAAAATTGTCGAATTCATCAAAAGAGGAAGATTCCACTTCTTCTTCTTCCTCGGCAGGGTTGGTACGGGGTAATTTTATAAGGTAATAAACATCTTCGGTTTCAAAGGGAATAGCCACTTCAATTTCACCTCTTGGGTTGGTGAAAGTAATGGTGCGGTCTTCATACCCGTCGGGGTATTTTTCCTTCAGCTTTTCAACCAGCTCCTCCGATAACTGCTCGTAAGCTTTGATGATTCTTTTCTTTCCCACGATTTTACTAGTAATTTGTTAAGTAGATCTGACGGGGGTAAATTTATATAAATTTTAATCTCAATTGCAAAAGCATTCTGCTATTTTTTTTCATTTTAGCGATTACTCTCAGTAAGCACAATGCTTATCGAGGGATGTTGCAGCCATGCCGATTCCCGCAGGGTTGACAGGTTGATTTTCCCGATCAGGTAATTAAACCCCGGCGATTCGTGCTTCACGGAAATGGACTCAAAATCACGTATATCCGGAACAATACCGTTATGGTAGCTTGCATATACTTCGAGTTCAACATCCTGCGTAAAAACAGGATTCAATTGCTGGGTTATTTTTTTATACTCATATTTATAGTCATAGGTGAGTGCGGAAATATCCGATAGCACGGCCGAACCGGTGGCATTGCCTCCGGCTCCCTTGCCCATGAAGAACTGGTGTTCGGAAAAGGCACCTTCGATCAACAGCCCGTTGTACTCATAGTTGACTTTGTTGAGCGCGTCGGACAGCGGCACAAAGCGGGGCATGCAATAGGCATAGACCTTGCTGCCGGTTTTTTTGCATAAGGCAATCAGCTTAATGCTGGCATTTTTCTCCTGTGCATACCTTATGTCGGCCTCTTTCAGATTACCAATACCATAATTGAAAATATCTCCGGGTTTCAGGATGATGCCAAAGGCATGCACCAGGATGATGAGGAGCTTGTATTTTGGATCAAGACCCTGTATATCCAGGCTTGGGTCGGTTTCGGCATAACCCAGCTCCTGGGCGTTTTTCAGCGCTTCGGCAAAGGTCTGATCGTGGTTGAAGATGTGCGTTAGGATGTAATTGGTAGAGCCATTGAGTATTCCTTCCACACTGGTCAGCAGATCGTTGTCATAATACTCCTCAAGGTTTCGGATGACCGGGATACTGGCACAGCAAGAGGCTTCGTAAAGGAACGGTGTTTTATACCTGTTCTGAAGCTCCAGCAGGGTAGTGAAATTCTCTGCAATCATTTTCTTATTCGCCGAAACAACCGCTTTCCCTTTTTTCAGGGCTGCCGAAACAATCTCAAATGCCGCATCAACTTCATCGATCAGCTCCACAACCACATCAATATCGGGATCGTTGAGGATCTCATCGCGGTTGGTGGTGAAAAGTGATGCATCAATGGAACGTTTTTTTTCCGGATGCTTAATGCATATTTTTTTTATTTCGGCGTTTATTCCCCTTGTCTGTTGCAGTACACTGTAAAGACCCTGCCCTACGCAGCCGAAACCGAAAATTCCCAGCCTGATTTTCTTTTTCATAGTTGTAATTGGTTACTTATTTTTTCCGTTATAGCCCGGGAACGAACCTGTAAAAAGAAAAAATCCCTTTTGATTGGTCAAAAGAGATCGGACTGACAAGCCATTCCGGAAAGAACGTAAGGCGACAAATATAGAATTATTTCAACAATATTTTTATTTGCCTGTTATTCAATTTTGACAGAAATTGTATTTTTGCAACTTAAATTTAAAACCAAACGTTATGAAACGCATTATGTTCGTTATTATCATGTTGGCAGCCGGATTGTACGCCGGAGCCCAGCCAGTTGCCGGAAAATTCTTTGTCGGCGGGTCATTGAATATTTGGGCATCAACCGATAAATCTAAGGTTGATGGTATTACCTTCACCGATGAAAAGAGTTTTAACTTCGATTTCAATCCCAGGCTGGGTTATTTTGTAAGTGACCGGATTGCTGCCGGAATAGGGCTCGGTTTTAGCAATTCAGTCACTAAATTTCCCGATGACATTCCCGATAAGTCGACAAGCTCCAGATTTTATTTTGAACCATTCTTACGGTATTATCTCATATCGGGCAAAGCCGGAATTTTCGCCGAAGCTTCGGTAGGTACTTATGTCGGGAAGAACAAATTATACTATGATACCACTACCGACGAGTGGAACAATCTCGGGATCTTCGCCGGGGTGTCGCCGGGTGTTTACTATTTTATAACGGAAAAACTGGCCCTCGAAGCGTGGATTGGATGGATCGGAATTGAAACCGATGTGGATAAATTTTCCGACGACGACAAGGACATCTATACGGAATTCCAGATGAGCCTGTATCCGAGCAATATATCGCTGGGATTGAAGTTTATTTTATAAGTAATAATTATTCCGGTGATGTACCGGTGTGTAATTCTTATTTTATCATTATCTTCTCGGTATGGATCTCCTTGTTCGCAAAGTTGATCCGTACGAGATATATGCCTTTTTCCTGCTTATCGAGCTCTATTTCCGCCGTGGTTGTGTTCGGCGGATAGTCCTGGTTGAAAATAACTTTACCTGTGATATTCAGGATCTGTACCGACAGGATATTGTCGGAGGAGGAGACGGTAAGTCTTCCTTCGGTGACCGGATTGGGAAACAGTTCAATACTGCGTTCAGGTTGTTCGGGCCCCAGATATGCATAAAAACCGTATTCGCCGATACGTATGGAAGAAGCCGGGTCACTGTTGCCATAAACTGAGGAGACCAGAAAGAAGAGGATGGCGGTTAAGGGTATTACATTTTTCATAGGCTCTTCATTTGTAAACACAAATATATAACAAAAATCATTCCAATGTTCAGAAACGCATTATATGCGTTTTTAACAGCCATGCAGTTAATGAACAATACATTGCTTACCTAAAGCATACCCAACTCCAGCAAGGCTTCTTCCGACATCATGGACTGGTTCCAGGGCGGATCAAAAACCAGGTTAATGTCCACATCGGTAACACCTTCCAGGGCGGCCACCTTATCCCTGATCTCATTGGGCAGGGTGTCGGCAACCGGACAATTGGGAGCGGTAAGCGTCATGACGATCTTTACCTTTTTGTCATCGTCCGTTTCGATATCATAGATCAATCCCAGGTCATAAATATTCACCGGGATCTCCGGGTCGAAGGTGTTTTTCAGGATCTTTACCACCTCTGCTTCCAGCTGTAATATGTCGTTTCCGTCCATTATTTCTTAGTTGTTACCGCCTGGTAGGCCAGGGCATACAGTTTCATTTGTTTGATCATGGAAAGCAATCCGTTGGCCCGTGTTGGTGAAAGATTTTGCCGCAGTCCGATCCGGTCAATGAATGAAAGTTCGGCCTGCAGGATCTCTTCGGGCGACCGGTCGGACAACACCCTGATCAGTAAGGCTACAATGCCTTTGGTAATGGTCGCGTCACTGTCGGCAGTAAAATGTATTTTTCCCATATCGAAGGCTGCATTTAACCATACTTTTGACTGGCACCCGTTGATCAGGTTTTCCTTCAATTTAATTTTGGGGTCGATTATGGGCAGATCCCTGCTGAGTTCAATCAGGTAATTGTATTTATCCATCCAATCGTCATACACCTCAAATTCACCTACAATTTCCTCCTGGATGTCTGCAATGCTTTTCACGATACTATAGTAACAAATGACAAAAAATTAGGTTCTGAATATACGAAATTTAACCGAACATTGTTTTTACTTTCTTTACGCCTTCCACCAGCGCATCGATCTCCTCCACCGTATTGTAAAGGGCAAGCGAGGCCCTGATGGTGCCCCCGATCCCGAAATGCTGCATGACCGGCTGGGCGCAATGTGTTCCGGTTCTAACGGCAATGCCCAGTTTATCCAGTACCATACCGGCGTCATAAGGATGAATATCCCTGAGGTTGAACGAAATTATGGAGCTTTTTGGCCGGGTGTTCCCGTAAAGTGTTATGTAGCCAGTTTCAATCAGCTTCCGGGTACCATATTCAAGCAGCTGGTTTTCATGGCTGGCAATATTTTCAAGTCCCAGTGAAGATACGTATTTAAGTGCCGCAGCCAGGCCAATGGCTCCGATATAATTCGGTGTTCCTGCTTCAAATTTAAAAGGCAGGCTGTTGTAGGTTGTGTGTTCAAACGTGACCACATCCACCATTTCGCCTCCTCCCTGCCAGGGTGGTAACTCCTCCAGCCATTTTTCCTTGCCGTACAGAATTCCGGTACCGGTGGGTCCGTATATTTTATGGCCTGAAAAAACAAAGAAATCACAATCCATTTTCTGAACATCAACGGGATAATGCTGAACCGACTGTGCGCCGTCGACAAGAACCGCCACATTTCGCAGGTGTGCTTTTTTAATGATGGCTTCAACCGGGTTTACCGTTCCCAGGGTATTGGAAACATGAATAACAGCAATCAGCCTGGTTTTTTCGGTGATCATACTGTCAAGCAGGTCGACCTGCAGCAGTCCTTCATCCGAAAAGGGGATAACTTTCAGGGTTGCTTTTTTCCGGTTGCACAGCATTTGCCAGGGTACAATATTGGCGTGGTGCTCCATTTCGGTGATGATGATCTCGTCGCCATCGCGGACGAACTGTTCACCGAAAGAGAAGGCTACACCGTTAATGGAAGCTGTTGAACCCGCCGTGAAAATGATCTCGTGGGAATGGGCAGCATGTATGAAATGCTGAACAGTCTTGCGGGCATTTTCAAAATCTTCGGTCGCCTGTTCGCTCAGGTAATGTACTCCCCTGTGAACGCTGCTGTTCCTGAATGTATGGTACTGGTTGATGCATTCGATAACCGGCAGCGGCTTTTGTGTGGTGGCGCCATTATCGAGATAAACCAGCGGTCTGTTGTGCACGTCACGCCGTAGCAGTGGAAAATCCCTGCGGATATTGTCAATAATATAACTCATGTTGAAGGGTTAACTAACCACAGCGAATATCGCAATTGTTGCATTTTGAAAGCTCCCCTTTCAGCCTTTTTTCAACCAGTTCGGTAATCCTTTCCTGAAGAAGAGGCACGGTTATCTTGCTTACAATTTCCTGGGCAAAGGCAAACATAAGCAACAAACGTGCGTCCTTTTCACCGATGCCACGTGAGCGAAGATAGAACATGGCTTCGGGGTCGAGTTGTCCCACCGTTGCACCATGGCTGCATTTCACATCATCGGCATAGATCTCCAGATGCGGTTTTGTGTTCATCCGGGCATCCGGAGACAACAAAATATTGTTGTTTTTCTGGTAAGCCTGTGTTTTCTGCGCATCAGGTTGTACCAGTATTTTTCCATTAAAGGCTCCCGTAGCATCGCCTTCGAGGATTCCTTTAAATAGCTGGTTGGAGGTGCATTCCGGACTGGCATGATTTATCAGTATGAAATTGGCCACGTGCTGGCTGTCATCACACAGAAAAAGACCGTAAAGATTGGTTTCGCAGCCACGGCCGCCAAGGGTTGCATAAAAATTGTTGCGTACAAGTCCGCCGTGGAGCGAGATGGAGTTACCGGTAAAACGGCTGTTCCCGAGCTGGTGGATAAAAAGGTTATTGATCTGAGTGGAAAGGGTGTTTTCGTTTTGCAGGCGGTTATAGTTGACCGTAGCATTTTCTCCGGCAAAAACCTCGGTAAGTGAATTGGCAAGATAACTGTGGTTGGAAAGGGTATGGTCGCACAACACAACATCTACTTTTGAATTTTCCTCAGCAACAATAAGGTTTCGGCGTGTAAGGCGCAGGTTTTTGTCTGAATGGCTCAGGTTAATGATCTGTATCGGTTTTTCAATTACCGTATTCCGGGGCACGAAGATAAAAACGCCATCCTGGGCAAAAAGCGTATTCAGGGCTACCAGTCCATCAGCCGATGTATCGGCATACTGTGAATAATGTTTGTGGAAAATATCGGGGAACCGGGTGGATGCTTCGTTAAGCCCGCAGATTATTACTCCTGGCGGGAAGATGCCCGGAAGGTTGCCGGCATAGTAAAAACCGTTAAGCACCAATACAACATGCGTGTCGAGTTCAGGGATATCGCATTTGAATATTGTACTGATGTCCACCTTGAACGGGTTTACGTTCAGTTCAACATCATAATTGCCGTTCAGGTACTTCTCAAGCGGGGTATACTTGTAAGCTTCATTCCGGGTTGTTGGGATACCCAGCCTGTCGAAATCGTTGAAAGCCTGTTCGCGGTACAAATTCATAATATGCCCCGATCCGGTTTCCAGCAATCCGGTATGCTGTCGGAACAAACTGATAAGATCCTGCTTTATATCCTGTGCTGGGGTGGTTTCATTCATGTGTACGTATCATTAATCATTCTGATTCCTGGTTGAGCCAGTCATAACCTTTTTCTTCCAGCTCCAGGGCAAGTTCCTTGCCACTCGATTTAACAATCCTGCCCTTGTACAATACATGCACAAAATCGGGTATGATATAATCGAGCAAACGCTGATAATGCGTAATGATAATGGTTGCATTGTCCTTGCGCCGGAGCTTGTTAACACCGCCTGCCACGGTTTTCATGGCATCAATATCCAGTCCCGAGTCGGTTTCATCCAGGATGGCAAGGGTTGGCTCAAGAATGGCCATCTGGAATATCTCATTCTTTTTCTTTTCGCCGCCTGAAAATCCTTCGTTCACCGACCGGTTGGCCAGGCTGGTATGCAAGCCAACGAGATCTTTCTTGTCGCGCATAAGTTTCAGAAAATCCGAAGCCGAGATGGGATCCATGCCCTTGAACTTCCGGTGTTCGTTGATGGCTGTTTTCATGAAATTTACTATGGATACACCGGGAATTTCAACCGGATACTGGAATCCCAGGAACAGCCCCTTGCGGGCACGATCCTCGGTACTCATCTCCAACAGGTTTTCACCCTGGTAGGTAACGCTTCCGCTGGTAATTTCGAATAATTCCCTTCCGACAAGCGCAGCGGCAAGTGTACTTTTACCGGAACCATTTGGTCCCATTACGGCGTGCACTTCCCCGGCTTTAACAGTAAGGTTGATGCCTTTCAGGATTTCCTTCCCGTCGATGCTAACGTGTAAGTCTTTTATAATCAGCATTAATTCTGTATTAAAATTCTCAAAAATCGTAAATCATAAATTTGCTTTATCCAACGCTTCCTTCCAAACTTATCTGTAACAACTTCTGTGCCTCTACGGCAAATTCCATGGGAAGCTTGTTCAGCACTTCACGGGTATAGCCGTTGATGATAAGGCCTATGGCATTTTCCGTATCGATCCCGCGCTGGTTGCAGTAAAATATCTGGTCCTCGCCAATTTTGGAGGTTGTGGCTTCGTGTTCAATGACAGCCGATTCATTTTCCACTTCGATATAGGGAAAGGTATGGGCGCCGCATTTATCGCCCATGAGCAGCGAATCGCACTGGGTAAAATTGCGTACCCTGTCGGCGCTCTTAATCACCTTAACCAGGCTGCGGAAGCTGTTTTGTCCATGACCTGCAGAGATCCCCTTTGATATGATCGTGCTCCGGCTGTTCTTTCCGATATGGATCATTTTGGTACCGGTATCTGCCTGCTGGTAGTTATTGGTCACAGCAACAGAATAAAACTCACCGGTGGTGTTGTTGCCGCGAAGAATGCAGCTGGGATATTTCCAGGTGATGGCGGAACCCGTTTCAACCTGTGTCCAGGATATTTTTGAATTATCACCCTTGCAGATACCCCTTTTGGTTACAAAATTATATATGCCGCCTTTCCCGTTTTTATCTCCCGGATACCAGTTCTGCACGGTGGAATATTTCACTTCGGCATTTTCGAGCGCAACGATCTCCACCACGGCTGCATGCAGCTGATTCTCATCACGCATGGGTGCCGTGCAACCTTCGAGATAACTTACGTAACTGTCGTCCTCGGCCACCACGAGCGTGCGTTCAAACTGCCCGGTATTGGCAGCATTGATCCTGAAATAGGTGGAAAGTTCCATGGGACAGCGCACCCCTTTGGGTATGTAACAGAATGAACCGTCGCTGAACACAGCCGAATTAAGGCTGGCGAAATAATTATCGGTATATGGCACCACGCTGCCCAGGTATTTTTTAACCAGGTCGGGATATTCGCGAATGGCCTCACTCATGGAGCAAAAGATAATGCCAAGTTCAGCCAGCGTTTCTTTAAAGGTTGTTTTTACCGAAATGCTGTCCATCACCACGTCTACAGCTACTCCGGAGAGCAGTTTCTGCTCCTCAAGCGGAATGCCCAGCTTGTTGAATGTGCTCAGCAGTTCGGGATCCACTTCATCGAGGCTTTTCAATCCTGCCTGTTGTTTGGGTGCGGCATAATAAATAATGTCCTGGTAGCTTATATCCGGGATGAACAGGTGTGCCCATTTTGGCATTTTCATCGTAAGCCAGTGCCTGTATGATTTAAGCCTGAACTCAAGCATAAAGGCAGGTTCCTCTTTTTTTGCCGAAATGAGCCTGATAACATCCTCGTTTAAGCCCTTGGGTATGGTGTCGGTTTCGATATCGGTAACAAAGCCGTACTTGTAGTCGCCTTTGGTCACCTCTGACAGTATCTTATCCTGTGTATCTTCCATCTTACTAGCTGTTTACTGCAGTTCAATAACCGCAAGTATTTATATTTAGATTAATTCTAAATAATGGCAAATATAATAAATCTATATCAATTTATCCTGATATTTGCAGGCGTTTATAAGTATTCTATTCGTTGCAACATGAGTGATAGAAGGGATCAGCAGGATGAAATCTCATCGCTGGGCGAGTTTGGTCTGATCAGGCATCTTACCGGTGATTTAAAAATAATGAACAGCAGCACCTGCACCGGCATTGGCGATGATGCCGCCGTGCTTGATTACCGGGATAAGCGGGTAGTTATCACAACCGATTTGCTTGTCGAAGGCATACATTTTAATTTGGTATATTCCCCGCTGAAGCATTTGGGTTATAAGGCTGCCGTTGTTAATTTCTCCGATATTATTGCCATGAACGCACAGCCGAAGCAGTTGCTGGTTTCAATGGCTATTTCGCGCAAGTTCACGATCAGCATGGTTGAGGCGATATACTCCGGGATCAGGCTTGCCTGTGAGCAATATGGGGTAGATCTTGTAGGGGGCGATACAACTTCCTCACTTACCGGGCTTACCATTTCCTGTACAGCGGTTGGGGAGGCCTATGAGCATGAACTTGTTTACAGGGGTGGGGCCGGCAACCGCGATCTGATTTGCGTATCAGGTGACCTGGGGGGCGCATTCATGGGTCTGCAGCTGCTTGAAAGGGAAAGAAGGCTGTTTGAAGAGCAGCAATCCGTTCGACCGGTTCTTGAAGGGTATGATTATGTGCTGGAGCGGCAGCTTAAACCCGAAGCGCGCCGGGAAATTACGCATCTGCTGAACGATTTGGATGTTAAACCCACGGCGATGATAGATATATCCGACGGTCTTTCTTCGGAGATGCTGCATATCTGCACGGCATCGGCCAAAGGATGTAAAATATTTGCCGATAAGATCCCCATTCACGAAGAAACCAGGCGTGTGGCCCGGGAATTTGAAATTGAACCTGTAATTGCTGCCCTGAACGGGGGTGAGGATTACGAATTACTTTTTACCGTGCCGGTGATTGTGTTTGACAAAATAGGGAACAGGCAGGAAATTTCCATTATCGGCCATATGGTTGATGCAGCAGAGGGAGCCAGCATGATCACCGCACAGGGGCAGGCAATAATGCTGGAAGCGCTGGGATGGAATCCTTTGCGTTAATTAATCCGTATCGTTGAGCAATCCCTTGATAATACCTCTTTCGGAACCACGGATAAAGGAGATCACATGATCACGTTCCGGTGACTGGGGAAAACTGGCTTCGATATTCCGAAGGGCATCAGAATTGTTAAGGCCTTTCTGGTAAATTGTCCGGTACATTTCCTGTAATTCCTGGATTTTCTCTGTACTGTAATTGCGGCGTCTCAGTCCTACCAGGTTAAGCCCGGCATAGACCACCGGGTCCCTGCCGGCCATTATATAGGGAGGTACATCTTTTATAACCTTGCAACCGCCTTGAACCATAACGTGCAAGCCGATACGGACAAACTGATGCACGAGGCTTCCACCACCCAGTATGGCCCAATCTTCAATGATCACTTCCCCGCCAAGACCTACATAACCTGAGAGGATGCAGTGGTTTCCCACGTTGCAGTCGTGTGCGATATGCACATAGGACTGTAACAGGCAGTCGCTGCCAACCACCGTTTTGCCTTTTGATATTGTTCCGCGGTTTACGGTAACATATTCCCGGATGGTTGTATTATCGCCAATTTCGGCGGTAGTGATCTCACCCTGGAATTTCAGGTCCTGTGGAATGCCCGAGATCACAGCTCCGGGAAAGATGCGGCAATTTTTACCGATGCGCGCGCCATCCATTATGGTAACATTCGGGCCGATCCAGGTATTATCGCCAATTTCAACATCACCATAAATGGTTGTAAAGGGTCCTATTTCCACCTGTTTGCCAATTCTGGCATCGGGATGTAAAGAATACAACGGTTGATTATTCATTTAGAAAAGATTGTCGATAAAAATTAAACAATTGCTATGAACCTGGTTTTCTGGCCAACTGCGCCATGAACGCGGCTTCTATCACCATCTGATCGCCTACGAAGCCTTCACCTTTGCAAAGGGCAATCCCGCGCTTAATGGGTTCTGTAAGTATCATTCTTATATTCAGGGTATCGCCCGGAACAACTTTGCGTTTGAAGCGGACCGTGTCAATGCGCAAAAAATATATCAGATAATTTTCAGGATCGGGCACCGAACTTAATAACAGCACACCTCCCACCTGGGCCAGCGCCTCGATCTGCAATACCCCCGGCATGATTGGTTCTTCGGGAAAATGACCAGCGAAAAAGGATTCGTTCATGGTGACATTCTTTATCCCGTTAACAACCCATTTGTCCATATAGGTGATCTTATCTACCAACAGGAACGGATTCCGGTGGGGTAATATTTTCTGGATCTGGTTAATATCAAAAAGCGGCTCCTTGTCGGCATCATAATCCGGAGGAAGAGGCTTGTTATGAGAGGCTTTAATATTTTTTCTCAGTATTTTGGCAAATTCAACATTGGCATGGTGACCGGGCTTGCTGGCTATTATCCGGCCTTTAAGCCGCACGCCGCATAAAGCGAGGTCTCCTATAACATCCAGGAGCTTATGCCGGGCCGGTTCATTGGCAAAGGCCAGGTCAACGTTATTCAGAATTCCTTCGGGTTTGACCTTTACTTTTGGTTTGTTGAACAATTCGGCCAGCCGGTCGAGTTCATCCTGAGGAACCATCCTGTCCATGATTACAATGGCATTGTCGAGATCACCGCCCTTGATCAGGTTGTTCTTCCGCAAAAATTCGATCTCGTGCAGAAAAACAAAAGTCCGGCAGGCAGAAAATTCTTTTTCGAAGGAGGAGATATTTTTCAGGGAGGCAAACTGGTGCCCCAGCACTCTTGAATTGTAATCGATATGAACATCGATGTACAGGTCATCGTCGGGATAGGCAATAATTTCAATGCCGGCAGCTGCATCCCTGAATTCAACTTTTTCCGGGATGGGATAGAAAATCCTGTCGGCCTGTTGTTCAACGATACCGGCAGAAAGTATTGCATCAACAAAGGGTTTGGCACTGCCGTCGATGATGGGGACCTCGGGTCCGTTGATCTCCATGAGGGCATTGTCGACCCCCAGGCCGTAGAGTGCAGCCAGCAAATGTTCAACCGTAGTTATGGAAGCGTCCTTGTCTACAATAGTGGTGCTTCGTTCGGTAATCTTAACATATTCGGCAAGAGCCCTGATTACAGGATTTCCTGCAATATCCGTACGTTTAAACTGATACCCGTGATTTTCCGGGGCCGGACAAATGGTAACCTCAACTTCAACACCTGAATGCAATCCCCTACCTCTAAGACTTACCGGTTTGGCAACCGTTCTTTGCTTTTCAGCCATTATATTTTTACTAAGATTTCACCAACAAAAACAGGGCGAAATTATAAAAAAATAATCAAATGCAACCACAACCCGCAACAATCACATTTTATCCTTTAACAATTTCAGTTCCTTTTCAAGTTCCGCGATCTTCTTGCTCATCTCGGGAAGGGATTTGTAAACGATCATGGCTTTGATCTGTTTGGATACATTGAGGGCCGGAGAGCCCAGGACGGTTTCATTGTCTTTCAGGTTGTTGCTGACACCCGACTGGGCGCCGATTTTCACGTTATCGCCTATTTTCAGATGTCCCGCAAGTCCAACCTGACCGCCTATCATACAATTACGGCCAACTTTTGTGGATCCGGCCACGCCTGCCTGGGAAACAATAACCGTGTTTTCACCTATTTCAACATTGTGACCGATCTGGATAAGGTTGTCAAATTTTGCACCCCTGCGAATAATGGTGGATCCCATAGTGGCCCGGTCAATGGTGACATTGGAGCCGATCTCAACCCAATCTTCGATAATGACATTACCTACCTGCGGTATTTTACGGTATTGCTGATCCGGCTGCTGAACGAAACCGAAACCGTCGGCTCCGATGATAACCCCGGAATGAATAATGCAGTCACTACCAATGAGACAGCCATGGTAAATTTTGACACCGGAATAGATGATTGTATTGTTGTTTATAATAGTGGATTCACCGATGTAGGCATGGGGATAAATCTTTACATTGTTGCCGATCTCAACATTGGCGCCAACATAGGCAAAGGCTCCGATGTATGTGTTTTCACCTATTTTCGCAGTCGGATCTACAAAACAAGGTTGTTCAATGCCCTTTTTCTCGGGGATCTGTTTGGAATACAATTCCAGCAGGGATGTGAAAGCATCGTAGGCATTGTTTACTTTTATGATGGTGCAATTCAGGTTGTCGTTTACAAGAAAATCTTTGTTAATCAGTACAACAGATGCTTCGGTATTGTACAGGTATTTCTCATATTTCGGATTGGCAAGAAATGCAAGGGTGCCCTTTTTGCCTTCCTCAATTTTAGAGATGCCTGTTACAACTTCATCGGGGTTCCCGATTATTTCACCCTTTGTAAAATCAGCAATTATTCTGGCTGTGAACTTCATGCGTACTGCTTTTTCACTGGTCACAAAATTAACAATTTAACCCAACTTCCTTGGGGTAGCAAAGAAAATATTTTATTTTGGTCTCATTAAGCTGCTGGACCTGGAAAATATCCGAAGCCTGAGTCAGGTCTTTTACCTCGCCCGTATTGTAGAGGATCCTGATGTTGTCGGTCTTGATGCTGTAAGCATTGTTGGAGATAACACCGGCAAATACCAGGGAATTGCATGCCGCAATGTCAAGCCGGAATTTTTCAGCAGCAACTGCGCGCAATTTGCCGAGTTGATCATCGCCGAACGGCGTATCACTTATTTTTACCCGCGGCAAAATGCGGTGTATCAGGTTTCCGGATAGCAGGGAAAGCAGCTTGTCGTCATGACCGGCCCATGATTTGGCCGAAACCATTATGTCGTCGTCATCCAGGCTGGTAAAATTATTCAGTGTTTCAGAGCTGCCGGCGTCCATGGTTTCCCGGGTGAGTTTGTTCCTGAGGAAATAATCAAGTGAACGGGTGGCAAAAAGCGCACTTCCCGATCCGGCTAATTCTTTGGCACGCTGAAGCACTCTGACAAGAAGGTTTTCAGCTGCAATTACGGTTTTATGAAAATACACCTGCCAGTACATAAGCCTGCGGGCTATCAGGAATTTTTCAATGGAATATATGCCTTTTGCTTCTACCACTAACTCGTCATTCACCACATCCAGCATTTTGATGATCCTTTCGGTGCCAATAGTGCCCTCCGCCACTCCTGCAAAAAAGCTGTCGCGCATCAGGTAATCCATCCTGTCCATATCGAGCTGGCTTGAGACCAGCTGGTGCAGGAATTTCTTCGCGTAGTTGTTGTTGAAAATCTCCAGGGCCATGGTAAGCCGGCCCCCGAATTCCCGGTTCAGGTTATTCATCAGCATAATCGACAGGTCCTCATGGGTCAGGCCTGCAATAAGGCTTTCTTCCAAAGCGTGGGAGAATGGCCCATGCCCGATATCGTGAAGCAGGATGGCCGCAGTCACAGCTTCTGCTTCTTCATCGGTGATGGATGCATTTTTCTGCCGGATGCTGTCAATGGCCAGGCCCATCAGGTGAACAGCACCCAGGGCATGCTGGAAACGGGTGTGCGTGGCCCCGGGATAAACAAAACTTGTGAGGCCAAGTTGTTTGATCCTGCGGAGGCGTTGCAGGTAAGGATGTTCAAGGAGATCGAAAATGAAATCCGTGGGTAATTTAATAAACCCGTGAACAGGGTCATTGATGATCTTCCGCTTGTTGAATACTACAGGCAAAACAGGTGTAATTTATTACAGAATACTGCTGGCAAATTACCGAATAATCCGGCACAAAATCAAGGATTATCATCATGATGGCCCCGGGTATTGCGATCAGGTCATATTTCTACCCTATTGTCGCCCCGACGAGGCCTGTAATTTTTTCAGGAATGAATTATTTTTAATAAACCTGAATTTGCTTTTCCGTGGTAAGGCTGAATTTGTAATATATAATAAGGTATTGCAGTTAAAATAATTATTACTATATTTGCAGCGAAATTTCAGTGATAGGGGACAGGTTCGTCCCCTATTTTGTTACTTAACAGGTTCGTCCATGATCAGTGCCGGGCAGATAAGGGAATGTATTCAGCAGGAATTGCCGGGGTGGGGGTTGTTCCTGGTGGATGTAAGCGTGAGGCCGGGTAACCGGATCACCATATTTGTAGATAGCTTAAAAGGAGTCACCATTGAGGAATGCAGAGCGGTAAGCCGGCATATTGAATCAAAATTCAACCGCGAAGAGGAGGATTATGAGCTGGAAGTATCTTCTCCAGGTCTGGACAATCCCCTGAAGCTGCCGGTACAGTTCAGCACGAACATTGGCAGGCAAATTGATGTGTTGAGAACAAACGGTGTAAAATCAACCGGCAAGCTTGTTCTGGCCAATGACGAAATGGTGAGACTTGAGATCGCGATCACGGAAAGGGACAACAAAACAAGAAAAAAGATAACAGTTCTGAAAGAGCTGGATATTAAACATAACGAAATAAAATCAGCAAAAGTGGTCATCAGTTTAAAAAAATGAATTACACATGGAAAACCTAAATTTAATAGAAACCTTTTCAGAATTTAAAGAACTGAAAAGTATTGACCGGGCTACCATGATGAGTGTGCTGGAAGATGTTTTCCGCGGCATGCTTGTGAAAATGTTCGGAACAGCAGACAATTTCGATATCATTATCAACATAGACAAAGGTGATTTTGAGATCTGGCGGAACCGTGAGGTTGTTGAGGATGGTGCCATTGAAGAGCCAAGCAAACAAATTTCCCTTTCCGAAGCCAAGCTGATCGATGAGGAATACGAGGTTGGGGAAGAAGTTACCGACGAGGTGAAACTGCTGGATTTCGGCAGGCGCGCAATTCTTGCCCTGCGGCAAAACCTTACCGCCAGGATCCTTGATCTTGAAAAGAACAATATTTTTTCGAAATACCGTGAACGGATCGGCGATATTATTACGGGTGAGATTTACCAGGTATGGAAGCGTGAGATACTTGTGCTTGATGAGGAAGGGAATGAACTGATCCTTCCCAAGTCGGAACAGATCCCGACGGATTATTTCCGGAAGGGCGACAGCATCCGGGCAGTTGTGGTACGG
Organism: Bacteroidales bacterium; assembly: GCA_035258345.1. Lineage (GTDB taxonomy): Bacteria > Bacteroidota > Bacteroidia > Bacteroidales > UBA10428 > UBA5072. Next base: position 55,977 of record DATEVU010000061.1, read on the forward strand.
GTGGAAATGCGCAACAATACACCGCTGATCGTTCTTTCACGCACATCACCCGTTTTCCTCGAACGGCTTTTTGAACTCGAGGTACCTGAAATATTCGACGGACTCATTACCATTAAAAAAATTGTGCGTATACCGGGCGAAAGAGCCAAGGTTGCCGTTGAATCCTATGATGAACGTATTGATCCTGTGGGTGCCTGTGTGGGTATGAAAGGTTCACGCATTCATGGTATTGTAAGGGAATTAAAGAATGAGAATATCGATGTGATCAATTATACCAATAACCTGCAGCTGTTTATAACCCGTGCCCTAAGCCCCGCAAAGATATCTTCAATAAAAATTGATGAGAAAAGCAAAAAGGCAGATGTCTACCTCAAGCCCAATGAAGTTTCTCTTGCCATCGGCAAGGGCGGTTTGAATATCAAGCTTGCCGGACAGCTTACAGGGTATGAAATAGATGTTTACCGTGAAACGGATTATGCCGATGAGGAAGATGTGAACCTCGAAGAATTTGTAGATGAGATCGACGGATGGATCATTGATGAACTGAAAGCCATTGGTTGTGATACAGCCCGTAGTGTACTCAACCTGAATATGGAAGATCTGGTTAAACGCACTGATCTTGAGGAAGAAACGATACGTGAGGTGCTAAAGATCCTGAGGTCGGAATTCGAATAATAGAAGCGGTTACATTTATATTGACGGAATTACTAATTTTGCCGGTGAAATATCAACCAAAAACCAGGAATGTCAGATACTAAAACAACAAGACTCAGCAAGATTGCCAGAGAGCTCAATGTGGGCATTTCCACAATAGTGGAATTCCTGCACAAGAAGGGTGTTAAGATTGATTCCAATCCGAATGAGAAAATTACATCCGAGCAGTGCGATATGCTGTTGAAAGAATTTAGTACTGATTTTAATGTAAAGAAGGAATCGGAAAAGCTGAATCTGCGTAATAAGCGTGAAAAGCTGGAGACGGTTATCCTGGGAGAAGTTCACCAGGAAAAGGAATCCGAACTACAGGAATATGAAGAGGAAGTGCTTGTCAAGAACGTACGTGTAACAGGTTTGCATGCAGAGCCCGAAATTGAACGCCTGGTTGAAAGGGAACAAATCAAGCTGAATGTTCTGGGAAAAATTGACATCGATAAATTAAGTCCTCCCCAAAAGGCTCCGGTACAAAAGGAAGAAAAGGCCGAACCTGTGAAACCACCTGAACCCCAGGTAATCCCGGAACCTGAGTTGACCGTGCCTGAACCGGAAGAGATAAAACCCGTAGCTGAACCCGAAGTTGTCATCCCCCCGGTTGTTGAAACCCCCGCGGAGGAGATACCCCAGAAACAGGAGGAAATTTTTCTTAAACCCGAATACAAGGATGTCGAGGTCAAGGTTGTCGGAAAGATCGACCTGGACTCCATGAATCAGCGAACCAGACCTCCCAAAAAGACGAGGGAGCAGCTGGAAATCGACAGAAAAGCCCGTGCGTATGTGGCACCCAAAGAAGGAGCTGATACTACTGACACTACAGGAACATCCACAGAGAGCAGGCCAAAATTGCTGCGACAGACCCCTGAGGTGATCAAAGCCAGGGCTGAAAGACTTTCCGGACCAACTGTTGTTGGAAAAATGAGCCTGCCGGATACGCAGGCCATAAGTGATGATTCTGCCGCAAAGAAAAAAAGGAAACGGATCAAAAAGGACACACAGCGGGTAAGTGTTGAGAATAAGGTACGGCCGGTTGACCTGGATTTACAGAAAGATAAGAAAAAGAAGAAAAAACGCAAGGGCGGAGGACGCTTCGAGATCAGTGAACAGGATGTCGATAAGCAGATCAAAGATACGTTTGCCCGTCTTTCTACAAAAGGCAGGTCCAAGGGTGCAAAATACCGCCGTGAAAAGCGCGATATCGCCAGTCAGCGAAATCAACAGGAATTCGAAAGGCGGGAATCGGAAAAGAATGTTCTGAAAGTCACTGAATTTGTTACAGTGAATGAGCTCGCCACCCTGATGGGCGTTCCCGTGAATGAAGTGATTGCCGCCTGCATGAGCCTCGGGCTTTTTGTATCTATAAACCAGCGCCTGGATGCTGAAGCACTGGTGCTTGTTGCTGAAGAATTCAGTTTTAAGGTGGAATTTGTAACTGCCGATCTGCAGGAAGATGAGGAGGTTGAAATAGAGGATCCTGAAAGCCTGCTCCCCAGACCACCCATTGTTACCGTAATGGGACATGTTGACCACGGAAAAACAAAACTTCTCGACCATATCCGTCATGCCAATGTAATCGCCGGTGAAGCCGGAGGTATTACGCAGCATATCGGCGCCTACAGTGTTGAGCTGAAGGGTGGCAGGCAGATCACCTTTCTGGATACTCCCGGTCACGAGGCTTTTACTGCGATGCGTGCACGCGGGGCTCAGATTACAGACGTGGCGATAATTGTTGTTGCTGCCGATGATGGCATTATGCCCCAAACGGTTGAAGCCATTAACCACGCCCAGGCTGCCGGAGTTCCCATGGTATTTGCCATAAATAAAATTGACAAGCCCACGGCCAATCCTGAAAAAATAAAGGAAACCCTGGCCAATATGAATATACTGGTTGAGGACTGGGGTGGTAAATTCCAGTCGCAGGAAATATCCGCCAAAACCGGATTTAACATAGAAGTGCTGCTGGAAAAAGTGTTGCTTGAGGCTGAAATGTTAAACCTCAGGGCCAACCCGGATAAACTTGCTGTAGGGACCATTATCGAATCGTCACTTGACAAGGGGCGCGGATTTATTGCCACGGTATTGGTTCAGACCGGTACCCTGAAGCTGGGGGATATTTTACTTGCCGGACATCATTACGGCCGTGTAAAGGCCATGTATAACGAACGCGGGAAGAAAATTGATGTGGCCGGTCCTTCGTTCCCTGTTCTGGTCCTTGGCCTGAACGGCGCTCCCCAGGCAGGTGACAAATTCAGTGTATATGAAAGTGACAAGGATGCCAAGGAGATTGCCACCAAACGTGAACAGCTGCTGCGCGAGCAGGGCCTCCGTACACAAAAGCACATTACCCTGGATGAGATTGGCCGTCGTATCGCCATTGGAAACTTCAAGGAACTGAATGTGATTGTTAAGGGTGACGTTGACGGTTCCATTGAAGCCTTGTCCGATTCACTGATCAAGCTGTCGAACGAAGAGATACAGGTTAATGTGATCCACAAGGCAGTCGGACAGATATCGGAAAGCGATATCCTGCTGGCTGCGGCTTCCAACGCCATCGTGGTCGGTTTCCAGGTTCGTCCCTCGTTGCAGGCACGCAAACTGGCTGAAAAAGAAGAAATTGATATCCGCCTTTATTCCATCATTTACGATGCCATCAACGAGATCAAGTCGGCCATGGAGGGCATGCTTTCCCCCGAGATCCGGGAAGAGATCATTGCCACACTTGAGGTACAGGAGGCTTTCAAGATCACCAAGGTCGGCACCATTGCCGGTTGTATGGTAAGGGAAGGAAAGATCAGGCGGGATACCCGGGTGAGGATCATCCGCGAGGGTATTGTGATCTACTCCGGTAATCTGGCCTCGCTCAAACGCTTTAAGGACGATGTAAAGGAAGCCGTTAGCGGGCAGGAGTGCGGACTGAACATCGAGAACTTCAACGATATCAGAACAGGTGATATCATAGAGGGATACGAAACTACCGAGGTAAAGAAAAAGCTGTAAGTTTTATTGTCCTATGGATGAACTGACCCATCAATCATCCATGATCAAAGCCGAAGCCGTCAACCTGGGATTCGACGGTTGCGGCATCTCCCGGGCCGGGTACCTGGCTGCGGATGCATCACGTCTTACTCAATGGCTGAAGGAAAAATACCATGGCAGTATGTCGTGGATGGAGAACCACTTTGAAAAACGAACCGATCCCACGAAACTTGTTGAAGGTGCGCAATCGGTAATTTCCGTAATATTGAATTATTACCCTTCGGAGCATCAGCATGCGGAGGATGCCCCGGTGGTTGCAAAGTATGCTTATGGTGAGGACTACCACGATGTGATACGGAAAAAGCTTAAAATACTGCTTGATTTTATCAATACAACAATCACCCCTGTAAGTGGCAGGGCATTCACCGATTCGGCCCCGGTACTTGACCGTGCATGGGCTGCCAGGGCGGGCCTCGGATGGATCGGAAAAAATACCAACCTGATATCGCCTGAAACCGGCAGCTTCGTCTTTATCGGCTCGCTTATGGTGGACATACCCCTGCATTATGACAACCCGATCGGTGATCTCTGCGGCGACTGCAACCGTTGCATACGGGCGTGTCCTACCGGTGCGATCATCGCTCCGCGTGTTATCGATGCCGGAAAGTGTATTTCCTATTTAACCATTGAACACAAGGGCGAAATCGATGAAGCTTACCGGGATAAATTCATGAACCGGGTCTTTGGTTGCGATATATGCCAGGATGTATGCCCGTGGAACCGGAGGTCCGTACCCCACCGGGTAAAGGAGTTTCAGCCCCTGCCCGGATTGCTGGAAATGGATCGTGAAGATTGGCACAGCCTGGATGAAAAGCAGTTTACAGTACGTTTCAAAAAGTCGGCATTGAAACGCGCAAAATTTGACGGAATAAAAAGAAATCTCGATTTTATCAGGCCGAATAATGAGATGACCTGAAGGCCCGTGAAGTCCTCACCAGGTTGGATATATTCGTCAGGAAATTCTTGGATTCGGCAAGAATATCGAGGTACAGCAAGCTCACACTGGTGGATATGTTTCCTGACCTGAAACGCTTCAGGTGATTTTTCCGCATTTTTGCCAGTTCTTCATGCAATTTCTTCAGCTCGCCGTATTCTTCTTCCGGTGTTTCATATTTTCCTGATGAAAGGCACTTCTGAGCCTGGTTCATGTATTTCAGGGCAGGATGCAGGAACGCTTTCAGGTCATTTGCATCAGCGGAGTTCAACGGCTCATGGTTGTTGTCGACATGGGCAAAGGCAGGTTCCACGATGTAATTTATACAATGGGCAGCTTCACCGAGGGTGTCAAGCATCTGGAAGTAATATTCACCGTCATCCAGGTTATCGGTGCCTTGCAGCCGCGTTACCAGGTCATGGGCATTCTTTTTGTATGTCTTGATCTCTTTGCCCAGTTTCCGGGTTTCCTTACCGGCACCGGCCAGTTTTTTTCTTTTTTCACCCACCAGGGCTTCGAGTGATGTTTTGTAAATATCCGACAGGGTAATCAGGGAAACAGCGATCCTGTCGTTGTATTTGGCAAAAACTGATTTTCCTGCAATTTTTTCATCTTTCCAGAAGTCGTTTTCAGTGGCTTTAGCTATTGACTCCCGCTTTTTATGGATCACATGGGTTTTATATATAAAAGCAATGGCTGTGAGCATAAGAATGACAATGGCTACCGGACCACCCCAGCCAATCAGCGATACAAACAGCAAGGACATGGTGAAAGCAACAAAGGCCGTGAAAAACCAACCTCCGATTACCGTGATTACCCCGGATATCCTGTAGACGGCACTTTCCCTGCCCCAGGCCTTGTCGGCCAGCGAGGTCCCCATGGCCACCATAAAAGTGACGTAGGTGGTGGAAAGCGGCAGCTTATACGAAGTGGCAAAGGCGATAAGACTGCTGGATACCGCCAGGTTAACCGATGCACGGACCAGATCAAAGGACAGATCCTTGTCTTTTTTTACCTGTTTCCGGAATTGCTTATCATTAAAACGGTCATTCAGGAAGCGTTTTAAGCCATTGGGAATCAGTGACCACAGGAATCTGCCGATCTGAACTCCTATCCGTACCAGTGATCTTGAAACCGGAGATGCCGCAAAGCGCTCGTTGATCAGGTCCTGGTTTCCCAGGTTCAGCTCAGTACGGGTGACAGTCCGGGCCTTTTTAGAGAACCAAAGGGCCAGGGCCATGATTATTCCGGCTATCAGCAATAGCCCGGTAGGTGTTTTTACACTCTCAGCCAGTGCACTCATGGTAAACTCACTTCCTGAAAGTGCATGCTGGGCAATAAAAACCTTATACGATTCGAACCCGGCCAGGGGAACCCCGATAAAGTTCACGAGGTCGTTACCGGCAAAGGCCATGGCCAGGGCAAAAGTCCCGAACAACACAATGACCTTGAGTATATTAACCCGGAACAGCCAGTAAAGCAACTGCAAAAGAACGGCCCAGCCGGCAAAACAAATCCCAAGAATAGATGCCGTGTTTTCTGAAATCCAGGTGAGTTGTTCCCCGGAGATAAAGGAGGAACCTTTTGCACCCTTGATCAGGATAAAGTATGTTATACCGGTTATAGCCAATCCTCCCCACAAAGCCCCAAAGTACCGGATCGATTTCCTGTAATTGAATGAAAAGACAACCCGTGTCAGATACTGGATAATCATTCCAACCGTAAAGGAAATGGCAACCGACAGCAGTATCCCGGATATGATCACCAGGGACCGTTCGGAATTGATATATTGCCCCAGGCCGGCCAATCCTTCGGCAGAATTTCTTATTTTAATAATTCCCATGCCCACGGAAGCACCAAGCAATTCAAAAACAACAGAAACCGTTGTAGAGGTTGGCAGGCCGAATGTATTGAACAGATCCAGCAGGATAACGTCCGTGATCATTACAGCAAGGAAAATAATGATGATATTATCAAAAGCAAAGGCCGAGGGATTCATAATTCCGTTGCGGGCTACTTCCATCATGCCGTTTGAGAACGTGGCCCCAATGAGTATGCCCGCTACGGCAACCAGCATAATGATCCGGAAGGGGGCAACCTTTGAGCCTATTGCAGAATTGAGAAAGTTAACCGCATCGTTGCAAACGCCTACAACCAGATCAGAAATAGCCAGAACAAATAAAATAATTATAATGACCAGGTAGAAATTCTCCATGCAGATGTTAATAAGTTGGAGTCATAAAGATATTTTGAAAACCGGGAAAATCAAAACCAAATCAGGAATGTTTTAATCTTTTCCCTTCCACGATAAATACCACCGATTCGGCAATGTTTTCCAGGTGATTGCTGATGCGTTCCAGGTTCCTGACAATCAGGATGAGATCGGTGGCAATAATGATCACCTCGGATTTTTCTGTCATTTGCGAAATAATCTCATGAAAAACAGCCTTGCACGATTCCCCGGTTTTTTTGCAGGCAATCACGATCTCCTTCGCCAGTTCGTGGTTGTTATTGACATAAGCCTCGTAACACTGGCCGGTGAGTTTCATGATGTCCCGGAACAATTCGGTTACCCTGTAAGGTTCAAGGGCATCCTGGTATGACCGTACCATTTCGGAACGGTTGATGATGTCCAGGGCGATGTCGGCTATCCTTTCCATTTCATTTCCTATCCGCAATGATGACATGATGAAACGCAGGTCGGTGGCTACCGGCTGCGCCAGGGCAAAAATGCGCTGGCAGAGCTTGTCGATCTTGATATCAAGCTTGTCAATACGGTTCTCATTTTGAGCTGCGGTGTCGTTGTTTTCAAAGTCGGGGCTCGTAAACGACTGATAAGACCTTTCGAGCTGGCTTCCCAGCAGGATGAACATCTTGCTAATTCGCTTTCTGAGCTTTCCCAATTCTTCCTGGAAATATGATTGCATGGCTGTTGAATAGTTCGTTATCCTTTGTTAAAGTTAATCATCCAAAACGACCCGATATATAATCTTCGGTTTGTTTTTTTGCCGGGTTGGTGAAAATGGACCTGGTTTTATCCATTTCGACCAGTTCCCCGAGGTAGAAGAATGCTGTCAGGTCGCTTGTGCGCGCTGCCTGCTGCATATTGTGGGTAACTATGATAATGGTGTAATACTTCTTAAGCCCGTGGATAAGTTCTTCGATTTTCGCGGTAGATATAGGATCAAGGGCGCTGGCAGGTTCATCCATCAGGATGATATCGGGATTAACGGCCAGGGTGCGTGCGATGCAAATGCGCTGCTGCTGTCCCCCCGACAAACCCATCGCTGAATTATTCAGCCTGTCTTTCACCTCATCCCATATGGCAGCCTGTTTCAAAGATGTTTCAACGATCTCATCTAGTTTCTTCTTTTGGGTCATCCCGTTAATGCGGGGACCATAGGCAATATTCTCATAAATTGATTTTGAAAACGGATTCGATTTTTGAAAGATCATACCCACCCTTTTACGGAGGTTTACCACATCAATATTCTTCTGGTATATATTCACGTCATCAATAAAAACCCCACCTTCCACCTTTACATTTTCGATCAGATCATTCATCCGGTTCAGCGTGCGGAGAAAAGTGGATTTGCCACAACCCGATGGTCCGATAAAAGCAGTTACTTTCTTATCGGGTATATCCATAGTGATGGCGTTCAGAGCCTTGTTGGTGCCATAATAAACTGAAAGATCCTTTACGCTTACTTTAATATCTTTCATTGACTGGCGGATTTTTTTCTGATACGGTATCTGAGAACTACTGCAACCATGCTTAAGGAAAAGGTCAGCAACAACAGGACCAGGGTTGTGGCAAACTGAATGGGCAGGGTATCATCCACATTGGTGGACTGGGTTGACATAATATAAATATGGTAGCCGAGCGACATGAACTGATCGCTAAGTGCATGCGGTGTGTCAGCAAGGTAATAGGCAGCTCCGGTAAAAAGAATGGGAGCAACTTCTCCGGCGCCCCTGCTGATTGCCAGTATGGTTCCGGTAAGAATTCCTGTAATGGAACCGGGGAGTACTACTTTACGGATGGTTTGCCATTTGGTGGCACCGAGGGCAAGACTACCTTCCCTGGTCTCATAGGGAACAGTACGGATCGATTCTTCAACTGAAACGATCACGATGGGCAGGGTTAGCAAGGCCATGGTTAGACTCGCCCACAGAATATTGGGCTGACCCCAGTGCAACTCCCCGCCGTAGAGGAAATTATCCAGGTGAAGGCCAACAAATTTAATGAAGAATCCCAGGCCAAAAAGCCCAAAGATAATAGACGGCACAACGGCCAGCGTTTTTACGGCGAACCGTATGGTTTTGGCCAGGATTGATTTTTCGGATGCATATTCGGCAAGATAAACCGCAGTAATTGCACCAAAAGGAACGGCCGCCACTGTCATGATAAGCGTCATCAGGGCGGTACCCACTATCGCAGGGAATATCCCGCCTTTTGTCATTCCTTCCTTCGGGAACTCGGTAATAAATTCCCAGGTAAGATACCGCCAACCCCCGATAAAAGTGATGGTGAGAATAGAGACGATCACAAACAGGATAAGCAGCACACTCACGCCGGTGAGACTTTTCATTAATGTATCTTTTGTAGTCCTGTTCATACCATCAAGTTTATTTTCCCTGGAATCGCCTGATCAAACGGTTTCTAAAGTAAAACTCGGCGAGCGCGTTAAGAATAAAAGTGAAAATAAAAAGCAATGAACCAATCAGAAAGAGTACACTGTAGTGGGTATCACCAAATACAACCTCGGCCATTTCAGCACCGATGGTTGCCGATAGGGTTCTCACGGAATCGAAGGGATTCAGTGAGATCAGGGCGGCATTCCCGGTAGCCATTAGGGCGATCATGGTTTCACCGAATACTCTTCCTATTCCCAGCAGTATAGCCGCGAATATGCCGGGTGTGGCTGCCGGCAGTATTACCTTGAAGGCGGTTTGTCTTAAGCTGGCTCCGAGACCAAGGCTTGCTTCGAGATAGGTTTTGGGTACTGCGGAGAGTGCATCTTCGGTAAGGGTGTAAATAACCGGGATGGCAGCCAGGGCCATGGCAAAGCCGCCCACAAATCCGTTTAAACGGCTTGAGTAGCCAAAAAGATCCTGGAAGAACGATGCCAGTACCATCAGGGCAAAGAAACCGATAACCACAGAGGGAATTCCTGCCAGTAATTCAACTGCCGGTTTAATGAATTCACGAAGTTTACGGGGAGCGAAAAGAGCGGTATATAATGCAGCCAGTATGGCAATGGGTGCGGCAAACAATAGGGCTATCAGGGTAACCTTGAGAGTACCCAGGAAAAGAGGCAACAATCCGTAACGCGGATTATCCGATACCGGCAGCCAGTCCCTGGATAACAGGGTGGAAACGGCCCTGCCCTCAACCGGCATGGATTCAGAACCAGCATATTGGTCATCTGTATCCTGCATATTACTTTCTACATCTGGCACATACAGGTCAACCGGCTCAACGCCATAGGTTTCGGGCTTAAGTTCTTCCGGAATTTCCGGTTCTCCCGGTGAATAGGTCTCCGGTACCAGATCACCGGCCGGCACCTCACCATTGGCAACTGCAGTTGACTGCTCCTGGTTGATTTTAAAAAGGGGTAACGTTTCCCTGAAAACAAAAACAAAGATCAATGCCACAATGGTAATCGAAAGAAAGGCTATTGTCTTGATCACTTTTTCGGCAAACCAGTCGGAAAACCGGAATTGCTTCTTCCGGATCGAAGCTGCAAATTCCGTTCCCGTACCGGATGATTCCGGATTCGCTTTTTCTGTTTTCCTGACCACGCGGAATTTAACTGAACTGTTTTACCTTACCGGGAAATAGCCAACCTCTGTTACAACTTTCTGACCTTCGGCACTGAGGATCCAATCGACAAATTTTTTCAGTTCCCCGGTAGGTTTGTTACGCAGATAAATGTACAGATACCGGGTTATCGGATACTGGTTTTTTGCAATGGTTTCAACAGTAGGTTCCATTCCCGGAGTTTTATCGTCTTTTTTTACCTTGCAATGCTTAATGCCGGCAGCATATGCAGCTCCGCCATAACCAATGCCATACTTATCCTTTTTTACGGCATTCACTACAGCCGCAGTTCCAGGCAATGTCTGGCAACTTGCGGCATAGTCACCCTTAATCACCTCGTCTTTGAAAAAAACATACGTGCCGGAACTGTTCTCCCGTCCGTAAAGTATAATTGGGGCATCTTCTCCGCCCAGTTGCTTCCAGTTGGTGATCCTGGCCTGGTAAATATCGCTCAGTTGTTTCAGGGTGAGTTCATTCACCTTGTTGGATTCATGAAGAAAGATGGTTATCCCGTCTTTTGCACAGGGCACTTCAACACCAAGCGTATTATACCTCGCCTTTAACTTTTCGATTTCTGTTGATTTAATCGGACGGCTCGAATTAGCCATATCGGTTGTGCCATTGATGAGTGCGGCAATTCCTACACCCGATCCGCCACCGGTAACCTGTATGGTGGCCGCCGGATTATTCTTCATATAATTCTCTGCCCAGCGCTGCGCCAGGATAACCATAGTGTCGGAACCCTTCACCGTAATTTTCGTCTGTTGCAGAAAGGCTGCTCCTGAAATAAATGTTATGGCAAGAATTGCCACCCATAATACGGTATTTTTTTTCATAGGTTTATTTTTAAGGTCATTGGCATGAATAAGATGTTGGAATAAGATTATTTTCGGGTTACATAACTGCTACAAAGATCATCCCGGAAGATTACAAGATAGTTGCATTATTGTTAAGAAAATGTTACAATCAGGAAAGGATTTTCATTTAAATAATTGATTTACTATGTAATAATATTTTTGCAATTTTGTAACATTAGCGTAACCTTACCGCCTTACTTTAGAGGATTCATTTAACCTAACCCTGGGAGTCATGATAACCCGCAATTCCATTCACATTCTCGTAGTAGACGACGAAGAGGATATTTGTGAAATACTCAAATTCAACCTGGAATCAGAGGGTTTTAACGTGGATACCTTAAACTCCGCGGAAGAGGCCATGCATATAAAGTTGGATAAATACCAGTTGTTTTTGCTGGATATTATGATGAAGGGCATGTCGGGCTACCGGCTTGCGGATGAGATCAGGAAGCGCAGAAATCTGGCCGCCCCCATCTTCTTTATTACTGCCAAGAATACGGAAAACGACAAGCTGACCGGTTTTTCAGTGGGAGGGGATGACTATATTACAAAGCCCTTTTCCATCAAGGAAGTTGTTGCCCGGATCAAAGCAGTGTTACGCAGGTCCGATGGTATCAATGAATCTGCTACCAGGGTAACTACCATAAAAATAGCAGGAATTGAACTTGATCTCGAAAAAAAGAGACTTCTTGTGGATGGTAAAAAGGAGGATTTAACACCTACAGAATTTCAGCTTTTGCAGATCTTAATGAAAAATCCGGGGAGAATATTCGATCGCGAACAATTTCTCAGCAATATCTGGCGGGATGTAAATGTTACTGATCGAACCGTGGATGTGCATATCACCAGGCTCAGGAAAAAGCTCGGATCCTATGGCAGATATTTAATCACCCGGAAAGGTTACGGCTATTGTCTTGAAATTGAATAAAATGATCCTATGAGGTTTATTGCTTCCTATACCAAAAAATGGCTGGTCTATATCGTTACATTCTTTTTGTTTTTTGCCTCAATTTTACTTGTTTCAGATTTTTTTCATGAAAAAAACTTCCGGATTGAAGCCCTGAACGAAAAACTGGACGATTATGCAAGACTGACAAATGCATACATTGAGAAGTACAGGATGCTTAAAACCAATAATTTCTCAAGCCTTGACAGCCTTGTCGGATTAATCTCGAATAAGTTTGTCAGAATTACCGTAATTGGTTCTGACGGAAAGGTATTGTATGATTCCCAGGTCAGGAATACTGCGGGGATGGAAAATCACTTGCAGAGACCAGAGATACAACAGGCGCTTACAAGCCGTTTTGGAACAGATATCAGGATTTCGGGGACTACCGGTATTAAATACTATTATTACGCCCGACAGTATGGCGACCATTATATCCGTGTATCGGACCTTTACGATTTGAGTGCGCGGAGATTCATCCACCCCGACAGGATATTATTATTTCTTATTGTGTTAATACTGCTCGCAGCATCCCTGACCATTGTACTGATTACGGACAAGTTTGGTAAATCGATCAGCACATTACGGGATTTTACGCTGAAAGCAATAGCCAACAAGCCCATTAATGAAACATTCGTTTTCCCGGAAAATGAGTTGGGGGATATCGGCCAGGAGATTATTGAGATTTATCAGAATCTGAACAGAGCAAAGGAAGAAATGATCTCTGAAAAAGCCAGGCTGATCAGGCATCTCAATATGCTTGATGAAGGCATAGCCATCTTTTCAAAGGACCGGCAGGTAATTACCAGCAATAACCACTTTATTCGTTTCATTAATTATATCAGTGATACCAGGGTATTTACGGCGGATGAGTTTTTTCGCATAGCAGATTTTACACCGATTTTTAATTTTATCAACCGGTATATGACCGGTGACCGGGTTGCACTGACAGATGATCAGCCTACCTATGAGATAACCATGAATAAGGGCGGGCGTTTTTTTTCGGTAAAGAGTATTGTATTTCAGGACGGCAGTTTCGAAGTTTCGGTCAACGACATTTCGAAGCTCACCAAGCGGAAGCTTCTTAAACAGCAACTTACCGATAATATCGCCCATGAGCTTAAAACGCCGGTTAGTTCCATTAAGGGTTTCCTGGAGACCATTCTGGAAGGAAACCCTGATAAAGCAAGAACCCTGGATTACCTGCGCCGGGCTTATTCTCAATCCGTCCGGTTGGCCGAACTGGTTCATGACATTTCGCTGCTTACCAAAATTGAGGAGGCAGGAAGTCTTTACCAGATCGAAACTGTTAATCTCGAGGAACTCATCAGGGATATCACAGGAGAAATCCAGCCAAAGCTTCAGGTAAAGAATATAAGTCTCGGTCTGAACATTCATTCTGGTCTCACGGTGAATGGGAATGCAGGGCTGTTGTATTCCATATTCAGGAATCTTTTTGATAATTCCATTGATCATGGCGGGGAAGGATTAGCCATACGGGTAGATAATTACCTTAATGACGATGAGTATTGTTATTTTTCCTATACCGATACAGGGATAGGAGTGCCTGAGGAAGATCTGCCCCGGCTTTTCGAGCGCTTTTACCGGGTTGATAAAGGCCGTGACCGGAAAAAGGGTGGTACAGGACTTGGACTGGCCATTGTTAAAAATGCCATACAATTCCATCGGGGTGATATTTCAGTCAAAAACTATGCTGGCGGAGGACTTGAGTTTTTATTCACCATTGCAAGGGATGCAAGGAGCAGCGGGGAGAAAGAATAAGCAGAATAAATGTGTTGACAAAAAAGTCCGGCAGATATTCTGCCGGGCTTTCTGTTTTTAGAGAATCTTCTATTTTATCTTGCTATAAGTTTCAATACCTGCCTGTTATTATTCACAAGGATCTCAGCAAAATAAACTCCCTTTTGTCCAATAGTAAAACCAAATTCATGGTTGCCTGCCGGATAACTTTCTTGAACAAGTGTTGACACCAGTGTTCCGGTAATGTCAAATAACTTCAGTGATACCTTTGCAGCGGTTTCCAGATCAATTTTGATGATGGCCGACTCACTGAAAGGATTGGGGTAAACCGATGCGCTAATGCTGCTTTCCAGATCATCCCCAACAGCATTGATTATATCCTCAAACCACACCGAGGCAGTTAATACCGGGGACCCAGCTTCAGGTAGAAAATCCGGATTATCAAGGTTAAACGGATCTGTCAGTTCCAGGTCATCATTTGAGGCCATGGTGCTGTTTTCATAGGCTTCGGTAAAAAAGAATATACTGTCTATGGCGTTATCGTTGAAATTAATCCTGTTTCCGGCAAGGATAGTATTCCTGACTTTAAGGTCTCCTGCCGTTGCACTTATTTGTGAACCAGTACCGTCAATGAACAACCCGGTAGGATACCCGGCGAAAATTGAATTGTAAATATTCAGCCTTGTATTCCGGCGCAGGTGCAGTGCCCTTTTATAATTGGAATTTATTACTGTAGCAGGTGTTACCAGTGGTCCAAAGGAACTTACATTGCTGAACAATGCCTGGGTAAAGGGCGTTGCTTCTGAACCGGTGCCATCATTGTCCGATTCGAAACTGTTTGAACCTGATCCGGCATCGGCTACAGCCGGATCCCTGAGGGATACGGCAAACTGCACCATGCCGCGATAACCATAGTCGGTATCAAAATCATCATCCCAGCCCCTGAAAGCAATGAGGTGTTTGGCATTAACGGTGCCTCCGAACCATTCATAAGAATCATCGCCGCAAAATGAAACCTGAATATAGTCGATGGTGGTGCCGCTGCCAACTCCGCCCATTGTCAGCCCGTTGATTTCCTTATCGGGCTGGAAAGCGATGCCGGGGAATTCAATGCGGACGTATTTTAAGATACCGGATGTGTCGGCATCGTTGGAACCTCCATACGTTGAAATCGGACCACCTTCGATCACCGGATCAGTTTTGTTCACCATGGCATCTCCCAGTATGATCAAACCGCCCCAGTCGCCGTATGATCTTGAACCGGCATCCTGGTTGGAGGTAAATACAATGGGATTGCCGGCAGTGCCTTCGGCTATGATCTTTGCGCCCTTTTCAACAATAATGGTACCTTTGTTGGCTTTGCTGCCACGGATAATGGTTCCGGGTTCAATAGTGAGCGTGGCACCTGATTTAATATAAACCCAGCCATCCAGCAGATAAACCTTATCAGCTGTAAGTGTAGTATTGACAATAATATCACCTGCAGCCAATACATCGGTGGTTGCCGGATAGGTTGTATTTTGAGGAGTCCAGTTGGCCCATCCTTCAGTCCAGTCCTCTGTGCCAAAGGCACCGGCATAATCAACCTGGTTGAAGAAATCGTTGTCAATGGTTGACTGGGCATTAATTTGTTGCTTACTTCCAAAAAGGATCACAGATAAGCCCATTAATAAGGTAAAAATTCTTTTCATGGTTAAATAGATTAGTTTTTATTGAATTTATTTGTTGAATTACAAATTAAGAGAAAGCCCAATCATGAAAGCAGTGCTGGGTTTATACACCTGGGTGCGCTGAATCCGCTTTGCATAGCTGTCAGAAACGCCCGGGATTAATTGAATACGTTCATTCTGGCGCAATTCCACGGGCTGATTGAACAAATCCTTGACACCGGCTTTTAAGGTCAGATGCCTGCCGATTTTCTTATTGAGAGTAATGTCGATCAGGTTTCTGGGCATTTGCAGAATGTGGGGTTCATCAGAATCCCCTACAAACATCAGCCTGGGCCCGATTACATTATAAAGTACGCTTAGCATAAGTCCCTTATTGGGATTGTCGTAAAACAGTCCGGTATTGATTATATAGGGTGACTGTCCCTGCATCTGGCGTACTCTTTCCCTGGCATTGGGCTCATCGGAATGCAGTTCGCTCCTGATCAGGGCCACATTGAACACGACAACTATGTGCCTGAACATTCTCATTAAGTTATCATTGCTTTCCAGGTTTATGAATGTCTTGCGAAGATCAATCTCGATACCGTAGCTCTTTGCTTCCCTGGCATTGTCAAACGTGTAATTCCTTCCGGATCCGGCTTCCTTCAGATGGGCTTCGATGGGATTGTTAAAATGCTTGTAGAATCCCCCGATAGTAATCATATCCCCACTGGAAGGGAAAAATTCATAACGGAGATCCAGGTTGTGTATGTAAGCGTTGGTGAGCGCCGGATTCCCGTAAATAGTGGCTTTTTCTTCAAAATCATAATAGGCCTGAAGCGAAATTTCCCTGAATTCGGGCCGGTTAATCGTACGTCCATAGGCGAACCTTACCAACGATTTATCGCTTAGGTTAAAAGTCGTGTTCAGGGAAGGGAACAGGTCGGCAAAGTCATTATTCACGTTGTAAGCCGAGCTGTTATAATTAAGTCCTTCCAGCGACTGAATATTCTTTTCCAATCGCACACCGGCATATATTTTAAGTTTTCCCAACGGAATATCTATGCCGGTATAGGCAGCATAAAGTTGATTACTAGCAGTATATGAATCCGTGGGATTGGTAGATTCATCAATCTTAATTCCGTCGTTGAAGTTGATGTTTTTATCCTGAAATACACTGTCGAGAGGCTGGTAACTAAGTCCCCAGTTAAAGTTTAACACATTGCTTGTGGCAAAACCAATGTTGCGCGCAACAAAATCACGGTATTTCTGCTCAATTAATATACCGGTTTTAATCTCCGGGGAGTTTTTGTTTGTTGAAAGATGGTGCGAATAATTCAGGGTTCCCACATAAATATTTTCGTGATTGGTGAGATGGAGCCGGCCAATCATTTTAGGATCGGCATTGAAATTGAATGACAGGGTATAGATATCGGAATAGTCATCCTTGTTCATTTCGACCCTTCTAACATCGGGCATGATCTTATTTGTATAACTGTAACCCAATGTCCAGTTCAGATTACTAAGCGATTGCCTGAAATTAAAGTTGCCACCCAATTGTCCCGTATAGATTGACCGCGATTGGAAGCTCAATTCAGTGCCCGATTTGTCAATACCTCCATAGTTATCCCGTCCGAGACGGAGAATGGTTTGTTTATCGCTGTATTGGTTGAAAAAATTACGGAACTCAATCTTCTGGTTGTTCCCGAAAACGAAAAGCCAGTTAAATAGCCCGTTAAGCTTGGTTTTGGTGGAATAAATATCATCATTGAAATAGTAAGCTGTATCCGGCCTGTCGTTTGTAGTATTATAGGCCTGGTAACCTGCCCTGAATACTTCACGAAACTGATCTCCCGTACTGTATCCCAGCGAGGTGATATTGCCCGCAGAAACATTTCCGAGTAAAAATTTCCGGCTCAGCGTTATACCAATTGACTGGTCGGGGATCGAACGGGTACGCTCAGGTGTCCATGTTTTGCTGAACGACCGGCCCAATGCAGTTATTTTTGCCATATCAGCTTCGTTAGGAGCATCGGCCAGTTCCCTGAACTCCTGCTGATCGGATGGGAACCCTTCAGGAAGTGCACGGGTGCCATCATCAAAACCCAGCCAATCGGTTTTACCACCTGTGTAGGTATAAAAATCATTAAAGGTTGTATTGTACCGGTAACCGGTACTGTAGGAAATGTCAAGACTATTGTCATCTACCGTGTTTTTTGTTTGAATCTGCACCATGGCGCCTGCAAAATCAGCAGGTATTTCAGGAGCCGGTGTTTTATACAGCACCAGGTTATCAATAAGTGAACTGGGCAGCATGTCAAAAGAGAATGCCCTCCGGTCTGATTCGGAACTGGGTGCTCCCACGCCATTTAATGTAACTACATTATAACGTTCATCAAGTCCCCTCACATTGATAAACCTTCCGTCACGCACCGTTACACCGGGTACCCTTGCAATTACCTCCGAAGCATCCTTATCCTGTGATCGGGATATCTGTTGCCTGGATATGCCATTGGCCACCAGACTGCTAACACGCATGGTGGAAATCAGTGACATTTCCGTATCGTTTCTTTTGCTGGCTATGATCTTCACGGCATCCATCTCAACTGACGAAGGGGTAAGGCTGATACTCAATTCGGTAATGGTGTTTTGCCTGACCTCAACACGCTGTATCTGTTGCTCATAGGAAACATAGCTGATCACAAGGTTGTAAGTGCCCTGAGCAATATCATTAAGCTGGTAATTTCCATCCATGTCAGTGATGGTTCCTTTGTTAGTCCCCTGGATCAATACTGTAGCTCCTACCAGCGTTTCACCGGTTGCGGCATCTTCTATGGTGCCTTTAACTGAGCCTGTTTGTGCAATCCCAATATTAAAAGAAGACAATACTATAAGAATTGCCCATAGTTGCATAAATTTCATCGTACCGGATAATCCGCAGCATAAATTATTTATCATATTTTGTACAATTCAGGTTTAATTAATTGGAGGTAAAATTAGAGCCCCAATCTTACCTAAATGTTACAGTGGAGCTATGTTTGTATTAAGAGTTGGTTAAGTAATCATTACGTTTCAGTATCTAATCTCATGAAATGCAGCCATATCATTATTAACAATTCTTTAATAGCGCTGCAATGCTCTTGTAATAATGTCTTTGTTTATTTGCCAGTGAGTAATCATGTTATGAAAGAAATACAGCTGTAAATGAAAGTATTATTTGCCATTCAGGGAACAGGGAACGGACATATAAGCCGGGCCAGGGAAATCGTTCCCCTGCTTCGGAAAAGATGTGAAACTGATATTCTGATCAGCGGTTATCAGGCGGATCTTGATTTACCATTTGAAGTAAAGTACAGGTTACAAGGCCTGAGCTTCATTTTCGGAAAAAGAGGGGGTATTGATGTCGGGAAAACGTATGGCAAATGTAATATAGTTTAAACCTGTTTGTAACACTGTCTTAATATGTGTTTTGTACCTTTTGTGATATAAATTACATCATGAAGGTTGAAAGAATTCATAAGGCCATACTGGAGTTCCTGAAGCAAAACAGGGATGATTTGGAATTCCTCATTTTTGTGGGAGTACCGGGTGGAATACTTATGGTTTTGTTTTCGAAATGCCTGAATTTCATTAATTTGTTTTAAAGAGCTTTTTTTTCAGATCCGCATTTGTTCTTCGATTTTAAAATTCCTCCCAATACGCCATGCACATCAACAGATATCAATTTTCTTTTATCTTTGATGCGGGGAAAATTTATGGAAACAATTCAAGCTGCGCGCCGGATGCATGAACGGTGCCAGGAACTCAGAAAAGCCGGAAAGACGATCGGATTTGTTCCAACCATGGGTGCGCTTCATGAAGGCCATTTGTCACTTCTGCGTTTTTGCAGGGATCAGAATGATGTTGCAATTGCCAGCATTTTTGTGAATCCCACGCAGTTCAATGACCGGAATGATCTTCGGAATTACCCGAGAATGCCGGAAAAGGATATTGAACTGTTGAAAGGTGAAGGCTGCGATTTTGTTTTTTTACCGGATGAAAACGAAATGTATCCCGAGCCGGATACCCGCCTGTTTGATTTCGGAGGTCTGGAGAATTATATGGAAGGCAGGGACAGGCCCGGTCATTTCAACGGGGTGGCCCAGGTGGTAACCCGGTTGTTCGATATCGTGATGCCGCACCGGGCTTATTTCGGCCTTAAAGATTTTCAGCAACTGGCCATTGTGAGAAAATTTGTTTCGGATCTGCAGTATCCGGTTGAAATTATACCTTGCCCGATAGTCAGGGAGCCCGACGGGCTGGCCATGAGCTCACGGAATATGCGGTTGAATGCGGAGCAGCGGACTCATGCGGCGCTTATTTCCCAAACACTTTTCCGGGCAAAGGAAATGGCCGGTAAAACTCCGGTTGCTGTTATCCGGAATTTTGTTACAGACAGGATCAATGCCGATCCGTTTCTGGAAACGGAGTATTTTGAAATTGTGAATGGTGTTACGCTGAAACCCGTGGGAACCTGGGACGAACCCGGTGAAAAGGTCGGGTGCATTGCCGTAAACGTGGGTCAGGTCAGACTTATCGACAATGTTGTTTTTTCTTTGTAAATTTGCCTTATCATGTATATCGAAATCATAAAATCAAAGATTCACCGGGCAGTTGTAACTGAAGCCAATCTCAATTACGTCGGGAGCATAACCATTGATGAAGACCTGATGGATGCGGCAAACCTGATAGAGAATGAAAAAGTGCAGGTTGTAAATATCAACAATGGTGAACGACTGGATACATACGTGATCAGGGGTAAAAGGGGCTCCGGCACCATTTGCCTCAACGGACCTGCCGCCCGCAGGGTTGTTGTTGGCGATGTAGTCATTATCATGTCCTATGCCATGATGGACTTTGAAGAGGCAAAGCTTTTCAGGCCTGCGATAATCTTCCCCGATACTACCACCAACAGGCTTGTATAGGTGTTGAAGGCTTTGTCAGGAATGATCGTTCTTTCGAAACTTTTACAGGATGCAAAAGCTGGATATAATCAGGAGAAAAATTCTTTCCGGCAAGGATCTGGAAAGATGGCTTCACATTGCGCGGTTCAGGAACAGGAAAATCGTTTTTACTAACGGTTGTTTTGATGTTTTGCACCGCGGCCATGTTGAATATTTGGCGAAAGCCGCGGAATCGGGAGATTTGCTGGTGGTGGGACTGAACACCGACGCATCGGTTAAAAAAATCAAGGGTCCGTTGCGGCCCTATCAGGATGAGAAAACGCGTGCGCTTATCCTGGCTTCGCTCCGTTTTGTGTCAGCCGTTGTCCTCTTCAACGAAGAAACCCCCTATGACCTGATCGGGCTGGTAAAGCCTGCCATTCTGGTAAAGGGTGGTGATTACAAGCCCGAGGAAATTGTCGGATACGACCTTGTGAAGAACGGGGGAGGTGAGGTGATCACCATTGCGCTAACCGAAGGTTATTCAAGCACACCTATTATTGATAAAATAAGCGGGAAGCCATAAGCCCATGGCAAAATCAAAAACCGTATTTGTTTGCCGTAATTGTGGCAACGAGGCACCCAAATGGATAGGCAAATGCCCGGGCTGTGGTGAATGGAATACATACGCCGAAGAAATAGTGGTCAGGTCCGGATCTTCCTTTGCCACTCCTTTCTCTTCGGCAGGGTATTCCCCGGTGAGGCTGAGCGAAATTGATACTTCGGCGCAACCACGTATTGACACACAAACCGGTGAATTGAACCGGGTTCTCGGAGGAGGCCTTGTAAGGGGATCGGTGGTGCTTATCGGTGGTGAGCCCGGCATCGGAAAGTCAACCCTGGCGTTGCAGGTTGCGCTGGCCATGGTCAATTACAAGGTGCTGTACATATCCGGCGAGGAAAGTGCCCACCAGATCAGGATGCGTGCCGACAGGCTTGGCAGGTCGAATGACAATTGCTATGTGCTTTGTGAAGTATCCCTGCAAAACATTCTGAATCACCTGCTCCAGGTAAAGCCGGATATCCTTATCGTGGATTCGGTGCAGACCTTACAGGATGAGGCTTTGGAATCTTCACCGGGCAGTATTTCCCAGATCAGGGAATGTGCCGGAAAACTGATGAAGTTTGCAAAGGAAACATCCACTCCTGTTTTCCTTATCGGGCACATCACCAAAGACGGAACGCTGGCCGGTCCCAAGATACTTGAACATATTGTTGACACGGTATTGTTGTTCGAGGGCGACCAGCATTATCTGTACCGCATCCTTCGCGCTACAAAGAACAGGTTTGGTGCGACTGCCGAGCTGGGCATCTTTGAGATGCAGCATGATGGCCTCCGGGAAGTCAGCAACCCGTCGGAGGTGCTCATCAATCAGAACAATGAGGGATTGAGCGGGATTGCCGCTGCTGCCACCATCGACGGGATAAGGCCTTTCCTTATCGAGGTGCAGGCCCTGGTGAGCACGGCGGCCTATGGTATGCCACAACGTATATCAACGGGCTATGATGTGCGAAGGCTGAACATGCTTCTGGCTGTGCTGGAACGCAAGGCCGGATTCAAACTGGCAACACGCGATGTTTTTCTCAACCTGGCCGGCGGACTCAGGGTTACGGATCCTGCTCTTGATCTGGCAGTTATCAAGGCTGTGCTGTCTTCAGGGGTCGACAAGCCAGTTCCAAAAAAAATGTGCTTTAGCGCTGAGGTAGGACTTTCAGGCGAAATCCGGCCCGTGAACCGGATTGAAAACCGGATACGTGAGGCCGGCAGGCTTGGTTTTACCAGCATTATGATCTCAGGGGCCTATGACAAGATCAGCCTTCCTGAGAAGGATTCCATTAAGATTATTAAGGTGAACAGGGTTGAGGAAGCGGTTCACCACTCATTCTCCCAGTAGAATTCATTTGTTTCGTTCTCCTCGGCATATTCCTTGCAATTGGGAATAGGGGTCATATCGGGCGGGGCTGTGAATACGTCTGATTGTGTGACACCCAGGGTTTTGTCGGCATACACTTTTTTCATGAAAATGGCATAGATGGGCAGTGCCATGGTGGCACCCTGTCCCATGGTCATCCCGTCGAAATGTACCGAGCGGTCCTCAGCACCCACCCAGCAGCCGGCCACCAGGTTGGGGGTGATGCCCATGAACCAGCCGTCGGAATGATTCTGTGTGGTTCCGGTCTTGGCAGCAATTTGCGCCGTAAAGTTATAAAGATAGCGCAATCTGACAGCAGTACCGAAATCAGTAACACCCTGCAACAAATTCAGCATCAGGTAGGCAGTTTTCTCATTGATCGATTCCATGCGTTCGGGAAGGATCTCCGCCAGGATGTTCCCGTTTTTGTCCTCGATGCGTGTAATAAACACCGGCTGTGTATGCACGCCTTTATTGGCAAAGGTCGCGTAAGACGAGACCATTTCAGAAACACTCATATCCGAGGTACCATAGATCATGGAAGGGACAGGATCAATATAGCTTGAAATACCCATTTTATGGGCGATGTCGGCAATGGGCTGGGGTTTGAACTGTTTGATCAGCCAGGCGGATATGTTATTTTCCGAAGTGGCCAGACCCCATTTCAATGTTTTCATCTGGCCGAGATCTTCCTTACGGCTGCTGCTTTTGGGAATGTAAATGGTATCATTTACCAAAAATGTCTGTGAGATATTGGGTACTTCATCACACGGATTAAATCCCTCCTGCATGGCCAGGATATACAGGAATGGTTTGAAAGTGGAACCTGCCTGCCGTTTGCTTTGGGTAACATGATCGTATTTAAAATTCACGAAATCGATGCCGCCCACATAGGCCCTGACATTGCCCGATGACGGATCCATGGCCATAAAGCCGGTACGCAGGAAATGCTTGTAGTAGCGCAGGGAATCAAGCGGGGACATCACCGTGTCGATCTCCCCCCGCCAGCTGAACACCTTCATTTCCACGGGCTTTTTAAACTCTGCCCGGATTTCGGCTGTTGACATACCCTGGTTTTTAAGCATGCGGCCGCGGTCGGAATTGAGCATGGCCCGGTTCATGATATTTTCGATATCCCTGTCGGACAAATCCCTGGAGAATGGCGCTCTTTTGCTGCCTTTCTTTTCCTTAAAAAAGGCCGGCTGGAGAAAAACCCCCAGGTGTTCATTCACCGCCTCTTCGGCATATTGCTGCATCCGTGAATTAATGGTCGTATATATCCGAAGGCCATCCGTGTAAAGGTTATAGGGATTGCCGTCGGGCTTTTTGTTTTTGTTGCACCATCCGAACAATGGATTATTTGCCCATTTGATCGAGTCATCGCGGTATTGTGCATAATCAAAGTAGTTCCTGCGTTTGGGTTCGCTACTCATGAGGGTTCGCCGGATATGTTCCCGGAAATAGGTTGCCAGGCCCTGATCATGTGAAATCCTTTGAAATTTCAGGGTAAGCGGCAATCCCTTCAGTGAATCGCTCATATCGGTGGTGATATATCCGTATTTTTCCATCTGGTTCAGCACCACGTTTCTCCGGCGCTGCACCCGCTCACGCTTAGCCGAATCGGCAGGATTGTAAAACGACGGGTTTTTGGCCATCCCGACCAGCATGGCTCCCTCTTCAACGGTGAGTGAATCGGGGAAGCTGCTGAAGTAAACCTGTGCGGCCGATTTGATACCAACTGCCTGGTTGAGGAAATCACACTGGTTAAAATACATGGTCATGATTTCTTCCTTGGTATAGGCTTTTTCAAGCCTCACGGCAATTATCCATTCCTTTATTTTTTGACGTAGCCTGCCAATCATGGTCCTGGGAGGTTCGTGGAACAAAAGCTTGGCAAGCTGCTGGGTAATCGTGCTGCCGCCACCCGAACTGCGTTGCATGAGCAATCCGGTTTTTATTACCATGCGGGCAAGACTTTTGGCATCGATGCCTGCATGCCGGTGGTACCGTATATCTTCGGTGGCAATCAACGCATTTACCAGATGCACGGGCAGCTCACTGTAATCCACATAGGTTCTGTTCTGATTCCTGTAATAAAAGGAACCCAGTACCTTGCCGTCTTCGGAAATCACCTGGGATGCCAGGTTAATTTTCGGATTCTCCAGGGTTTCAATATCAGGCATATATCCCAGTCCGCCAAGAGCGGCCAAAAACAGCAGTATGGCCAGCAGTGCGAAAGGAGATGAAAAAACAATCCAGAAATACTTGTTAAACTTTTTGCGGCTAATGTTGGTTGTAATCATACAAAATGGTACTGAAGGGGTAAAATTAATAATTATTTGAATTAAAATTTTGAACTTAGTGGCATAATTGATTTATTTGCACCGTCATAAAACGTTTATTGGATGATTAACAATTTGGTAATAGTAGAATCCCCGGCAAAGGCCAGAACCATTGAAAAGTTCCTCGGTAAGGATTTTCAGGTTAAGTCGAGTATGGGTCATATCCGGGATCTGGCAAAAGAAGACCTGGGCATTGATATTAAAAACAACTTCAAACCCAACTATATTGTCCCGCCGGACAAAAAAAAGACTGTGACGGAGCTGAAGGAACTGGTTAAGAAAGCGAATACGGTATGGCTGGCCTCTGATGAAGACCGCGAAGGAGAGGCTATTGCCTGGCATCTGAGCGAGGAATTGAAACTGGACAAGACGAACACCAAACGGATCGTGTTTCATGAGATCACAAAAGAGGCTATCCTTCATGCCATTGAACATTACCGGGGAATTGACCAGAACCTTGTAAACGCACAACAGGCAAGACGTATCCTTGACCGGCTGGTGGGTTTCGAGATCTCACCGATCCTATGGCGGAAGGTCAAGCCATCACTTTCCGCCGGACGTGTCCAGTCGGTGGCCGTTCGGCTGATCGTGGACCGTGAGCGGGAAATCATCAATTTTAAGAGTACATCAGCCTACAAGGTGTCTGCCGTTTTCGAAGTCCGTGATAAGGGTGACAAGGTGCAGTTGCTGAAGGCGGATCTCGACCACCGTTTTCCCGAGCATTCAAAAGCACTAAATTTTGTAAATAGTTGCAGCAGCGCCACATTCTCGGTTTCGGACGTGGTGAAGAAGCCGGCCAGGAAATCTCCCTCGCCGCCATTTACCACTTCAACCCTGCAGCAGGAGGCAAGCCGCAAGCTGGGATTTTCCGTTTCACAGACCATGACGGTTGCCCAGCATCTGTATGAAGCCGGGTTAATCTCCTATATGAGGACCGATTCGGTTAACCTTTCAAACGCAGCGCTTGCTGCGGCCGAAGAAATAATCAGCAAGGAATTCGGCAGGGAATACGTGAACATCAGGAATTACAAGACCAAAACCAAGGGTGCCCAGGAAGCCCACGAAGCTATCAGGCCCAGTTATCCCGAAAGGCAGTACATCGATGGCAGCAGCAACGAGAAAAGGCTGTATGAACTGATCTGGAAACGTACGCTGGCTTCGCAAATGAGCGATGCCAGGCTTGAAAGAACCACTGTGACCATTGATGTATCAGGAAGGAAAGAAAAATTTATCGCCGAAGGCGAAGTGCTTATTTTCGATGGCTTTTTAAAGGTATACCTGGAATCTTCGGATGATGACACCGAGGAAAAGGATTCCGTTTTGTTACCGCCCATTACAACCGGGATGAAGCTTCCCTATATTTCGGTAAGTGCAACGGAACGGTTTGGCCATCATCCGCCGAGGTATACCGAGGCCAGCCTGGTAAAAAAGCTCGAAGAACTCGGCATCGGCAGGCCATCGACCTATGCGCCCACCATTTCTACCATTCAGCAGCGCGGGTATGTGATCAAGGAAGAAAGGGCCGGCAAGGAGCGTAGTTTTAACATTATTACACTTAACAACGGAAAAGTTAAGGAATCGAAAGATACCGAAATTACGGGTGCTGAAAAAGGGAAACTATTTCCCGACAACATCGGCATGGTGGTAAATGATTTTTTGGTTGAGCATTTCAGCGAAGTACTGGATTTCAATTTCACCGCTTCGGTGGAAAAACAATTTGATGAAATTGCGGATGGTAACCTCAACTGGTCCGACATGATCAGCAAGTTCTATACCCCGTTCCACAAACGGGTGGAGGATACCCTGTCGACCAGGGAAGTTGCAGCGAAACCCGAGCGACTGCTGGGCAATGATCCTGCAACCGGAAAGCCGGTGTATTCCCGGATGGCTCGTTTTGGTGCCGTTGCCCAGATAGGTGAGACTTCGGGTACCGACAAACCGAGATATGCCCAGTTAAGAAAAGGCCAGCATATCGAGTCCATTACCCTGGAGGAAGCCCTCGGGCTTTTTAAGCTCCCGCGAAACCTTGGCCGGTTCGAGGACAGCCACGTCTCTGTTTCAACAGGACGCTTCGGTCCCTATGTGCTTCACAACACAAAATTCTACTCCCTGAAGAAGGATGTTGATGATCCCTACACCGTTGAACTCGACAGGGCCATAGAGCTGATCAGGGAAAAAAGGGAAAAGGACAACAACAAGATAATCCAGGTGTTTAAAAAGGACAAAGACCTGATGGTCCTCAACGGAAGGTGGGGTCCTTACATAAGCCATAAGAAGGAAAACTACAAAATTCCGCGCGGCTCCGATCCAAAATTGCTTTCATACGAGGATTGCATGAAAATCATAAAAGAGACTCCTGAAAAAAAGAAAAAAAAGAAATAACACACGGTTCCCCCAATGGATCTGAATGATTACTTTGAACCAGTTGCTCTTGATAAACCGGAAGGTTCCCTCAGGATCAGCGATGCCATGTTAGGGCACAATATCCGTATCAACACGCCCAATACACCAATTGATGAGATCAGCAATTACCAGCTGGCCATCATGGGCGTTGCCGAGGACCGTAATTCGGTAAATACGGGTTCAGCAATGGCAGCAGATCACATCCGTGCGAGTCTGTACGAACTTTTCAGGGTGAATGACAAACTGCGCATCATCGACCTGGGAAACCTGAGGCAGGCAGCCACCGTGAGTGACACCTATTTCGGCATCAGGGATGTTATGACCGACCTTTTGAACAACCAGGTGACTGCCATTGTGCTCGGAGGTACCCAGGATATTACGCACGCGCTGTATATGGCTTTCGAACAGCAGGCAGGCAAGGTGAACATGGTTACCGTGGATGCGAGAATTGACCTGGATGAGGGTGCGGTTTCATCGTTTTCATGGATGCAGCCGGTGATGAGAAGTCCCAAACTGTTCAGGTGCACCTGCCTGGGAAACCAGCAATACCTTGTAGACCGGAAACACCAGGAATACCTCGAAGAAAGGGGATTTGACAATATCAGGCTCGGGGCGCTGCGGTCGAACATCTCACTCACTGAGCCATTGCTGCGCGATGCCCACCTGGTTAGCTTTGACATTGCGGCTGTTAAACAGTCAGAAGCGCCTGCCACCCGGTACCCTTCCCCAAACGGTCTGGCGGCCGAGGAAGCCTGCCAGCTTGCCCGGTATGCCGGGTTAAGTGACCAGGTATCGTGTTTTGGGCTTTTTGAGATCAATCCGGAGTATGATCTGCATGGCCAGACTGCCCGGCTTGCTGCCCAGTCGATCTGGTATTTCATGGAAGGTTTCTCCCAGCGTAAGCGTGAAAAACCGTCGCAAAACAATCCTGATTTCAAGGTTTTTTTGGTGAATCACCAGGACATGGAATATGCACTTACTTTTTATAAGAGTGTGATGACAGGCAGATGGTGGATGGAGATCCCGGAACTCAAAACTGGCGGACAGGTGGTGGTAGCCTGTTCACAGGAGGAATATCAGCAGGCATGCAGTCATGATATACCGGAAATGTGGTGGAAGGCTTTTCAGCGGATAAACTGAGGGAAAGCGGTTGTGGGTTGTGATTGTTGTGGGTTGTGATTGTTGTGGGTTTTGATTGTTGTGGGTTTTGATTGTTGTGGATTGTGAGTTATTAAGATTTTTTTCATGCAGGATATCGATCACATATTACGGGATCCCCGACTTTCACGCGATGAAATCGTGTACCTGCTTGGTTTGCAGGGTACTGAAAAAACCCGGCTGTTTGAGCATGCTGCCCGGATAAAGGAGGAATTCGTTGGCAGGAAAGTTTATTTCAGAGGATTGATCGAGTTTTCCAATATCTGTTTGAAGAATTGCCTGTATTGCGGTATCCGCCATGACAATGCCACCGTAAACCGTTACAACCTTACTGATACGGAAATTCTTGATGCTGCCCGGTATGCTTACGAGAATAATTACGCTTCACTTGTCCTGCAATCGGGTGAAGTGGAAACCGGGAATTTCACCCGCAGGATTGAAAAGCTTATGCATAAAATAGACAGGCTTTCAAACGGCAAACTCAGGGTAACCCTATCATGCGGGGAACAGGACAAAGATACCTACCGGCGCTGGTTTGAAGCCGGGGTACAGCGTTACTTGTTACGCATAGAATCATCCAATCCCGAGTTATACCGGAAACTTCATCCCCAGGATGGCCGGCATGACCATGCACGAAGGCTCAAATGCCTGTTCAGTCTGCAGGAAATCGGTTTCCAGGTAGGCACTGGAGTTATGATAGGCCTTCCGTTCCAGACTTTGGATGATCTTGCCGGTGATCTGTTGTTCATGCAACAATTTGATATCGATATGGTGGGGATGGGACCTTATCTGGAACACGAGCATACACCGTTTTTCGGGTTTCAGCAGCAACTACTTCCCAGGGAAGAACGGTTTCAACTTTCACTTAAAATGATCGCCGTTCTGCGGATAATGATGAAAGACATTAATATTGCGGCTACAACTGCCTTACAGGCTATTGATAAAATGGGGCGTGAAAAAGCCATCATGATCGGTGCCAATGTGATCATGCCGAATATCACCCCCGGGAAATACAGGGATGATTACCTCCTTTACCAGAACAAACCCTGTACGGATGAGAATGCCGACGACTGCAAAGCCTGCCTGGAAACCCGCATTGCACTCGCGGACAATGAGATTGCGTATGGGGAATGGGGGGATTCGGTGCATTTCAGGAATAGAGGGACAAGGGACAAGGGACCAGGGACAAGTTGAAACTTACTAGGTCCAACAAACACACTCAAATCCTAAAACTCATTCCCAACTCGTCCCTCGTCCCTCGTCCCTCGTCCCGTTTTTACAGTTTTACAGAAATCCCCGGACCGATCAGCATCATCCACTTTGAAGCCTTAAATTGATATCCGAAGCCGATATAAAGGGGAAAGGCCAGCTTCTTGTCGCGGGTGAACCAACAGGTCGCTGCTCCAGTCCCCGCCATCATGCATCACCGAGACTCCGGATGTTGTCGGAAATTAGCATGACAAGTATCGGTCCTGTACATGATATTTGTTATTTAAAGTCACCCTGCAATTCGCTAAATTTGATCATAACTGAAAAAACCAGTATGATTACCAGACAATTGCTTAACCCGGCCAGTATTGTGGTAGTTGGCGGATCGAACAACCTGCGAAAGCCTGGCGGGAGAATCCTGCAAAACATAATCATCGGAGGGTTTAAAGGCAAACTGTATGTGGTAAATCCAAAAGACGAACTCGTGCAGGGTATAAGCTCCTGTGCCGGCACACATGAACTGCCGGAGATTGAACTGGCCATCTTAGCCATTTCTGCCAGTCAGTGCACCGAAACAATACGAATTCTTGCCGAACAAAAGGCCACTAAGGCATTTATTGTATTATCAGCAGGATTTAGCGAAGACAGCGAAGAAGGGCGCCTGATTGAAAATGAAATTGCAGCGATCGTTGAAAAAGCCGGTGCATGCTTAATAGGGCCAAACTGTATAGGAGTCATCACCCAGGCTTACAATGGTGTATTTACCACGCCGGTGCCCCGGCTAAGCCCACAGGGTTGTGATTTTGCTTCCGGATCAGGTGCCACCGCGGTATTCATCATAGAAACCTCCCTTCCAAAGGGACTGACCTTTGCCAGTGTATTTTCAGTAGGGAACAGCGCACAAACCGGGATAGAAGAGGTTTTGGAATACTGGGACCTGTCCTATGAGGCGGGAAAAAGCTCCCCGATAAAACTCCTGTATATCGAAAACATCCGTAATCCCGACAAACTGTTGCACCATGCATCGTCGCTAATCCGAAAAGGCTGCAGGATAGCAGCCATAAAAGCCGGCACCACGGAAGCCGGTAGCCGGGCTGCTTCGTCGCATACAGGTGCCCTGGCTTCGTCGGATTCTGCCGTGGAGGCTTTGTTCAGGAAAGCGGGTATAGTCAGATGTTTTGGTCGTGAGGAGCTTACCACCGTTGCTTCGGTATTCACCCATAAACCCTTCAGTGGAAAAAACATTGCTATAATAACCCATGCCGGCGGACCGGCGGTGATGCTTACCGATGCGCTTTCTGCCGGGGGTCTCAATATTCCCCGAATAACCGGAGATGATCATGCTAAGCTGCTGGCCATGATGAATCCCGGGGCATCAGCCGACAATCCCGTGGATCTTATAGCCACAGCTACTCCTGATCAGCTGGACCGGGTGATTGAATATGCCGATAAGCAGCTGGCGTTCATCGATACGATCATGGTTATTTTTGGTAGCAACGGCCTGACCGACATCAGGGAGATCTATGAACTGCTTCACCATAAGATCCTGGGGTGTAATAAACCGGTATTACCGATATTGCCTTCCGTGACCAGTTCACGTGAAGAGCTCGAGTATTTTATGAACCTGGGACATGTGAATTTTCCGGACGAGGTTATGCTGGGCCGTGCCCTCACCCGGATATACAATACGCCGAATCCAGCTGAGGAATTTATTTTCCTTGAAAATGTAGATGTTCCTATGATCAGGAAGGTCATTGACCAGGCACCCAATGGATATCTCGAACCGGAGTCTATTCAGCAGTTGCTCACTGCTGCAGGAATTCCCCTTGTTCAGGAAGGGGTGGCAGGTTCCGCAAGGGTCTTGAAGAAAATGGCCTCAACCATGGGTTATCCCCTGGCCATAAAAGTAGTTGGTCCGGTTCACAAATCCGACGTTGGCGGCGTTACCCTGAATATTAAATCGGATACCCACCTGCTTGCCGAATTCAAACGCATGATGAAGATCAAGGGGGTTAAGGCGGTGGCAGTGCAGAAAATGCTTACCGGAAACGAACTATTCATTGGCGCAAGCTATGAACCGCGTTTCGGACATGTTGTGCTCTGCGGGTTAGGAGGGATATTTGTTGAAGTATTGGACGATTTCTCATCGGGGCTGGCACCCCTTACCTTTGATGAAGCAAAATCAATGGTCAGGAGTCTCCGCAGTTACAGGATAATACAGGGAAACAGGGGTAAACCCGGCGTCAATGAGAAAAAATTCATCGATATTATTGTCAGGCTGTCGAGCCTGTTACGGTTTGCAACGGAGATCAAAGAAATAGATCTGAACCCGCTGATAGGAAATCCCGATGAGGTGACCGTTGTGGATGCCCGTATCAGAATTGAAAGGTAGCCGGTCAACATTTATATGTGTTAGCATTATCAATTTTATTTATATTCGAACTTTCAACCGGAAAATAAAATCAAAACGCGTGATCGACAAACGTAAATTTTAAGCTTTTTTATGAGCGATACTATTCCCATATCACAAAGTCTGGTTAGATCCCTGGCCATTAAAAACGGAATACCGGTACCAGGAAAAGCTTCTATAAGGGAAATTGTGAACCTGGTAAACCAGATCGAGAAACAAACAGGCATCCGTTATA
Organism: Bacteroidales bacterium; assembly: GCA_035258345.1. Classification (GTDB taxonomy): domain Bacteria; phylum Bacteroidota; class Bacteroidia; order Bacteroidales; family UBA10428; genus UBA5072. The sequence goes on from DATEVU010000061.1 coordinate 88,344, forward strand.
TACGCATGGAAATGGGGGTTCCCGGTCTCAAACCTCCCGATATTGCAACAGAAGCTGAAATTGAAGCATTGAAACAGGGTGTAGCATCCATATATCCCCCCATTGAAGGAGTTGCAGCCCTGAAGCAGGAAACATCGAGGTTTATCAAACTTTTCCTGGATATCGACCTGGACGCCATGGGGTGCATACCTACCTGCGGATCGATGCAGGGTTCCTGCGCCGGTTTCCTCACTGTGAACCGCACTGACAGGAACAAGGAAGGCACACTTTTCATCGATCCGGGATTCCCTGTTCATAAACAGCAGTGCCACGTTTTGGGCCATGAGTATTACTCATTCGACATTTATGATTACCGGGGAAAAAAGTTGCGGGATAAGCTTAAAAACTTCCTGGATACCGGAAAAATTTCCAGCCTGCTGTATTCGAATCCGAATAATCCCTCCTGGATATGCTTTAACGAAGAGGAACTGTCTATTATCGGCGAGCTCGCAACGCAATATGACGTGGTGGTAATTGAAGATCTTGCCTACTTCGGTATGGATTTCAGGAATGATATTTCCGTACCGGGGAAAAAACCCTTTCAACCCACTGTCGCGAAATATACCGATAACTATATCCTGCTTATATCAACATCAAAGTTCTTCAGCTTTGCAGGACAGCGAATCGCAATGATGGCAGTATCGGACAAGCTTTTTAACCGCCGTTATCCCGATCTGAAAAGATATTTCACCTCGGACCTGTTAGGCCATACCATAATTTACGGAGCCTTGTATGCATTGTCAGCCGGGGCTTCGCATTCGGCACAAATTGCAATGGCAGCCATGTTCAAGGCAGTTAATGATGGCCGTTACAACCTGGTGGACGGTATCAACCAGTACGGTGAATGGGCGGCAACAATGAAAAAGTTGTTTACGGATAACGGTTTCAATATCGTATATGACCGGGATCTGGAAGTTCCTATCGCCGACGGCTTTTATTTCACCATTTCATATCCCGGGTTCAGCGGGACACAATTGCTGGAAGAATTACTGTATTATGGCATAAGTGCCATAACCCTGGATATTACGGGCAGCACCCGCAGCGAGGGACTAAGGGCATGTGTCTCACAAACCAGGCCCGAATTATTTCCCGTTCTGGAAGAAAGACTAAAACTTTTTTACAAGGACCATCCGTGATTTTTCCTATTTTTATCATTTATTCCGGATTCCTGGCTTTTGCGTGTTGTTTTTTGTATTTTGATTCGGAATTTTGAGATGAGAATAATATAATGATGTTCGTTAACCTTTAGAATCTAAACTGATGGCAAAAATAAAAGGTGCTATAGTAATCGATATTGAAAAGTGCAAAGGTTGCGAACTGTGCATAGTCGCCTGTCCCACCGATGTTATCAGGCTGGAAAAAATAGTAAATGGCAAAGGGTATCATTTTGCCTACATGGAAAATCCTGATAATTGCACCGGTTGTGCGAATTGTGCCGTGGTCTGCCCCGATGGTGTGATCTCGGTGTATCGTAAGAAAATTGAAGCATGATAAATATACCAATATGGGTGATATAAAATTAATGAAAGGTAACGAAGCATTTGCTGAGGCTGCCATAAGGGCCGGGTGCGATGCTTATTTCGGGTATCCCATTACACCGCAATCGGAGGTGATGGAATATCTTGCTGCCCAGGAACCTCATAAGCGGACCGGAATGGTACTGTTGCAGGCTGAGAGCGAGGTGGCCGCCATCAATATGGTTTATGGTGCTGCCGGAACCGGAAAAAGGGCGATGACGTCCTCCTCGAGTCCGGGAATCAGCCTGAAACAGGAAGGTATATCCTACATTGCCGGAAGTGAACTGCCGTGCCTGATACTTAACGTAATGCGGGGCGGACCTGGTTTGGGAACCATCCAGCCCTCGCAGTCCGATTATTTTCAGGCAACCAAGGGAGGGGGACACGGCGATTACCGGATGATCGTGCTGGCTCCGGCATCGGTTCAGGAAATGTCCGATTTTGTTAAGCTTGGTTTCGAACTTGCCTTTAAATACCGGAATCCGGTGATGATGCTGTCCGACGGAATTATCGGTCAAATGATGGAAAAAGTGGAATTATTCCCACAACAACCACGGCTGACGCAATTTGACCAGACATGGGTCACAACGGGTAAAACACCCGACCGGAAAACCAATGTGATCACTTCGTTAGATCTTGATCCTGCACGCCATGAACGGCATAACCAGAAACTGCAGGCCAAATACTTGAAAATGCGTGAAAACGAGGTGCGGTTTGAAGCTATAGCCTGTGAGGATGCGGAATACCTTTTTGTTGCCTATGGTTCCTCCTCCCGAATCTGTCAGAAATCGGTAAAGCTGGCTCGTGCAAGGGGAATTAAAGTAGGACTGTTTCGCCCCATAACCCTATTCCCGTTCCCGGAAACGGAGATTGGAAGAATGGCAACTGATTTGAAAGGAATATTGGCCGTAGAACTCAGCTCGGGTCAGATGATCGAGGATGTACGCCTGGCTGTTAACGGACAGGTAAAGGTTGCCCTGCACAACCGGATGGGCGGAATGGTCCCTTCGCCCGATGAAGTATGTGATGCCCTGATTAAAAGCTTTTCAATCGGATAAACTATGGAAATAAAAAATCTGAAACCCGAAGATATCATCAGCGAGGAAAACCTGGTGTATACCAAAACATCCCTTATGACGGACAAACCACTGTCCTTTTGCCCGGGATGCGGACATGGTGTCGCACATCGTATTATCATGGAAGTGGTTGATGAATTGGGGATACAGGCTGATACCATAGGTGTTGCACCTGTAGGTTGTTCGGTTCTGGCCTATGAGTTCATGAATATCGACATGCAACAGGCAGCCCATGGAAGGGCTCCTGCCGTAGCGACCGGTATAAAGCGCTGCTGGCCTGAAAAATACGTATTCACTTACCAGGGTGATGGTGACCTGGCCGCTATCGGAACGGCTGAAACCATCCATGCCTGCAACCGAGGGGAAAATATTGCTGTCTTTTTCATTAATAATGGCATCTACGGAATGACCGGAGGGCAAATGGCCCCTACTACACTTCCGGGTATGCGTACTTCTACTACTCCCTACGGACGGGATGTTGCATTGATGGGGAATCCGTTGAAAATTACCGAACTGGTTGCCCTGTTACCCGGCACTTACATGGTGTCGCGGCACGCGGTTCATACACCGCTGTGTGCACGAAAACTAAAGAAAGCGGTAAGAACGGCCTTTGAAAACCAAAAGCTGAACAAAGGCACCTCTTTCATTGAGATCGTATCAAACTGCAACTCCGGCTGGAAAATGACTCCAATTCAGGCAAACAAATGGATGGAAGAAAATATGTTCCCCTTTTATCCGCTTGGAGACATCAAGATGAACGGCGAGCTTGTTAAAAAAACCGAATAGCTCCGGACAGGATTAACATCAAATAAGAACAAAATGAATGAAGAAATCATAATAGCAGGATTCGGCGGACAGGGTGTGTTATCAATGGGCAAGATACTGGCATATGCCGGAATGATACAGCAGATGGAAGTGAGTTGGATGCCCTCGTATGGCCCCGAAATGCGCGGCGGGACAGCCAACGTGACAGTAATTCTAAGCGATGAAAGGATCAGCTCCCCCATCCTGAATCAGTTCGATACAGCCATATTACTGAACCAGCAATCCCTGGATAAATTTGAGAGCTCGGTTAAGCCCGGTGGCATCCTGTTGTATGATTCCAATGGCATAACAAAGCCCCCCGTAAGGAAAGACATCACCATTTACCTGGTTGAGGCTGCGGCCGAGGCAGGCAAAATGCTATCCTCCAAAACCTTCAATATGATCGTTCTGGGTGCTTACCTGAAAATAAAGCCCCTGATCCAATCGGAGAACATCATCAAAGGCATCAGGGATTCCTTGCCTGCAAGACACCACCACCTCATTCCGGTTAATGAAGACGCGTTGAAACGGGGAAAAGAAATAGTGAGAGAGGTTACGAAATAATCCCGGCCCGCAATTGATTGACCTGTTTGCCAATTTCATTCAATTTTATGAGGAACTCCTCGATGGTTTTTTTGCCTGCAGGTGTCGCAGGATCAAATTTTGAATCAACTTTTACCACAAATGAATCAAAAACCGGTTGGAGTTGTTGCAGTTTGTCCAGGTTTTCTTTTATGGCTACATCCTCACTGTAGTTATTCAGCATCTCAATAACATTTCCCAGTGAAACACGCTGTTCGGCTATACGTTCGATAATATCCAGGTCCTTTGTTTTATTGGCTATGTCGATGGCGATATGCATTGCCTCGAGCCACCCGCCGAGTATTATTTGTGCAGATGCCCCATAACGTTCATTTTCACGCAAATAAATATCAGTTGCCATATAAACCTCGTTGGCTATCTTGATCAGTGAATCTTTGTTGTTGATGTTCCTGTCAAACCGGTCTGCCGTATTTTCAAAATAACTGGAGGGAATTCCAAGCTCTTCGGCCATACGCTGCATGGAATTGAAATATTTTCCGGCTGTTTCAAACTGGTCAAATACCTTTGAATAACTCAGATCGGCAGCATATACGCCAAGATTCAACGCCTTTTTGGAACTTGTAACATAATCCGTGACTTTATCAGGGGAATTAAGCAGCTCGGGTTCAAAAACTGCGCCGGCAGTTTCGAACAGAGTAGACATTTCAACTGACAGATACATATTGTAAAAAATGGGCAATCCCTCACCCATGGTATCAAAGCGATGTACCAGCGGTTTTATCTCGGCTAAACTGATTGAGTCATTTCTTTCATCGGAGCCGGATTTTCCACTCTGCCTGCACGAAACAACCGTGGAAACCAGGAAGAAAAGAAAAAAGATACCACTTAACCGTGTTTTCATAGTGATAGAGATTTATAATGGAACAGTTATCAAAAAACCGGATTAAAGCTATAAATTATTTTATTTTTTGATATCAATACTTTCTGATTTTTGTAAATATTTATAAACCACGACCTATCAGAAAAGTTTTCCGGTTGTTTTTTTCATAAAATGAACCCGTTCAAAAGCGGCGGTGTTTTCCTCATTCTTGGCAACAAGGCCCCTGAACGATGCCAGATCGGGGTATCCTTTCTCCTTCATCCAGCCGGCAATACCCTCCAGGAGGGTTGAGATATAGGGGACACCGTTCTGGTATAAGGTGGAACAGATCTGCACAGCGGTTGCGCCCGCCAGGATCTGTTTGATCACACCCTGGTAATCGTGAATTCCCGTGGCAGCAACCAGTTCGGTATTGATCTTGTTATACAGCAAAGCAATCCACCTCAGTGAAAGCGTGATCTCGTGGGGTGAACTGAATACATTCTGGGCCACAACACGCATGGTATTAATATCAATATCAGGCCGGTAATAACGGTTGAAAAGCACCAGGCTGTTCACCTCCAGGTTGCTCATTTTATAAAGTGTGCGATATAGGCTGGTGAAGTAGAAGCCTACTTTTACGGCAATCGGTTTGCTGATGTTCTTTCTGACCTCATGAATGATATCCACATAAGTTTCCTCCATTTTATACCCGGTGAGGTTAATATTGGTAGGGGGTATAAAAATATTCAACTCAAGTCCGTCTGCTCCGGCTTTCTCAATCTCAGCCGCAAATTTCGGCCATTCCCTTGGTGTTACGCAATTTACACTGGCAATCACGGGTATGTTGACAGCCTTTTTGGTTTGTTCAATAAGTCTGAGGTATTCTGAAATGCCTTCCTCCCTGGAAAAAGTATTCACAAAATCAACCGCTTCGGGATACCAGAAATACATATCATCCTGGCCTTGCAGTGATGTCTTTCCGGATACGATCTGCTCCTCAAAAAGTGACTTCAGCACAACCGCTCCTGCACCTGCGTCGGCACATGCTTTTACTTTATCCGGGGTATTGGTAAGTTCCGAACTGGAAACGACCAGCGGATTGGCAATTTTCATGCCCATATAAGTTGTTGAAAGATCCATATCAGTTATTTTATGTATAACAATCAAGGGTTAACATATTAGTCGGATAATACCAAAGTATCCAAAATAAAATTTTTTACCCTTTCCGTCGCTAAGTTAAGATTTTTGCGGGCCGTTTCAGTCAGCTGACCCATAAATTCCCACTCATAACCCCGGATATGCAGCAGGTAAGCCCTGGGCATATGATCAAAAACCTGACTGCACAAATGCAGGATAAATGCCGGAGAAACTGCATGCATTGTAAATTCAACAACCTCCGAGGGTTCAAGGGGAACCAGGCTGAAATGTTCGATATCCTCCCTGGAAGCATCGGCAAAAATTACCAAATCGTAATGCGCAATGCCAGCAGCATCTTCCAGGTTTAACTGGTAATTCGAATCGGTATGCACATGATCAAACTGTCGGGCAGAAGTCCATTTTTCAATCTCTTCAGCAAGCAAAACACCAAGTCCGTCATCCTGCCTGCCCGGATTTCCATATCCGTAAACAAGTATTTTCGGGATTTTTCCGGTCAACCTTTGAATTTCCTTTCAATCAGGTTATTGTCTGTATCAAGTATTTCAAATTCGAGCGGCATTTGACCCAAAGCATGGGTTGCACAGCTCAGGCAGGGATCATATGCCCGGATGGCCACTTCCACCGCATTCATCATTCCTTCGGTAATTTCTATTTTACCCGTCATTACCCGTTTGGCCACCTGATTAACAGCCTCATTCATGGGTTGGTTGTTGTTGGTGGTGGAAACGATCAGGTTTGCCATGGTGATCATGTCATCCTCCCCGACCTTATAATGATGGAACAGGGTACCACGGGGAGCTTCGATGAGTCCGATCCCTTCATATTGTTTGGTTCCCCGGGTGACCAGTTCACCTTCCATCAGATCGGTATCGTTCAGCAACTGTTTTATTTTCTCCGCGGCATGCAGAATTTCGATAAGCCGGCCCCAATGATGATGCATGGGTTTGTTGCTGGGCTTGCCTTTGTTGTATTGTTTGAAGACCTCAAATTCCTTTTGTGCCAGCGGTGTGTCGATAAATTCGGCTGTATTCATCCGGGCGAGGGGGCCCACCGTATACCAGCCGTTCTTTTTACCAATTTCCTTCAGGTAAGGGAACTTCATATAGCTCCAGCTCCTGACTTCCTCATCTATGTAACGAAAATATTCCTGGTAATCCACGTCGTGCAGGATCTTTTTACCATCGGCGTCCACAGCACGCAAAACGCCATGATACAGATCGAGTGCCCCGTCCTTGCGAACCAGGCTGAGATGACTGGTCGGGAATTCGGCAAAATCGTCAATGACTGCTTTGTTCTTTTTATGGTATCCCTTGAAAAACTCCAGGGCATCCTGCGACCAGCTTATCATTTTGTCGATATTCATATAGTCGTCGCCATGGAGCAGGTAATCGCGTTCCTCCTCGGAAAGGTGTTTGTTAATTCCGCCAGGTATGGCACCTGTGCCATGAATTTTTTTACCGGCAGTTGCCTTGATCACTTCCTGCCCGTATTTACGCATCATTACACCCTGAACAGCCAGGTCGCGATGCTGAATGGCTACATTGATTATATTCCGTTTTACCGGATCGGAGTCGATGCCAAAAAGCAAATCCGGGGAGGCCAGGTGGAAAAAATGCAACGCGTGTGACTGGAATATCTGTCCGTAATGCATAAGCCTGCGCATCTTTTCACCGGTAGGTGTCAATCCTTCACCGGTACCGGCACCCACGATCATGTCCACGGCTTTTGCTGCGGCAAGATGATGGCTTACAGGACAAATGCCGCACAGGCGCTGGACAAGTACAGGCATTTCCCAGAAGGGACGACCCTGTACGAAACGTTCAAAACCTCTGAATTCAACTATATGCAATCGTGTTTGTTCGATATTTCCTTCATTGTCGAGGTGAATGGTAACCTTGCCATGTCCTTCCACCCGGGTTACCGGTTCAATGGTTATCTTTTGTCCCATAGTAAACTTTATTAATCAAATTTTACAACTTCATAGGGTAATTTAAGCTCGTCGCCGGTCACCAGTGCAACCAGTGCTTCCCATATCAAATCGGCACGCGGCGGACATCCCGGCAGAAAATAGTCGATTTTGACAATTTCATGACAGGGATATACTCTGTCAAGCAGCATGGGCAGTTCGGGATCATTTGGCAGGATCTTGTCTTCGTTGGCACGTACCGTTAGTCCGTTCAGGTAAGCCTCTTCAAGGCATTCAAGAATGGGAATCCCGTTTCGCATAGCGGGAAGACCACCCATGATGGCACATTCACCAACCGAAACCAGTATCCGGCAATTCTCCCTGAAATCTTTCAGCACATGAATATTTTCACTGTTGCAACAACCTCCTTCAATCAAGCCAATATCGCATTTTTTGCTGAATTTCTTGATGTCATTTATTGGGGACTTATTGAATTCAACCAGTTCAATAAGTTCCAGTATCCGGTCATCGATATCCAGCACAGACATATGACATCCGAAACAACCGGCCAGCGATGTGGTTGCTACTATTGCTTTGCTCATGGTATATTATCTTTATATTTTTGTTATTTGCATATTCTCAATATCGCTGCCTATGGGCATGGTATCGTATTTCCTCTCTCCTATGGGGACAGAAAATCCCTTTCCCTTCACAATGATTGAGCCAACCGGACAAACATCCATTGCCTTTTGGGCTAGTTCTTCGGTGAGTTGTTTCCCGAGCTTCGGATCAACAACCACTTCAACACTGCTGCTGCGGCGGCGGTAAGCAAAAATGCTCTTGCCGTTTTCATCCCTGATGGCCCGGATACATCGTTTACAGAGGATACAACGATTCTGTTCCTTAATGATCCTGGGATGCGAAGCATCTACCTTTCGCAGGGGAAACTGGTACGGAAACCTGGGAACAAGCATCCTGAATCGGTATGCCAGTGCCTGAAGCTCGCAATTGCCACTTTTCTCGCAGGCAGGACAGAAATGATTGCCTTCAACAAACAAAAGTTCAATGATCGATTTTCTGAGTTCGGTAATATCCTTTACATCATTTTCAATGCTCATACCCTCGGCCACAGGTGTTGTACAGGCTGTCATAAGCTTGCCGTTCACCCGTATGGTGCAAATCCGGCAACCTCCCTTTGGTTTTACACCTGGATAGTTGCAGAGGGTGGGAATAAAAATCCCGTTTTCTTTGGCTGCATCTACCAGGAACTGACCCCGGGAAGCCATGCACTCAGTTCCATCTATTGTAAATCTAACAAACTGACTCATAATGTAATGAATTTAAATATTTGGTACTCTTCCGGTTACTCTGCACGATTCTTTTACAGCCGCGCTCAAGTCGAAACCGCTGTCGAATATTTTGTTCTTTTGGATCTTCTCTTCATAGAGATATCTGAAATTCTTCAAACTTGAAAGAATGGGATTGGCTGCTGTCTGGCCTAATCCACACCGGCTGGCCTTTAAAATCTTACCCCACTCGATCATATCGTCGATGTCCTGTTTAACCCCACGGGCATTCAGGATTTTCACCAGCTTGTTCCGCAACAGGGTAGGCACTATCCTGCAGGTGGAACAACTACCGCAGGACTCATCAATAAAGAATTCCGTAAAATTTAGTACAATAGTGGTAAGAATATCCCTCGATTTGCCAATGATGATCAATGATCCTCCCGTGGCAAGGTCTTCATATCCGAGGATGCGGTTAAACTCGTTGGAGGTAATAATGGCACCTGACGGTCCGCCGACCTGTACGGCCTGAACATCGTCTTTGCCGGCTCCAACCATATCGAGAATATCGTTTACCGAAAATCCCCATGCCACTTCATACACGCCCGGGAATTTGCAGTCGCCCGATATACTCAGTAATTTGCTTCCGGTGGATTCCGGGGTTCCGAATGATTTGTACCATTCACCGCCATTAAGAACAACTTTTACAACGGCGCACAGTGTTTCAACATTGTTAACCACGGTGGGCATATCGAGGTATCCTTTCTCAACGGGGAATGGCGGCCTGTCACGCGGTTCACCGCGTTTTCCCTCGGCTGACTCGATCAGGGCTGATTCCTCGCCGCATACATAAGCTCCTGCTCCAAACTGAATGCGGATATCAAAATTGAATCCTTTTTTTCCCTGGATATTTTTACCCAGATAATTGGTGTCCCTTGCTCCCTGCAAAATCGATTCGAGATAGGCCTGCAGGTACTTATATTCATGCCGGATATAAAGGATCCCTTCGGTGGCACCCACTGCATAACCTGCAATTACCATACCCTCAAACAACAATCTTGGCCGCTCTGTGAGGATGACCCTGTCCTTGAAAGTACCCGGTTCACCTTCATCGGCATTGCAAAAGATATACTTCTTATCACCGGAAGCGTTGCGGCAGAATTCCCATTTCAGGCCGGTGGGAAATCCCGCACCTCCACGGCCACGCATATTTGACTTTTTTACCTCTTCGATTACCTGAACAGGAGTCATTTTTGTAACCTTTTCAATGGCCTGCCCCGACTTGTAATTGCGCTCAAGGATGGGCCCAATCTTACGTATATTATTAGAGACAACCGATTTAATAAGATCGGAACGGTTCTCCCCATCGCCGTAATCAGCAACAATCATATCGTCAACACTTTTTCCTTCCTTGATATCCCTGACTATCTCTTTTGCCCTGAAAGGCGTGAGGCGGGTAAAGATCTGGTTGTTTATAATAGCAGCCGGTTCCTGATCATTCATGCCAATACACGATGTTTCAAACAAACCAACCAGCCCGTCGGGTGTTACATCATTGAATTTAATCCCGAGTTCTTTCATAAAGGTTTCGGCAACCGCAGCCCTGCCCATCATGTTGGCGACAGCACTGTTGTTCAGAAAAATCTGGTATTTTCCGGTAGGTTTCTGGGAGAAAAAATGATAAAATGAAATTGTCTGGTCGACATCTACCTCCGACATTCCCATGTCTTCTGCTATCTCCACCGTGACTTCCCGCGGAAAATATCCGATTTCCGATTGTACATCAATCAAGATGTCCATCAGCCGCGTTTTGTCCTTACTATACTTGTCCAAAATTTTCCTTACCGCTGTTTTCATCTGAGCAATTATTTATCAAGGTTTTGTTTTTATTATTCGAATAATCCCAATATCCTTCCGGAATCATGCAAGCTATAGCAGGCAAGCCGGAAAAAAAGGCTTCTCTGATTTTACCTTATTCTATAAGGGTTAAATACAACTTACTGATCAAAACGGCCTCAAATATTGACTTTGAATAATTGTTAATTATTTCACAACTAAAAATAGAATAGAATATTTAGATAACCAAATGAAATTGGAAATTTAGAATGAGTTTAAGCTTAGCCAGTATATAACTCTTATCTAATTAATTGTTGAAAACGGAAAATCGAGAAGTTGAGAAAAATCATACGGATAAGAAAAATTTGGGAGGAAATAAGAAGGCTAAAAAGCGAAAATCCGGCAAATAATGATAAATACAATTTTATGTTACAGAAATAACGAAAAACTTAGTATATGTAATTATCCACTAACACTACAAATGAAATTTCTTTGAATATTAATTAAAAATCAGTGTCCCGGGAGCCGTAATCGTACTCCTGGTAAAAATTGGTAAGCGTGGTGTAAATGTCCTCAAAGGAAACATAATGCTTTTGACACCCTATCCTGGAACACACATGTACGTTACCGCCTTTTTCCAGTTCGAAATCAACGATTGGTGCACCACACACCTCGCAGTTTATGGTTGTGGCGAGCTCCTTTTTGCAGTGGGAACAAAACAACCTGGCAATTTCATTATCCACCAGCTCCACATTACTGCTTTTTTCATAGCAACCGTACGTTGAACAAAGATGGATCACCCCATGCTTTCCCTTCACGTCAATGTGAAGCTTGATACTGGGCTTGGCATTCAGGAAAGTCGTGTAATCCATAAGGGATTGCTTGCAGTATGGACATTTAACTTTCAGTGAGATCAAATTCTTTGACATAGTCATTTCCTCCCTTTTAAATAGAAATAATATTCAAGTTACTTCAAACCCGAATCAAAATCAAGAAAAAAGCGCTTTTTTAACATCCGTCCGAAGTTATCTCATTAATGAACAGGACAATTGCATCGGAAGAATCAATGACCACCTGCGAAATCTGCTCACCAAAAGAAACGGATTCAGGTTGTATGCCCAGGATCCATACCCGGGCCTTAAAGAACTCAGATACCTTTTTCAGTGAAATATTGTGTGTGCCTGTTGTAAAATCGAATACACGCTCTACGGGGAGGAGTTGCCAGTATCCCGGCTTCCTGTTGAATGAAACACTATCAATAAGTATAAGGATATCCGGGTTGATTGCATTGATTTTTCCGATGTAATTTTCAATGCTTACTTCTGCATTCAATGCCCGGATATG
>DATEVU010000062.1:0-2222 GCA_035258345.1 Bacteroidales bacterium
TGCTTTGCACCGATCGTGAAGATTTCACCATAAAAACCGATGGTGCGCTGTTAAAAAGGATTTTGCTCAACATGACAAAAAATGCCGCCGAAGCCAGTCCGGAAAATGGCATTATTAAACTGTTATGTTGTGTAAAAAACGGTAAGGCTGTTTTCAGCGTATATAATCCGGGTGTTATCCCCGACGATGTAAGGTTGCAGATCTTTCATCGTTCCTTTTCCACAAAAGGCAGCGGCCGGGGATTGGGCACCTACAGTATGAAATTATTCGGGGAAAATTACCTGAACGGCAAAGTTTACTTCCGGTCGGATGAAAAGAAGGGGACGACGTTTGCGATTGAATTGCCGCTGGGATCGTAGCGTGTAGTATGTTATTTATAAAATAGATTTTTTCAGTATTTTTGTTATCCAAATACCATTGTCATACCATGTTCTTCATCGGAGGATTTAATTCAATTATTCCCTACCTGCTTTATCTGTCGCTGATCTGGGTATTCATGATCATCGGATTTGGCGGAAAGATTAGTGAGGTCCTGCATAAGCTGGCTCCGAAGGAACATCATTCAGGTCATGAAATCTTTCCGGTATCCATTGACAGCAATTATGAAATAAACCATCCTTCAATTGTTCAGAATCAGGAGCTTCCGGACGGAACCGTTGAAAAGAACCAGTATTATTTCCCTGCTGTGGCTTGCATCACAGCAGTTGTTCCGGTAATTATTTCTCCCTTCATTCCTCCTGATCTGTTTACGCACTTCTTAAGGGGACCTCCTGCCATACAATCCTAGGCATCATCCAACATTTTATTTCTGTTAATTTCAATTATTTACCATTAATTACTATTTCTGTATGAGAAAGTTATATCATATTATTATAGCTGTTGCATTGGTTTTCACTGCCTGTGAAAATGATGACAACACTACTGATCCCTATTCGGAAGTCACCGTATCAATGGAAGCCAACAGTGCATCCGATGTATATTATAGCTTTGCCACAGGAGAAGTGAATAAGGTCCCGCGCTCCGATTGGGATATTGCCTTCTCTGTGCCACTGCAATCGGCAACCATTCTGATCAATGAAGGTGCAGGAGTTGAACTGTATTGCGTAGGTGATACCAATGCCTGGGAATCGGTTGATGAAAATACCATTGAAGGCCTGGAACCACGTTATAACAACAAATCCGACTGGTCGACCGGGGCATTTAACCTGAATGCTTCGGGATTCCCAAATTATGGCTGGGGTACCTACCACCAAAGCACCGATCATAATGTCGGCGGAGATTCGATATACGTGATCAAACTTGCGGATGGCGACTTTAAAAAACTTATGATCAGGGTCAAGCTGGGGGCAACCTCATCCAATGTTATCCGGTGGGCCGATCTTACCGGTAATAACGAAACTGTTGAAAACTTTTCCACAACACCCTATTTTGATGCAAAACACTTTATTCACTATTCCCTGGTGAACAATGAGATCGTGGAAGCTGAACCCGGCATGGACGAATGGGACCTGCTTTTTACCCGCTATGTGGTGCGCATTCCGGCAGGCCCGGGAGTATTCATGAACTATCCTGTAATGGGTGTTCTTGGTAATCCTGATGTTACCATCGCCAGGGTCACGGGGATTCCTCCGGAAAAGGCCACGGAATCAGATTTTACCGGAGGTTACAGTGATGCAGCAGATGTCATCGGGTTTGACTGGAAGGTCTCAGATCCCGTAACCCACGAAGTATCGCTGGCAGACAGTACCAGTTATTTTGTGGAGTCGGTTGACGGAAAGAAGTATCAGCTCTATTTCACCAACTATGGTGGAAATGCCGCAGGAACGGTAAGCTTCAAGGTGAAGACCCTTGAATAACCAGAAAGATAATGGCAGTTCCGGCAGATTCATTTAACCGCAAAGTGCGCAAAGTTTTCGCGGAGTACGCGAAGTATAACAGCAAAAGGCTCTTTTTCTTTGTGTGCTTTGCGGTTTCATTTCACCATACTTTCTCCCAGACAGTCTCTGTTCAACTGAAGGACAAATTCAGCGGAGCACCCGTGGAATATGCCTTTGTGATCGCCAGGGAGGTCAATGGCGACACAGGGGTTAAACAGTTATCCGATGCAAAAGGAGTGGTCCAGTTCAACCTGTCATACCCCATAGCCATTGAAGTGTCAAGTTTGGGTTACAGGAATACTGCCGATACACTCCGGGAGGGTAATACCCATACAATTCACCTGT
>DATEVU010000063.1:0-6815 GCA_035258345.1 Bacteroidales bacterium
ACATCACTCATTACTCCAAAAGTCATTCTCAGGGATATTCTTCAAATGCTCCCGCGTGTCCTGTGCAAAACGGGCGATCTTGTACTTGTCGTAATCTTTCAGATCTATTATGGAATTGTCTTTTTCGTACAGGCTAACCGGCAAAACATAAAAAATGGATTTACCTGCCAGGTCCTCACGATACACCCAGGAGGGCATATAGCTGAATTCATTCACCCGCGTTCCCTGTGCCGTTCTCATGAGTTTAATTTCAAAGACTATCCCGCCGTCTTTGTATTGTGCACGCTGGTTTGAAACAAAATTACCGAGCGAATACACCACAATATTTGACAGCGCGGAATCGCTTTTTAAGTACAGTTGAACCGGTTGAACAACATGCGGATGCGACCCGATAATGATATCAGCACCGCATTGAAGTAAAAATCTGGCCAGTTCCTGTTGTTGCCTGTTCTCACTCCGCTGATATTCTTCTCCCCAATGTATTGTGACAATGGTGTGATCGGGACCGGCAAGCCTTGCTTTTTCAAGATCCTTCCTGATTGTCAGCGTGTCGATACGGTTTATGATAAAGGGTTTCGGTATTTCAATACCGTTTGTTCCGTAGGTATAATTCAGCAGTGCAATCCGCAGGTTGTTCTTTTCAAGAATCAGGGGATAATTTAAATTGCGGCTTTCCGCATCTTTAAAAGTTCCGGTATGAATGATGTCAAGTGAGTCGAGCATGTCCAGGGTTCGGACAAAACCCGCCTTACCCCTGTCGAATGCGTGGTTATTTGCCAGTATAAAAACATCAAATCCTGCATCACGCGCAGCGACCGCAAGCGCATCCGGACTCGAGAACTGGGGATAACCCCGGTAAGGAGGACCTGCAAGAGTTACTTCGAAATTTGCAATGGCAATATCGGCTTGCTCTATGTAAGGCTTAATATACCTGAAGGTGGGTTCGTAATTATAGGCGGCAGTGGCCGTATCCCAGGCCCCGGAAATTTGTTCGTCATGGCCCATAATGTCCCCGGCAAAAATCAGCGACAGCATTGTGGTATCACTTTCCTGCGAGAACTGTGGCAGGTAAAGCAATACAAAAAAAGTACAAAGGAATATCTTTTTCAATGAATAACTATAAACAAATTTTTACATCTTTCATCTTTGATCTTTCATCTTTGATCTTACATCTTACATCTTACTCACCATCCCCCGCTTGCACCGCCCCCGCCAAAGCTTCCTCCTCCTCCTCCTCCGAAACCGCCAAAACCTCCTCCTCCGGAGCCAAAACTACCCCTTCCCGATGAAAAACTACCCCAACCGCTTTTCGGGACTGAACCTGCTCCCATCAGCATCCACCAGGGTAACGAACGGGTGGGTGAATAAAACCTCCGGCGCGTCCGGAACATGCTTATAAGAACAAGCAGGGAAACCATGATCATAAAAACGGCTGCAGCCGGGATGCTCTCTTTATTTCCTTTCATATAATCATCGGCAGTGAATTCTCCCCGGGTAAGTGACATGAGTACATTGGTGGCAGAGTCGAGACTGCCATAATAATTGCCAGTCCTGAAACCCGGAGTTATTACGTTATTAATGAGCCTCATCGCAATGGCGTCAGGAACGGCTCCCTCCAGCCCATATCCGGTTTGAATTGTAACTTTGCGATTGGCAGGACTAACCAGGATGAGTATGCCATTGTCCCTGCCCTGCTGACCAATTCCCCATTCTTCGGCGAGTCTTACACCGAAATCACCGATATCAAATCCCTGGAGGTCATCAAAGGTAACCACGTAGATCTGGGTGGATGTTTCGTTGTTAAAGGCAAACAGTTTGTTATTCAGCTCCATCATCTGCTGTTCCTGGAGCAAACCTGTAAAATCATTTACGAGTCGCAACGGAACCATCGGTTTGGGCAGCTGTTGCCCTGAAACGGAGGAACTGAGCAGTGAGGCCAGTATCAGCAGGCTGAAAATACTTAGGGTTGATCTATTTTTCATTGTTTAATCCACCTTGTCAAAGGAAATTTCATCGGTAAGTTCGTTAATATCGTGGTTGTGCCTGGGGAAATGCTTTTTCAGATGTTCTCCGACCATGGCGACGGCGAGGCATAATCCCTGTGAAAACCGGGAATTCCTGAAATGCTCTTCCATCACCCCCTTTACTTCATTCCAGAAATCACCGGGAACAACGCTGTTGATTCCCACATCTCCCAAAACAGCATATTTTTTATTATCAACGGCCAGATAGAGGAGCACACCATTCCTGAGCTCCGTTTTATGCATGTTCAGCCTGGCAAATACAGTAGCCGCCCTGTCAAGAACCTCACCGGTAAAGAATGTTTCCACATGGATCCTGATTTCGCCTGAGGTATTCATTTCGGCATCCCGGATACATTGCTTAAGCTGTTCCTTTTCTTCCCGGGTAAAAAAACCTGATGCCTGCATAGTCATAGTGTTTAGAACTGCACTTCGGGGGCCTGATTGGCACCGGCTTCCGATTCAAAATAGGGTCTCTCTTTAAATCCAAACAAACCGGCATACAGAATTGCAGGAAACTTTTTGATTTCCGTATTATAGGTTGTTGCCGTTTCGTTGAACTTCCTTCGCTCCACAGCAATACGGTTTTCCGTACCTTCGAGCTGTGCCTGCAATTCAAGGAAATTCTGATTTGCTTTCAGGTCGGGATAATTTTCAACTACAGCAAGCAGGCGCGACAATGCTGAACTAATCTCGCCTTGTGCAGCCTGAAATCGCATCATATCGTTTTCCGTCATGTTGGCTGCATCAATGGTTACCGAGGTTGCCTTTGACCGGGCCTCAACCACGCGGGTGAAGGTCTCCTGTTCATGAGCTGCATAGCCTTTTACTGTGGCTACCAGGTTGGGGATAAGATCTGCCCGTCGCTGGTACACATTCTCAACATTTGCCCATTCGCGGTTAACCTGTTCACGCAAGGTAACCAGGTTGTTATAACCCCTGCATCCCCTGAAAATAAAAAGAACCAGTATTACAGAAACTACAATGAGGACTATTCTGCCTGTTTTCATATTGTATTATTTTGTGAGTTAGTATTCCAACTTTTGATCATCGGATGCGTTTAATAGAAATCAATACAATGTCGAAAATACTACATTGATTTTGATTTGGCATGGTTTTGGGAGGAAATAATTAGACTTTAGGCTATAGGCTATAGGTCGCATGGTATAACGGATTAAATTAGATAGGTATATGAAAACAAGGTTAAAAAGGAACAGGTTGATCGGAATTGTCGTCTCCTTATTTGTATTGATACTGCTTATTAATTCCTGTGAAATTGCAGAGGATATAGGAGGGATTAATGCCACGGTTGCCAAACTCGAGGGAGAGTGGACCTGTGATGAGGAAAGTGAGTTCTTTAAGGCCACCAAAGAAATATATACTGTTTATATTTCTCCTGACGCCGACAATTATGACGGAATAATCATTGACGGGTTTTACAACCTGGGTGATTTGGGATTAAAAGCAACCTTGTCGGGTAAAACAGTTACTATTCCGTTACAGACGTTGAGCGGAGATTTTACGGTAACCGGTTCGGGAATTATTTCTTCCAACCTCGAAGAGATTGAGTGGGCCTATAATGTTGATGACGGCAGCGGGGTAATTGACCATGTGACTGCCCTGTATTCCAAGAATTAATCCGTTTCCCGGTTCATACTGCCAACTGGTCACCACGGCCGGCCAGTCATTCCGTTTATACCCTGAAATGAACAATCGTATCGTATACTCTTTTTCGGACCTCCTCCGGGGCAGGGTTGAGTTCAGCGGCAGTAAAGCTGCCTTTTCCGGTATTTATTCTTTCGTAAACCATCAGGTACAGGTTAAAAATAATAAGCAGGCTTAACCTGTACCTGGGTTCAAGCAGGGGTGAGATCTTTTCGATTATGGTGAACGTTGCTTTGCAATACGTGTCGGCCAGTTTACAGTAATTATCCATCATGTTGCGGAAAGTACCGGGGATAGATCCGCCTTCGGCAATTTTTCTGAGATCGTCCGCTGTCAGCCCGTATTTTACCATCTGATCATCCGCAAAATAATTCAGGTTGTTGAGCTGATCCTTTTGAAAATCCCGGATAATGTGCACCAGGTAACTAAAAATTGCACAGGGTGTGGCAGCTTCCTTTACATCAAATGCCGGAGCCATGTATTCTTCCTGATTACATGTAAGACCGTTGAGGTGAACGAAAATGGATGCCGGAGCTACGGAAGCTCCCTGGGAGTAAGTCAGAAAATTATCAAGGGTCCTGAAACCTGTGTTGTCAATATCATATATCATAGCCTTGGCGAATGCTTCCAAAGGCCAGTGGGGAATATGGAATTTTCTGATGGTTTCATTCAACTCCCCGTTTCCGGTCAGGTCATTTTCCGCATCCTTTGCCATAGCCATCCAGGATTGCACATGCCGGAGAAAGCTTTTTTTCTCATCTTGTGAAATGCGTCCGTGTACTGATTTGTGACAATCTATCAGGTCGTCTATGGCACGCATATATTTATAACAGGTTTTGGCCGCAAGGTAACGTTCTTCCTCCCAGAAGCTGGCTGCAATAAGAATGTTCGGATGATCCAGGATCTTGTTGAAATTAATCCTTTCGAACATAGCAAGGTATTGCTCTTTCATTTTTCGTATTCTTTTAGTATACGTTCTGAGGTGAGTTTCGCCGAAAGCAGAACGAGCGGAATTCCATTGCCCGGATGAGTGCTGCCGCCCGCAAAATAAAGGTTCCGGTAAAGCCTGTGCCTGTTGTGCGGTCTGAAATATCCCATCTGGAAGATATTATGGCCCACACTGCCAAAGGTTGCACCCCGTGACAGGTTGAATATACTTTTCCAGGTCTGTGGCAGGTAACAGATTTCAAATTTTATATGGTCTTCCAGATCCGTAAGTCCCATTTTTTTCAAACGGTCGATCACGGAAGTCCTGGCTTCGTTTTTCAGTTCATTCCAGTTGTGATTGTATCTTTCATCCAGGTGTCCGGCGGGGATGATCACCGACAGGGCATCATGGCCGGGAGGTGCAGCGGTTTTGTCCGACCTGACAGGGGCGTGAACATAGAAACTGGGATCGGCGGAAAGTGACTTTTGCCGGAAGATCTTTTTCAGGTTTGCTTTATAGGAGCCGGATAGAAAAACACTGTGATGTCCCAGTTCGTCATATATCTTGTCAAGACCCCAGTGCAGCACAATGGCTGAGCATGTGTATTTGAGCCTGTTGAGCCTTTTTGCAATACTTTTGTTGGGTAGCAGCTCCCTGTAAACATAGGGTAGGTCAGCGTTTGCCACGATCACGGAGGCCCTGACGAGGCTGCCGTTTTGCAGTACAATTCCGGTAGCCCGCTTACCTTCGGTTTTAATTTTAATAACCGGTTCATCATATACAAACCGCACGCCCAACTCTTCCGCCATATCAACAAGTTTCCGGGTGATAGCGGACATACCGCCAACCGGGAAGAGTGTTCCTTCTGTAAGTTCGGCTGCCGGGATCATTGAAAAGAGGGCAGGAGCATGATAAGGATTTTGGCCTACATATATATTCTGAAAGGTAAAAGCCGTTTGCAGATGTTTATGTCTGAAAAAGCGACGAATATAGGTGATATGCCTGATATGGGTTTTGAGATTGATCAGGAGGAAGATATTTTTAAGGTTTACAAATTCAAATAAATGAAAGAAATTACGGCCGATCAGCTTATTCATGGCAAGCTGGAAAAGCCGGTAACCCTCCTGCTGCAGGTGCTGTGATTTCTCAAAACTTCCCGCTTCAAGCTTTTCCAGCTGATCTTTCATTTTATCCTTGTCGGTTGTAAAAGCAAGCTGTATCCCATCCAGGAAATAAATTTTATAAAGCGTGGGAAGCGGCGTGGATTCAAATAACTTATCGGCACTGGTGCCCAGGGAATCAAATACCATGCGGTATACCTCCGGCATCAGGTAAATGGTGGCCCCCAGATCGAACCTGTGCCCGTCACGCATGATTTGCCCGCAACGTCCGCCCGGAGAGGAGTTTTTTTCATATACCGAAACCCGGAATCCTTGTTTGGCGAGGTAAATGGCAGTGGTTATGCCGCCGATCCCGGCGCCGATAATAACGGCTGACTTGTCTGTACTCATAAATATCCGGTAAGCGAGGGTTGAATTTCCCGTTCCGAAAATATACAAATTATTTGATCGGGACACTGATATACCGGGAATTTTTGTATTAAAGTAACATCAACAATCATAAGCCCTATTCTACCTTTTGGATAGTGATAATCTCCTTTGTTTAAATTGTCGTACTGGTTTGGCTGATGACAGCAAAAAAAGGGCGGGAAAACGGCCGGACTCCGAACCCGTTATTTCCGATGCAAACTGAAGCGGGATTTGTGTGTATATGACACCTGTTTAGATTGCCTCTAGCCTTATTTACATGCTGACGACTTTGCTTATGCCGTTACTTTAGGTGCATAAGGTTTTAAACACCTATTCCGTAACCGAAGGCATGCAAGCCTTACCGTTTTAAGGGAAGCCTGCACTATTACAAGGAATGATATTACAGGTTTATAAATTCTTATCCATAACGACCGCGTGTATGAGCCGTTGGGCCTGTCTGCCGCCAGGCAGGTTGTCAGAGCGCTTTGTTATCTGGTTACCACAGGCTAACTAAGTGTGCTACCCTTAGCAAACCCGCTGCCAGCAATGGCTTATATAGTGTTGTGAATGGGTTTATTTAATTATCCTATTTTTATTCTAAATCCATTTTTTTGTCCTCTTTTGTCTGCCACACAAAAGACCAGAAAAAGTCACCACGAACAAAGAAAATCG
>DATEVU010000064.1:0-14160 GCA_035258345.1 Bacteroidales bacterium
TAGCGGCTTGTTCCACAAGGTGAGCATTTCTCCCGTCATGTGATCCCAGAAGAGCCCACACCTCATTCTCAAAGATCAGGTCTATTGCCTGTTTGGCTCCGGTCCCCCATGGACCTTCCATGCCTTTTGTTATGAGCTGAAATGGACGGCTGTTACCTCCATTTTGTTTATTTGCCAGTTTAATAGCCATTTCTGCACCCTGTTTTGCTGCCAGGGAGGCTTTGTCCTGGATCAGCAAGCCTATTTTGATGGGTTGCGTATTTTGGGATGACAGGGTGTGAATAATGAAGGATAGGAAAAAAGTAAGGAGGATTCTAAGATTCATGGTTATTTTTTACAATAATTCCCGCCCTATTGCCTGCGCTACCTTTTTCAGATCCTTCATCAATTGTGCAAATTCTGGCAGACTGAGTGATTGCTGACCGTCACACAATGCTTTTTCGGGTTGATAATGAACCTCTATGATCAGGCCGTCGGCTCCGGCAGCTATTGCGGCCTTCGACATGGCAGGCACCATCCACCTGAGTCCTGTACCATGACTGGGATCGACGATTACGGGCAGATGGGTGAGCTGTTTCAGCATGGGCACAGCGCTCAGGTCCAGCGTATTTCGGGTGGCCGTTTCAAAAGTACGGATGCCCCTTTCGCAAAGAATTACCTGATCATTACCCTGATTAAGAATATATTCGGCTGCAAGCAGGAATTCTTCAATTGTTGCCATCATCCCGCGTTTCAGCAATACTGGTTTTCTGAGCATCCCAACTTCCTTTAACAGCGGGTAGTTGTGCATATTCCGGGAACCTACCTGCAACATATCGGCATAACCGGCAACCAGCTCAACCTGGCGTGTATCCATAACTTCGGTTACGAAAGGCATGCCCGTAACATTGCAGATATTGCGGATTAATTTTAATCCTTCCTCACCCAATCCCTGGAATTTATAGGGTGAAGAACGCGGTTTGAAAGCCCCGCCGCGTAAAATCCTTGCCCCCGATGCCTGCACCGCGCTTGCAGTTTCAAACAACTGCTCCTGGTTTTCAATCGCACAGGGTCCGGCAATCACAACAACTTCAGGACCCCCTACCCTGATTCCGTTAATGATCACCTGTGTGATATCCGGCTTTGATTCCCGATTCACCCTTTTCGGAACGGAAAATCCAATACTCACCGGAACGGTACATGAATTTGTTTCCATGGATTGTTCCTTATAAGATTAATACCTTCCGGTCTTACTCCCGGTACTTGCATCCTTTCCCATAGGAGGAGCAGGGGTAAATTCAAACTTTCCCTGATTTACCTTTGCCATCCAGATGGGGCCAACATCATTCCAGCTTGCATCAAAGACAACCTTACCCGTAATTCCCGGATAATTCTGAAAAGTCTTCATATCAGTCAGCACATCGCGGATCAGGACCCGGTTAAGTCCAACTTTACGAATGGCATCAATGATCAGGTTCATTCCGTCATAGGCATGCGCGGCAAACACATCCGGTTCCATACCGAATCTTTTCCGGTAATTGCTTTGAAAAGCCTTTAATCTGGGATCATTGGCGGTAGGATTGTATTGGCAGGTGGTTATGATTCCTTCGGCCAGTTTTCCGGCAATATTCAGAAATATGGGATTTACCACCCTGTCCGAAGCGTAAATCGGTTGATCCATTCCCAGTGCACGGATTTGTTGTAAAATAAGTGCGCTTTCCTTTGCATTTCCCCATATCAGTATTGCATCCGGCCTGGTTTTCTTGATTCTTTCGAGTTGGGAAGTAAAATCGGTTTCCGCATCGTTAAACCGTTCTTCAATAATAAACGGAAATCCCATCCTTGTGGCTGCATCGGCATATTCCATTACACCCACCCTGCCGTACCGGTTGTTAGCCCGCATCATGGCTACCCGTTTATGCCCCATTTTCCGATGCATATAATTGGCCAGGACATAACCGCTTTGCCGGTCATCGGAAATAGCGCGGATTACCCAGGGGATGGCGGTCTCGGTAAACGTAGGATCGGGATCGCCGGTATTCACACAGAGTATTTCCAGTTTAAGCGTTGTCCGTATGGCAACGTGTGAATTAATATCGTCAATAGTTCCCAGCCAGGCCCAAACCTTTTCATCATCCATTTTTACCACTTCGTTGGCTGCAGCACCCCATAAGCCAACATCATTATGGATCATCAGCCTGAACGGGATACCATTGTACCCGCCTTTTTTATTGGCTTCTTCTATGGCAAGCTGTGTTCCTTGCAGCATCTGTGTTCCGAGATCTTTAATGTAGGATCCTTCCAGCGGACCCAGGAATCCCAGCCGCACTTCCTTGAGATTTTTGGGTGCGGGCTCATCACGTCCTGCTCCATAGAACTGCGTTGGTTCCACAAAATGGTATTTATACGCCTTCTGAAAATTGTCGTATGGGAAGATCTCATCCGGTGTATTGCCATATTTCATCTCTTTATCCTGAGCGTAAGAATTTGAAAACGGCAGCAGGGTAACCAGAAACATAATTGCCAAAACCCAATTGTTAAATTTCATGGCTATTTTAATTTTAGTTTGATTTACAAATTGCATACACTTCTATTTCATACAGCAAAGTTTCCCAGCACAGCCTTGCCTGAATTCCTGTGCTGGCAGGAAGCGGATCAAGTTTCATCCAGTGGTAAAAAGAGGTACGGATCTTGTTGAATTCATCATAATCCCGTTCAATATCCCTGAGATAGTTGGTGGTTCTCACCACATCGTGCCACGACATGCCTTCGGCAGCCAAAAGCGTGGTGATATTGCGGTATGTTCTCCATACCTGGGCTTTGAAATCACCGATGTACTCGGCTTTTCCTTCTTCATTCACACTGGCAGTACCGGAAATTAACAACGTTTTATAACCGCCGAGGTCAAGGCGCAATGCCCTTGAAAACGAGGAAGGCTTCTGATAATCATACGCTTCATTGAGTACATTCGGAATATGCACGACATGCTTTTCAACAGGAGCACGCTTTTCATGTATTGACGGATATACCGGTTCGGTAATGTTGTTGTCATCCGATAAGAACCCTAGTTTTTTCATCTCAATACGTTCGCCGTCAGTAAGCCTTGACAGATCTACAAGTAATTGTCCTTTTTCCATAATACTAATTCTGAATAATATGTTGCGATTTACATTCCTTATGTTCACGTTTTTAATCAATGGAGCACTTCACCCCGGCTAACGCCTTCCGCGGTAGCCACCCAAAGCACATCGTCCTCGGCATCCACGCCAATGATGAAGTTGTGTGAAATGGAGGGAGATAATGCTACTTCTTCTTTTATGTCACCCTGGGTAATAATCGCTTTCCCGTCCCTGCTGTTGTCAAATTTTTTATAGGTAACCCAGGTATTACCATCTGTGCTGCTTAGACCGTTGTCGCTGCATACATATACCACCCTGCCTTCAACCCTGATAAAATTGATAAAGTTGCTGGCCAGTCCGCTGTCATGATCAAAATACCCTTTCCAGTTCTTGCCGTCGTAGCGGCTAAGTCCAAAATAAGTGGATACCCATAAGATACCATCGTTATAGGCTGTAGCCGTTGTTATATCATGAACCACGCCATCATCGGGCAAAAGATCAATTTCCATCTCACCATCCGGATCCGTATAGTCCCGGAACTGTTTTGTCTGGGTATTGTATTCAATAACACCGCCTCCCCAGGCTGCAATGTATGCTTTTCCGTCGCCTGCCGAAACCCCGTAGGTCCAGGGTTCATGCATGGGAGCGTTCTGTTCGGTAAAGATCTCCCATTTGTTGGTGTTTGTATCATATCGTCCCGCACCGCCCCCGGTGGCAACCCAAACGTCCTTCCCTTCGCAATACACACAATAGACCAGGTCGTTCGGCATACCGCTGTTAAACTGGTTAAAAGTGGTGAATTTGCCCGATGACCAACGGTTCAATCCGCCCAGGGTACCGATCCAGACATCACCGGTAAGTTGGCATACATCGATGGAAACGATGCCGTTATGGGCCAAACCATCGTTTGTCGTATAGGTGCGCCATTTACCATTTTCATAAACGGCCAGTCCATCATGGGTTCCTGCTAATACCCGGTCACCGTCAACGCGCACGGTATAAACTTTGTTGGAAGGCAATCCATCCTTTGTGGTAAAATTTTGCCATTTTCCATAAACAGGAACCGATTGGGCATCACTTCCGGAACCGGCTGCACTCTCCCGGCCAGGTCCCTCACCCGACCTGCTGTCGTTTTCGGACTGCTGATCAGGACCTGAACTTTTACAGCCTATAAGTACCAGAAGGAAAAATCCTGCTAATGCAGAAATCAATACTGATTGCGGGAATGACTTCTTACAGGTTTGTCTTTTCATAGTTAAAGAATTAATGGGTTATTATCTTCGCATGTTGCACTTGCTGTTCTTCCTGGTGATATTCCGGACCGCTCAAAGCTTTTAAATATTCGATCAATTCATTCAGCTGGATCTTTGTAAAATCATTTACAGCGCCATGTTTTTCTTCAGGAGCATACAGGGTCCAGATCTCCTCGAGCGTTTTGGCACGTCCGTCATGTAAGTAAGGTGGCGATGCATAAACATTGTTCAAATGAGGTGTATCAAACAGCATCGAATCATCGGTCGCGGCAAGTGTTCCTACATCGGCCGGCTGCAGATTGGTATAATAGGGAGGAGGATGACAGGTGATGCAACGGTTCAGGGCAGGGATCTCCACTCCGGCATTGTTGTGTGTGCGTTCAAAGAGAGCTTTTCCGCGAAGATGCATGTCATTCAGCTTTCCTGTTGGATTATAAAGCAGATTCGGCGGATAGGGATTGTCAGTAATGATGTAGGCAACCAGGGCATCCAGGTTTTTGTGACTGAAGGGTTCGGTCCTTGTAAGGACTGTTGAGAAACGCATCCCGTCCTGCTTATATATGGTTTGATTTTTCCCGTTCCATTTAAAAGGCGGGGTATCGCCAATATCGCGCAAAGACTGGGTATTGGCCAGGTTACGTCCCATATCAATCGATGCCATATTGTACACCAGGCCATCTTCATGCACATCGGGATGACACGTGTAACAGGCATACTGGTTCTGAAAGGTGTGTCCTGCATTGTTCAGCATTTTTCTTCCCTGCCTGGCAACCGTGGTTCTCCGCGGACCGCCCAGGTCAATTGTTCCTTCCGTTTCCAGGCTCCCGGTATTAATAACAGCAATCCTGTCCTCCAGGTGCTCGGCAACATAGAGTTTTTCACCATCCGGTGAGAGAGCAAGACCTTTTGGATTGGCTCCTGTATGGATGCGTTTAATAACGTACCGGCTGCTGATACCCAGGTGATTGGCATAGGTATTCAGCATTTCGTCGGAAGATTCTGCCAGTAAAACCCGAATGGCTTCAATATCCACAACGGTGATACAATCTACGCCGCTATGGGAAACAAAGGCTTTCTTTCCGTCGGGTGTAATTACAATATCAAAAGGATCGGCATAATAGGCATTCGGTTCATCGAGCAACAGCTGAACTGTTTTCCCGTTGGGTTTTGGATCTATTATACCGATACCATGCGTCATCATCCAGCCCCGTTCAACCTGCACGGCCGGAACATTGTTCTTGGGCCGGATAAGCGGCATAATGGCCAGGTCCCCGGAAGGGGTGAAAGCAATGTTTTCCATCAGATATGCCGATTTGATATCCCTGCGTTCAACGATCCTTTGTAACTTGTCATCGGCTATGGTAAGTTCACATCTAACCGTATCATCAAAGGGCAACCCCATGGTACGCCGGCTCGTGACAAACAGTTTGCCTCCGTCAGGAGAAGCTTGAATTCCTGTAGGATTATTGCCGGCAGTCAGCCTTTTTAATTCTTCCCCGGTGGAGAGATCAATAACAGACAGATCGGAACCATAGGAATTGACCACGTACAGGAATTCTCCGTCTGCGCTTAAGGCCATGCCTGCCGGACCATTACCTGTTTTCAACGTGTCCGTGATACGGTTTTCCGCAAGATCGATCACCGATACATTATCCGACCATTGGTTGCTGACATAGGCCCTGTTTCCGGCTTTATCCAGGATCACGCTGTGGGGGCTTTTACCAACACCGATCTTATGCAATACCTTGCTTTTTTTCAAATCAACCACCAGCAAAGCACCTTCTTCCTCGGCAACAATATAAAGTTTACTTCCGTCATTGGAAACAGTGAGATTAAATGGGGAATAGTAATCCGCATTGATCAGTTTCGGTATAAGTCCGGTCTTTTGGGTGTAAATATGACAGGAGGCACAGTTCAACGGATGATCTTCCACAGCAGTTTGGTAGTTAACATGTGCCCTTGCCCAGCGATGAGCACGCGGATAAAAAGCAAGTCCTATAAGAAAAATGACGCCGAAAACCAGTGCTGTTATGTACAACTTTTTCATAGCTATTCTAATTCAACTGCTTTTTCGGTTATTTCTGAAAGATGAACCGGAATGATCACCGGGGATCTTTTTATAGCCAGGGGAGTATTGTTCTCCGGTACCAGTTCAGGATCCTCATGGCAACCAACACATCCGCGCCGCTCATTGGGTCTCAGCCAGAGCCAGTCGCAGGGTCCGTGAACAACATTGCCGTTCTCATCCAGGGTCCTTATTTGAAACGGAGTATCTGCAAGAACCTTCAGGTAAAATGAACCATCTTCTTCAACCTGAACGATGCCGAGTGTTGAATCAACACCTAAAATCTCAATCTTACCGGCTTTTGGGAAAACAGTGGAATGATCAGCCATTGACATGCGGGTCATATGAATATCCTGGCAGAGCAGTAATCCGGTCTTCACGCCATTGTCCACCTCACTGGGCAATTTTTTGGGTCTGGTGATTTTTTCGACCAGAACAGCCTCCAGGATATTACTATCGGTGCTGCCATATACCTTCTTACCCAGTACATTGCTGGTCGGATCGAATTCATAGAGTGCATACCGGTCAGCATCCGCCGCCCTGTAGGACACAATATATTTTCCTGAAGGCATGGGAAAAACTGCATTAAAATTGCCTGGAATTCCTGCAGTGAGATTCATCCGGCTGTGCAGGGGCCGGTTATAACTGATGGAAACTACATTTCCTTTGGCATCGCTGCTGCTGTCGGTTTCAATAAACAGTATCCTGCCATCATCCGTTTCCCTTGCACGGCTTAATAAGGCCGCACCCCGTGTACCTTTGTAAAACATATCGGCTTTGGTGCCATCGGGGCGCAAAACCATGAACATGGGATCGGCCACACCGGGGAGCAACTGGCGGGTGATTGTCAGCAACCGGCCATCCTTTAACACTGTGGTGGCAAAATTGGCATGCGGATGGAAAGTGAGCTGTCTGATGTCAGTACCATCGGTATTGCAGGAAAACAGGGAATGTCCGGTTTTGACCGTATCGTTTGCTGTTTTTTTACTGAATACAGCCCTTCCGTTTGGCAGGAATACCGGATCGGTGCAATTCTCTGTGAAAGAGGTAACCTTGCTGCTCTTCAGATTCTCCATGTCCATAATCCAGATCTGCCAGTTTTCTTCCTGTTTCCGCTGGGCGGCAAAAAGCATGAACTTTCCGTCAGGGGAGATCTCAGGGGAGCAGGCCGAATAGAATCCTTCGGAAAGAACTTTGATTAATGAAGGCTTATCGGGATCAACTGCAATGATGCGTGCTGTGGGAACATAACGCCAGGATTCACCGGTAACCCTGTTTAAACCGGCAGGATTCCCGTTGGTTTGTGTAATAATCAGCTTTCCGTCTAAAGAACTGCGGTTGCAGGAAATGCTGAAAATGCACGAAAGCCCTGTCAGCAGAATAAGAGAAACAAGATGAATTCTTTTGGTATACATGAAAAAGTTCATTTACGGTTCTTTGATATCAAGTATCTGGTTGGCTTTCACATTTTCCAGTGTCTGTACTTTACCCGACGGCCATTTAATTTCAATCATTTCAACCGTTTCATTGCCTGCCAGGCCAAAGTGGATTCGTGGATCATTCTGCGACAGATACCCGGTTGTGCTTCTTTTCTGGGTTATTTGTGTTTTCCCGCCTGAGACTATTTTTACCCGTGCACCAATCCCGTCGCGGTTACTCGTTCCGCCAATCAGATTGAGGATCAGCCAGTTGTTTTCATTACCCCGGTTATTTCTTAAAAAGATGCACCGGTCATTGAGATTTACCACAAATATGTCCATATCACCGTCGTTGTCATAATCACCCAGGCATGCTCCGCGGCCTACCATCTCGTGATGAAAATATTCCCCCCTGTCAAGGGATACATCCGTAAACTTTTCACCACCCATATTCTCAAACAATTGGTCTTCCTGTCCATACAAATGTTTGAGCGCACCGTTCGATTTAAAAATATCCACATCACCATCGTTGTCATAATCGACAAAGGACGAGGACCACCCGACAAACTGTGCGGACTGTGAGGAAATTCCCGAAGGGTTGGATATATCGGTAAATACGCCGCTGCCTTCATGCCGGTATAAGGCACAATAGGAATCATCGGAAACAAAAAGATCCAGGAGGCCGTCGCCATTAAAATCAGCAAAGTCAACCGACATGCTGACTGTTGCTTCGCCGGCCTGACTGAAGGCGGTACCCGACATGGTTCCCCTGTCGGTGAATCCTTTGCCTTCATCATTGTGCCATAGATAGTTCAGGGAATGATCATTGGCCACGTAGATGTCGACCCAACCATCATCGTCAATATCTGCAGCACCCACACCCATTGCCCTTCCATCCAGATCCGCGATACCCATGCTTTCCGTGACATCCTCAAATGTGCCATCCCCGTTGTTGCGGTACAGCACATCATGCTGACTGTCATAGGCCATTGGGCCGGGAAAACCGTCCGGGGCATAAAAATACTTATACTCGGGATCAAAGCTCAGGTAATTGCTTACATACAGATCCAGGAATCCGTCGAGATCATAATCCAGCCATACGGCTCCCACACTGCACTCGTTTCCTGCCACCCCGGCAGTTTGGGTTACATTGGTAAATGAACCCCTGCCGTTATTTTTATACAATACATTAGGTCCGTAATTGCTGACAAAAATATCCGGATATCCGTCGTTATTATAATCACCGATGGTTACCCCCATGCCATATCCCGGATCACCTGCACCGGATTTCCGGGTAACATCCTCAAAAGTACCATCGCCGCGGTTACGGTAAAGGCGGTTTTCCGGCATCTTCGAAGGTTTTTCACCATGGCTGAAACCTTCTATCCAGGTGCCATTGCAAACATAAAGATCGATATAGCCATCCTGGTCATAATCGAGAAATGCAGCACCTCCGCCTACGGATTCCACAATGTTATCCAGGTGGTCATCTCCGATGGTATGAATAAAGTCCAGTCCGATCTCCCGGCCGATCTCCTGGTAAAAATCTGCATTAGCCGCAGGGACTGTGGCAGCAGTTTGTTTCCGCGATTTAGGGGAATACTTGCTACCGGATTTACATCCGGGAAATAACAGCAACAGGGCTAAAAGGACAACAAAGCCTTTGAATTCCACTGAATTGCCGCAATAATTCTTTTTTTTGAACATGTTATGAATATTATTGTTTATTTATAAATACAGTCATGAGTCGTTAAAGACCGTTCAATTTTAAGGGCTGTAAATATAATATTTTTCGGTAATTCACTCCGCTGGCTCATTTTAACAATATTACTCCCCCGCTATTAAACAAGGATTAAAAGGGAATTAAAAAAGGATTAAACTTCCTGGGCTCAGTTTTAGCTGACTATGGGTAGTTTTACGGTAACACGCGTTCCTTTACCGATCCGTGAGGTAAGAGTCAACTGGCCATTATGGATTTTAACTATCTGGTTAACAAGTGGAAGACCTATTCCGCTGCCGGGTATGGAATGGGCATTTGTTCCCCTGTAAAAGGGTTCCAGGATCTTCCCGAGATCCTCCTCAGATATACCAATTCCGTTATCCTTAAATACTACCCCGATCCACTTTTCGGAGTGCTCAAATTTAATATCAACGGTATGATCGGGAGAGTATTTGCAGGCATTCTCAATAATATTAGTAACTGCAACTTTCAGCAGGTATTCATCTCCCCGAACGACCATCTGATCGAAATCGGTTAATGAATTGTCGAGAGTAATATTGACGTGAAAATCCTTATTGAACCTCCCTGTTTCCTCCTGGGCCTGCCAGAGAATTTCATCAATCCTGATCTTCTTATTCAGATTCACCGGGCTCTCTGCACTGGTGCGTGCTATCAACAGAAGCCGGTTGGAGAGGTTAATCAGGGATTTAATGTCATCAAGCACTGATCCGAGTGCTGACTTATACTCTGCCGTTGAACGGTCTTTCATCATGAGAACTTCCAATTGACCATTGATCGAAGTAAGCGGGGTTCTCAGTTCATGCGATGCATTCGCTATAAAATCCTTTTGCATGGCAAAGGCGGTCGCCAGGCGTTCAAGCATTTTGTTAAAAGTCTTCGCAAGCCGGCCGATCTCATCCGTGCCATTACCTTCAAAAACCCTTAAATTCATGCTGGTTATGGAAATATCCTCAACCTGTTTTATCACATCCGTAATGGGTTTAAGGGCTCTCCCTGCAAAAAGCCATCCGGCAATGAAAAACAACAAAAGACTTATCAGGCAAACAACGAGCAAAATAATTTTTAATTTTTTCAGGTGTAAATATCCTTCTATATCGGTAGCGGCGGCTATTACCACATACCGGTCATATTTCGCGGTAAATAGTGTACCAAGCACTTCATAGGAATCCTGCCGGTAACTTACCTTTTGGTATAACCGTACCCGTTCGATTATACCATTGGTAATTTTTATTTCCTTGTCTTCATCGGTGCTGTACAGGGTATCATTTTTGAAATCAATAATGATTATCTTTTCGTTATACAGGTTAGCGGGATTATCCCGTTCAATTCTCAGGACACGTTGTGCATCAATATCATAGGCGTTCAGCAATAACCTGGCTGTACTTCTGGCCCTGTTCCTGAGACGGTTATTAAAGTCTTCCTTCCGGAAACTGGAGGACGACAGGTAAATCGCTGCGGAGGCAAATACCATGATCATTCCTCCCAACAGGAGAAACTGCAAGGTTAATCTGGTCCTGATCTGCATATTAATATTCCCCAAAAATATAGCCAAGGCCAACCCGTGTATGGATCAGCTTTTTATCAAATCCCCTGTCGATTTTTTTCCGGAGGAAGTTAACATAAACATCAACAACATTGGTCCCAAAGTCAAAGTTTACATGCCAGACTTTTTCGGCAATATCGTTTCGTGAAAGTACCCTGCCGCTGTTGCGCATAAAGTATTCAAGCAATGAAAATTCCTTGGCAGTAAGATCAATATGTGTATTGCCCCTTTGGGCTTCTTTTTTATCAAGATCCAGCTCCAGGTCACTAACGATAAGCCTGTTTACCGTGTCATGAGATTGATTAACCCGCTTCAGCAAAACTTTAATTCTGGCAAGCAGCTCCCTGAACTCAAACGGCTTCACCAAATAATCATCCGCGCCGGCATCAAATCCGATGAGCTTATCGTCAGTTGTCCCCAGGGCAGTAAGCATTAACACCGGTAAAGCCGGATATAGCTTTTTAAGCTTTTTGCATAAATCCAGGCCGCTGATCCCGGGGATCACGATATCAAGTATGAAAAGGTCATAGTTGTATAGCCGGGCAAGTTTTTCTGCCGACAATCCGTCATAAGCAATTTCGGCCTCATAATGACTTTCTTCAAGTCCTTTTTTTATAAATGAAGCGACCTTGGGTTCATCTTCCACAACCAATATCTTCATAACATTCCGGGTTAAGATAATCTGATACCTTATATTTAACACTTGTTGGCAATATTAAACATTTTCCGGTTAATTCATTAAAATTGAAAGGTAGAATGACCGATGGCAGGTAATACACGAGTCTATTGATTCATATATGGTCATATTTTCCTGTTATCTAAATAGTAATGCGGATTAAGAGTCGAAAAAAGTTCTAAATCCTAACTAAGAAGTCCAAAAGGATAAGTTGCTGATGAATAACCCCGAAGGGGTTTAATCTCAATAACCGTGGGTGCAACCCACGGAGATAATGACTGACACTTATCGCAACCCTGAAAGGGTTGAAATTATTAAGAAAAAGTATTTATTATATTCAACCCCTTCAGGGTTGAGGTTCATTGTATACTTCTTTCCGTGGGTTTTACCCACGGTTATTAAG
Source organism: Bacteroidales bacterium (assembly GCA_035258345.1). GTDB lineage: Bacteria > Bacteroidota > Bacteroidia > Bacteroidales > UBA10428 > UBA5072. The sequence goes on from DATEVU010000064.1 coordinate 12,198, forward strand.
ATTTAGCCACTTCGTGGCTTAATGGTATATTCGATTATTTGCATATTCATAGAAACATTTCAACTCTTAATTTGCATAAATATATTGTAGATTGAAGCAAATAACCCAAAAAACGGGTTTTTTGTATGGCGCTTATAAACAATATTTTGACAGAAATTGGCGAACGTTTTTTGCGGCTAATATGTTCAAAAGGTGAAATTTTTTAATGTTTTTTTAATGTTAATCCTTTTTATTTATTATATTTGTTTTGATCAAGTGTATGTGTACTTTTTCAAAAAACCCTTTAACTAACGTGTTTTATAAAACTAATTAATTATGAAAATTCTTACCAATGTACGGCGCATTGCGCTGTTTCTTCTCAGCATGGTGTTTTCAATGGGCAGTATTTTTGCCCAGGAAAGTACCATTACGGGGAAGGTTGCCGCTGAAGGCGGGGAACCGATCCCGGGCGTAAATATTATGGTCCAGGGAACAATGACCGGAACAATCACCGATGCAAATGGTGCATACTCGATCAGAGTGCCGGGGCCGGCAGCTGTGCTTGTATTTTCATCGATCGGCAGTATTACCCAGCAGATCACCGTAGGTGCGCAGAGCGTGATCGAGGTTGTTCTTGCCGAGGACATACAGGCCCTTCAGGAAGTGGTGGTTATCGGTTACACCTCCCAGCGCAAGCGGGATATAACCGGTGCGGTTGGCGTTGTTGAAGCCACCAAGCTCACCGCTATCCCCTCAGGTAACGTAAGTAACCAGTTGCAGGGACGTACCTCCGGAGTTACCGTTTTAGGTAGCGGACAACCCGGTACAACCTCCAAGGTGAGGATCAGGGGATTCAGTTCCTTTGAGAACAATGATCCGCTGTATATCGTTGACGGAGTTCCCACCCAGGACATTTCTTCGATGAACCCGAATGACGTTGCATCCATATCGGTTCTGAAAGATGCCGGTGCAGCTTCCATTTACGGTTCCAGGGCATCAAACGGTGTTATCATCGTTACCACAAAAAAAGGGGGTAAGGGTGTGAAAGTAACCTATGACATGTATGTGGGTACGCAACAACCAGGTGATGGTCCCACAAAAGACCTGCTCAGTGCACAGGAATATGCTGACCTGCAGTGGCTGGTATATGCCAATGACGGCACATCGGAAACTCACCCGATCTATGGACCTTCTTCCGCTGCATCACCCACATTACCCGTCTGGGCTGCAAATACGGATTGGTATGATGCAATAACCGATCCCGCAGGAATCCAAAATCATGACCTCTCCCTGTCGGGCGGTAATGAAAAGGCTGCTTTTTTTGCAGGACTGGGGTATTTCAAACAGGACGGTGTCGTTATTCACACCCATGCTGAAAGATACAGCGCACGGTTCAATTCCGAATTTACCTTTTTAAATGACCGGGTGAAAATTGGAGAAAACCTCACCATGTCCTATCGCTCTAATCTGGGAGTAGGTAATTTGAATGAAGGCAGCCCGATCCAGATGGGTCCCTACAGAACCCAGTCCATCATCCCTGTCATCGTTGATCAGGAAATTGACGGTTTGGTTCATTACTATATGCCCGGCGAATGGGGAGGTACTGGAATTGCCCCCCGGTTGGGTCAGTCTGCAAATGTAGTAGCCTCCCTCACAAGGGACAAAGACGATAAATTTCATAACATTCGTATGATCGGGAGTATGTTTGCTGATATTAAGATTTTGGAAGGATTGAACTTCAGATCCACCGTGGGAGGTACCTGGAATAACGGATATGGCGTGAACTATTCCTATGCAACCTATGAAAGGTCGGAAAACGCAGCTACCCCGAATTTGGGAGAAAGTGCATACTACGGCAACGATTGGGTGTGGACCAACTCACTCACCCTTGATAAAACATTCGGACAGCATAAGATCAACGCCGTTGCCGGTTACGAAGCAGTTAAATACGGCATGGGACGCGAAATGTTTGGTCAACGTGCAG
>DATEVU010000065.1:0-27730 GCA_035258345.1 Bacteroidales bacterium
GGCTGCCATCTCAAGCGACTGACTGGCCTGAATTACATTGTCCGACTGGTGTTCGAACCAGGCCTTGAAATACCAGGCAAGTGGATATACATCATTTACCTCTTGTTCAGCTATGCCAATTGTAATAAGTTCGGAAGCCTCTGAATAAAGGCCGGCCCAGGCATAGTCAAGTGCAAATTCGGTATAAGTGTGGATATTACCCCTGATCAGTTGTTTCAGAAGCGACAGGTCCCCGGGATTTCTTTGCCGGAGCAGATATTTTTCAAACAGAATACCATAGTTGAACGGGTCCGCCTCAAGTGATTCGCTGCAAAGGTCCAGGGCTTCTCCGGTCATTTTAAGTTGTCTCAATATGCGCACCTTGAGATGCCGTGCCTTATGATCCCACCAGTTTCGTGCCAGCGACCTGTCAATGGCCGACAATGCCTCATTCCATCGGCCTTTCATGATTTCCAAACAAGCGATCTGAAAATATCCGGAATTTACCCAGGCTGAATTCCAAACCGACTTGTAAAAAGCATCATAGGCTTCCTCAGCCTTCCCTTGATATCGAAGTGCAAGTCCCAGGTTAAAGAACGCCTCTCCATCGGCAGGATTTGGATTGCGTTGGGTCAGCGTCTTTATAGATCTCCGGAAATGTATTTCCGCCCTTGCGAATTGTCCCCGCCGGAGCAGCCATAATCCGAGAGCATTGTTACAACGGCTGTCTCCGTTGTCGCGCCTCAGTGCTTCCTCATAGTAATCACGCGGATCATAGGTTGCATGCCGGTATTGTTCAAGGTGCAAACCTGTTAGGTATAGTTGTTCGATATTTTCTGTTTCTCCGGGAGTTTTAGCTGACCTTGCCGGTTCAGGAGTTTCCTTCAAAGTAACGGGTTCAGGTCTCCAGCCCACGAGAGTTTTCCCCTCAGCACTTTTCACCTCAACCAATAATTGCTCCGGTTTGGTACCTTCCGGTAAAATCACGAGGCCCTCATAGGAAGTTGCCGGATGAAAATCGAATGATTCATTAAACAGCAAATGATCATCCAGCATTAAGACAACTTTTCCTGCAGGATAATCCGATGTGGTATACACCCTGATGCGGGCTGCCCCGTTTTCTATTTCCAGGTTTACCATTGCTTCCCGGGTAGCATTTTTCACAACGCCCAGGTCACGGTAAGGCATGAAATATTGACTGAATGTTTTTTCCTCGCCGGGCATCATCCATGAGAAATCAGGCTGGTTATCGGTGTAGACACCACACATCAGTTCGATGTAGGGTCCGTCCTCATCAGTAAGGTTACGGTCCCATGCATAACCGAAGTCTCCATTGCCCCATGTCCACTGTTTCTTTCCCGGTGCCACATGATGATTGGCAACATGCAGAAGGCCTCCTTTACTATCGTTCTCATAGCCGCCCACAAAATCATAATCCGAAGTAATGGCCATATAGGAAGTCGGTACCGGAATATTCTTATATCGTGAAATATCCGTTCCCGGCGAATAGTCCACTTTGTAATACTTTCCTGTGGATATGGGAAAAGTAGAAACATCCCTTTTTCCATGATCAAATACCGCATGCACATCTGGAGGGAAGACCGATTGGTAATCATCATTCACCTTGACGGCCGGATTCGCCCACCATAAAAAGCTTTGTGGCAGGCTGGTACGGTTAAATAACCTGACCTTTATTTCGAGATAGGCACAGTGCGGATAAATTGTAAAACCAGTCATTCCCCGTGTCCTGAACATCCTCTCGACTTCACTGCACCAAACGGTTACACTGCCGTCCGAATTATTCTTGATGCAATGATCAACAGGTTCGAATGTTGAAGGACGATGGTGTTGTGGCCAGTTGAATTCGATCCCGCCTGAGATCCACGGTCCGGTCAACCCTACAAGTGCCGGTTTTATCACCTGGTTGTAGTATACAAAATGCCGCTGTTTTGTTTTGTCAAAAGCCATCTGGATACGACCTCCCAATTGCGGAAGTATCATAACTTTCAGATATTGATTTTCGAGAAAAACAGCGTCCCAGGCTTTATCAACCTTTTGATCCAGGATCTTTTCCACAACAGGATGAGGATACACTACTCCACTGCTTCCCTGGTAAACACGCTTTTCAAGGAACATGGGATTCTTTTCCGCTTTTCCTGTTCCGTATGTAGGTATGACTACTTTTTCATACCAGGCCCTGGCTTCTGCCGGTCTGTCTGCAGGAGTGTCCCCGGGGACAACATATTGCGGATTCTGAAGTTTACTTTTCATATTTTACTTTTTACCGGAACCCTGTAAAAACGCCTCTACTTCTTCCAGACTTTTTCCTTTTGTTTCCGGCAATTTCTTCAGGATGAAAAGGAAGCCCGACAAACAAATAAAGGCGTAAAGCCAGAATGTTCCGCTTGCATGTAACAGTTTGTTCAGGATGGGAAAGGTGTAGGTAAGCGCAAAGCAGGCTATCCACAGAACAGTTGTTGCGGTGGCCATGGCAATACCACGGATCCGGTTCGGAAATATCTCGGAAAGTATTACCCAGGTTATCGGAGCGAGTGACATGGCGTATGTGGCAATTGCCAGAAGCACCAGGATCAGCACCACTATACCGCTTAATTCAAAAAAGTAACATGTTCCAATAAGCAGGTATAAGAATGCAAGACCTATTGAACCGAACAGCATCAGTTTACGTCGGCCTAACCTGTCGACAGTTTGCATGGCAACGAGTGTAAACACAAGGTTTACAGCTCCTGTTATAACAATATTGAACAGCATATCGCTTACCGAATAACCGGCCGAAGTGAATATCTCTTCGGCATAATTGAAGATAACATTAATGCCGCACCATTGCTGAAAGGCGGCCAATACTATTCCCAGGATCATCACAGGGCGTAGTTTTACTGATCCGATTTCTTTCCATCGTACACGTGGTCCGGTTTCAAGCGTTTGTGCTATACTATGATGTTCCCGTTCAGCATAGATTTTGCCACCTATTCGTTCCAGAATTCCCAATGCCTTGGTTTCATTTCCCGATTTGATCAGAAAACGCGGACTCTCAGGAATCAGGAACGCCAGCAGAAAAAAGACAACTGCCGGAAGAGTGCTGGCCCAGAACATCCATCTCCAGCCCATCTGCCCGTTCCACGACTGCAGGATAAAACTATCCGTTGCTCCGTCAGGGACCTTTTCTGCAATCAGGTAGTTCACTGTCTGGGCCGATAAAATACCGATCACGATGGTAAGCTGGTTAATAGAAACCAATCGCCCTCGCGTGTGGGCAGGAGCAATTTCGGCTATATACATGGGAGAAATGGCCGAAGCCAGTCCGATTCCCAGACCGCCTACCAGCCGGAATATGATGAACAATAAAAATGTATTTGCCAAGCCTGTGCCCAATGCCGATATGGTAAACAGGGTGGCTGCAAGTATCAGGGGAAGCTTACGGCCGAAACGGTCGGTTAAGTTCCCTGAGAACAAAGCTCCGGCAAGGCAGCCGATGAGTGCACTACTCATGGCCCAGCCCTGCAGGTGGGCAGAACCTGTGATGTGAAAAAACCTTTCATAAAATGGCTTGGCACCACCTATTACCACCCAGTCGTAACCAAACAGCAACCCACCCATGGCCGACACAAGCGTAATGCCTATAATAAACCGGTAATTGAAACGGATTTTTTCCACAGCATTGTTATTTTAAGTAAAAATACCATGAGGAAACCAAATATAAAATGAAGTATTTTATTAATTTATGGATTATATTGCCCAATCCGCCATTTGTTTTAAAATGTTTATATGAGAAGATAATTGTGTAATTTTACTGTTATATAGCGTAATAATTGATGAGACAAAATATTATTTTTATTGTTATTTGGTGAAATATTAATAATATGGCTTTTTATATGAATACCGGAAAACCGGTAAAATAAGGGATCCATGAAAAAAAAAGAAGGATTTCCGGGACAAATCAGTTTCGTGGTCCCGGAAAAAGTTATAACCCTGGTGAAATTCAATCCTCTTATTGCAGACTTGTATATTACCGACATCGGTTATTATCCGAAGGCACAGTTTCATTTCAGGAAACGACCGGCAGGAAGCAAACAATTTATCCTCATTTATTGTGTTGAAGGCAGAGGTGAAATCCGGTTGGGAGAACGATTACTTGAATTGCCGGCTGACCATTTCATTATTATTCCGGCAGGTAAACCCCATGCCTACAGTTCCGACGAGAATAATCCATGGTCAATTTATTGGATACATTTCACCGGAAGCAAGGCTTCTTTTTTTACCAGGTTTTGCAATCAGTGTGTGCCTGTTGAACGGGGAGCCCCGGCACGGTTTAGTGAAAGGATTGATCTGTTTTCAGAGATTTTCGGCAGCCTGGATGGAGGTTATAACATTGAAGCACTGGAATACATTAATCTCTGTCTTGGCAGGTTGCTTGCATCATTTTCTCATCTTAGTCAGTACAGGCTTACCAGGGATGCCGGAACCAGGGATCCGGTGAATCAAATTATCAGCTTTATGCTGGAGAATATCAAGGTAAAACTACGATTAAAAGATTTGGCTTCCGAAATCGGGTATTCGGCATCCTATTTCTCCCGGATCTTTTTAAACCGTACCGGGCACTCTCCTATTGATTATTTTATTCAGCTTAAGATTCAAAGGGCCTGCAGTTTGCTTGATAATTCCAAATGGCAGATCTCAGACGTATCCCGTGAACTGGGTTTCGATGATCAATTCTATTTTTCACGAACCTTCCGGAAAGTAATGGGTATGTCACCGTCCCGCTATCGGAAAAGGACAAGCTAGGCAGCATACGGTTAATTCTTTATTTCACTTTCTCCAGCAATTCCTTCACTGCATCCTTATGCACCATAAAGTCCATCATTTTTAATTTTACATAATCTTCAGAAAAGAAATAATACCCGAATTCCGGGGCATCAGGATCATTGTTGCGTGAACCTGCGCTGGAATCCTTGATCAGGTACCAGTCCTTCCCGTCTTTTTCCAGGTAACCCACCAGGTGCATACCATGGTCATCCGTAGTTGTTTTGTTTGAAAACCTCATCTGACGTGCATCATCATTGATAAAGGCCGGGGGGATATCGAAATCGGGAATTACGGCACATTGGGTCTGCCGGTCAAATCCCGGTTCGGATACGTCTCCGCCGATGCTAACGGTATAGCCGTTTCTGACAACACTTTTAAGCGTGGACATATACACTTCCAGGGGAACATTAAAGTATTCCTCACTGTGCCACCAGTTATCGGGCACCTTGTATTCCACCTGCTGATAAAAGGGCTCCTGTGTATAGGACAAAATGTCCACATAATCATCCGGGTTAATTTTAATTACCAGGGTGAGGTATTCCACCGGTGTGATATTCTTACCATCGAATTCAATGGATGAGGGAGGCTCGCCCATATAGTGATTCAGGATGGATTTTATAGTGGCAAGGACAGCCTCTTGATTCCACGATGCGTTTTCTTTCAGTGAACCCAGGTAGGTTTGCATTTCATCCACCATCATTTCGTGGTTAAAATATTTCCGGTCGTTCAGCAAGCCGGTATAAACCTCAGAAGGAACCACCCCGTATTTTTTCCAGATGCGTGTGACCGCATTGGCCTCGGAACCTTCCTCAAATACCGAGTTACCTCTTTCCTGAACGTAGCGGCGGGCCTTCTCCACATATTCCCAATACACGGTAAAGGCTTCCGAAAGCTTTACCTGTTTCTTGTGGATCCTGAAAATCTCGGATTCCAGGAATGAAGTGGTTGAAAAACACCAGCATGTTCCTGTATTTCCCTGTGAAATGGGGGGATTATGCCACTGCTGCAACTTATACAGGCTTATTCTGTTGGGTAAAGACGCCTGGGAAAGATCAACGGCAAAATTTTTTGTGACCGATACCGGTTCAATTCTTTCCTTCACTTCCCGGTCATCCCGGAGAACCGAGTTCTGGTAAAACCCGGGCTTTGATTCCCTGAAAACAGCCTTGTCCTTGTTCTGTGCTGTCAACAGTTGCAGCGACGAGCAAAATATTGCCACGGAAATTGTTAAAATCTTACGTTGCATAAAATTGCATGTTAATTGGTGTTGAAGATATCAAATTTTTAATGTGATTGTTCAGGCGTTGTCGAGAATCACAAGATCTTCAGGATTTAGCAACTCTTCGCCTTTAAACCGCAGCATAAGCTGGGCAATGGCCAGCACATCATGCCGGCAATAGGCGACGATCCGTGGCAGATCGTTGTCTGTCCAATACACCGTACCAACCTGACTGCCATCCAGGTGTGATTTCGGGCTTTCGATATTAAATACTGTGGCAAGCAAATCAAGAGAAGTATAATGCTTGTGGTCACCAAATTTCCATAAGTCCATGGTATCCAACTGCCTGACTTCCCATGGCCGCTTCCCGGAAGTATCCAGCAACGGAGGCAAAATAATGCCATGGATCAGCAACCGGCGTGCGATATATGGAAAATCGAACTCCCTGCCGTTATGGGCACACAAATGTATTTCGCGCTTCTGGTTCAACCGGGTGATCAGATCAGCAAACGCGATCAGCAGTTCCTTTTCATCATGACCGTAGAAGGATTTCAGACGAAATACCCTTTTATCCTCCTGTGTCCCGATCATTCCCGTGGTGATGCAGATGATCTTTCCGAACTCGGCGAATATTCCGGCGCGGCTGTAAAGTTCCTCCGGCGTCTCCAACTCTTTTTTCAGGTAAACTGCTTTTTTCTCCCAAAGCATTCTGAAGTTCTCAGGGACCTGATCAAAGGAAGGATAAGCAGGGACTGTCTCAATATCGAGAAACAGTATATTCCCTATTTTCAATTGATCTAACATGGCTTTATGATGATAATCGCTACTTTTGTAAACTGTTGAAAATTTACGAACAATCGGGCACAAACAAAAAACAATCTAAAAAAATCATCGGATGAACCAGTTGTATCCACTTAAGTTCAAACCCATTATTAAAGATAAGATCTGGGGAGGAACCCGGCTCCGGCAAATGCTGAATAAAAAATGCAAAACAGACAAAGCAGGAGAAAGCTGGGAAATCAGCGGATATCCGGGCAGCGTGTCAAGGGTGAAGAACGGCTTTCTGGCAGGGAACAGCCTCGAAGAACTGATCGAGGTTTACATGGGCGACCTGGTGGGAGACGGGGTCTTTGAGAAATTTGGCACACTTTTCCCCTTGCTGGTCAAGTTCATCGATGCCAATGATACGTTGTCTGTGCAGGTACATCCCGGAGACGATCTCGCGCGCAGGCAATTTGAATCCTACGGAAAAACGGAGATGTGGTATGTGATAGCGGCTGAAAAGGATGCGGAAATTATTGTGGGATTCAACAAACAGTTGAGCAAGGATGCATTCATGGATCATATGAATAATAAAACCCTTCTTTCGGTGCTCAACACCGAGAAAACTCATCCCGGCGATGTGTTTTTTCTCCCGGCAGGAAGGGTACATGCCACGGGCGGAGGTATTCTGGTTGCCGAAATACAGCAAACCTCGGATGCCACGCTCCGGATTTACGATTATGACCGGTTGGATGACAAGGGTAACACACGCGAACTCCATATCGAAAAGGCGTTGGAAGCTATTGATTTTAAGCTTTACCCCGCTTATAAAACAAGATATGAAAAGAAGCCCGGCTTACCGAATCTTTTGGCCAAATGTGAGTATTTCACCACAAATCTTTTCACCATCGACAATGAAATTGAAAGGTATTATGTCAACCTGGATTCCTTTGTGATTTATATGTGTCTGGAAGGCAGCTTTACGCTAAGGTACCGCAACGGGGCTGTGGAAACGGCAGAAAAGGGCGAAACCTTGCTGCTGCCTGCCGAGATTAAGAATGTAGCCATTTCACCCAAAGGACCTGCAAAGTTCCTGGAGGTTTATATTGAAGGTTTGACGGATGGTGACCAAACCAATAATATATTGGAGAAACTATTCTGATGGAAATCAACAGCGTCGAATTCATTAAAAGCAGCCCCGATCTGAAATCGTGCCCCAAACCGTCGTTCCCGGAATACGCTTTTGCAGGAAGGTCGAATGTTGGAAAATCCTCCTTGCTGAACCTTCTGATCAATATAAAAAACCTCGCAAAAACTTCTTCAACACCAGGAAAAACAAGACTTATCAATCATTTCCTGGTAAACAAAAGCTGGTACCTGGTTGATCTGCCAGGTTACGGCTATGCGCGTACCGGTAAAAACACGCGTGATGCGTTTCTTCTTACTATTGGGACCTACCTGCTGAAAAGGGATACCCTGGCCTGCCTGTTTATCCTGATTGACTGCAGGCATAAGCCGCTGGAAAATGACCTCGAATTCATTGCATGGGCCGGCAGCAATCATATTCCCATTGCCATGGTATTTACCAAAACAGATAAACTTTCCCCAACGGCATTGTCCCGTAATCTTGAACTTTACAGAAAGAAACTGATGCAAAACTGGGAGGAACTCCCGGAAATTTTCACTAGCTCAGCAATGAATCACACGGGTCATAAGGAAATACTGGGATTTATTGAAAAAAGTAACAAGCTGTTTTTCAGTGAAAAATGAAAAGAGTTGCAGGTTAATAAGTGAATCATTAAAATAACGCCATCCCGAATTCATGTTGATAGGATATTTTTTACATTTGCACCACCACAGTAATCCTGAAACTCTGAATCAATGAAAATAAAAGCTCCTATAAAATTCTTCTCTGGTCGGGCTACCCATTATCTGGCAGAAAAGATCACCAAAAGCTATGGCACCGAATTGGGCAAAACCTCGGTGTTGGAGTTCAGTGATGGTGAGTTTCAGCCTTATTTTGAGGAATCAGTTCGGGGATGTATAGTTTTTCTTGTGCAGTCGACCTTCCCCCCATCCGACAATCTCATGGAATTGTTGTTGCTTATTGATGCAGCCAAACGCGCTTCGGCGTACCAGGTTGTTGCTGTTATGCCTTACATGGGATTGGCCAGGCAGGACCGGAAAGACAGGCCCAGGTGCAGTATCGGTGCCAAGCTGGTGGCCGATCTGCTGACTGCCGCGGGAGCCGACAGGGTAATGACCATGGACCTTCATGCTGATCAGATCCAGGGATTTTTTAATGTACCGGTAGATCATCTTTACGGATCCACACTTTTTGTTCCTTACATTAAAAGCCTGGCGCTCGAAAACCTGGTAATTGCAGCACCTGATATGGGTGGCACCAAAAGGGCCAATGCCTATTCAAGGTTCCTGAACTGTGAGATGGTCATCTGTTACAAGGTAAGAAAAAGAGCCAATGTTGTTGAGGAGATCCGTGTCATTGGTGATATCATGGATAAAGATATCGTGATTGTGGATGACATGATTGATACCGCCGGAACAGTGTGCCTGGCTTCTAAACTGATGATGGAGGAAGGTGCAAGAAGTGTACGCGTAGTATGTTCTCACGCGGTTTTATCAGGCCCTGCCTACGAACGTATTGACAAATCTGCCATTACCGAAGTGGTTGTTACGGATACCATACCCCTGAGAGGGCATTCCGATAAGATCAAGGTACTAACCATAGCCGATTTGTTTGCCGATGTGATCCACAAGGTATATAAGTACAAATCCATCACCAAGAATTTTATCGTCTAAACTCACAACCATCACAACCATCACAACAATCACAACCCACAACTATAATTCATAATTCATAATTCATAATTCATAATTCATAATTAATTTTTACCTTTGCCCTCCTTTTTAAACCACTGTTTAGTATTAAACAAGGGTGTAATGGGGAACCCGGAAAATCCGGGATCCAAGTAGCACGATATAAATTGTTTAATTAATCATCATGAAATCAATAGAATTAAAAGTTGCCCGGCGTATAGGTCTGGGAAAGAAAGATGCCAAAGTATTGAGAAGAAACCAGCAGGTTCCCTGTGTAATGTACGGTGGTAAAGAGGTCCTGCATTTCTCAGCACAGGAAAATGCCTTTAAGGATCTGGTGTACACCCATCACATGTACCTTGTAAACCTGGATATCGATGGCAAGACGTACAGGGCTATCATGAAAGAAATCCAATTCCACCCTGTTTCAGATAAAATACTCCACATTGATTTTGTGGAAGTTGCAACCGACAGGCCGGTCGTAGTTAGTTTGCCGGTTGAAATAACAGGCAACTCAGTTGGGATTATTTCAGGGGGTAAACTCCGTCAGCGCAAAAGATATATTAAAGTGAAAGGATTGATTGCTGATTTACCGGATACCTTGGTGGTTGATATTTCTGATTTGGATATCGGACAGTCATTTATGGCTGCGGATCTTAAATATGACAGGATTGAAATACTGGAAGCCCCCCGCGACATGGTGGTGGGTGTTATCTCTTCGAGAGTGGCTGCCAAAGGTATGGAAGTTGGTACTGAAGGTGCTGCTGCGCCTGCTGCTGAAGGAGCAAAACCTGAAGCTGCTTCAGAAGCAAAGAAAGCCTAATACCCCTGAACCAGTGAAGTACCTGGTTGCCGGACTGGGTAATGTTGGCGACGAATACCACAATACCCGTCACAATATTGGATTTACAATATTGGATGCACTTGCAGCAGCATCCAATATTGTTTTTAGCGACAAACGGCACGGTTTTGTGGCCGAATATCGTTTTAAGGGAAGGACTTTTGTTCTGTTAAAGCCTTCGACTTACGTTAATTTAAGCGGGAAAGCCGTTAACTTCTGGCTGCAAAAGGAAAGCATCCTCCCCGAAAATCTTATTGTTTTGCTGGACGATATTGCGTTGCCGTTCGGGACGATCAGGCTTCGTCCGCGGGGTGGTGATGGCGGGCACAACGGCCTTACCAGCATTATAGAATCCCTGGGACACCAGGATTTTGCCAGGCTCAGATTTGGTATCGGCGGTGATTTTCAATATGGAACCCAGGTTGATTATGTACTCGGCAAGTGGTCAGGAGATGAAGCCGCACAGCTCCCGGAAAAGATCAGCCAGTGCCATGAGATCATCCGGAGTTTTGGTACCATTGGACTGGACAGGACGATGAATCAGTTCAATATTCGTTAAAGTTATGTTAAATAGGTAAATAGCATCCGGAATTGTGCTATCTTCGCACATCCATTTTTAGGTATGCGCCCCTCTACGGTAAAGATAATAATCATAGTCACCAGTATTGCACTGCTCGGACTCGTTTTTACACAAACATTCTGGATCCGTGAAAAAATCATACTGGGACAAAAACAATTTGACCACAGGGCTGATAACGCCCTGATGGACGTTGTGGGCGAACTCAGGGATTATGCCGACAGTACGGCCCGACAGGGAAAGATTCGCCATATGCAGCGTGTTAGGTATGATCATATCCTGGACGTTGTTGATACCAGCCTGCTTGAAGTTCTTGTCAAAAAATATACTGATTACCACCGGCTTGATAATCGCTATTATTATTCCATAGCCAAATCCTCCAACGATTCTGCAATATTTCGTTCCGCTGAATATCCGGCTGAAGGAACTGCAGTTAAACCTTATAAGGCATGTCTTTCCTGCCTATGGAAAGAGGAATACTTTCACCTTGCATTGTTCTTCCCGGACAAAAACAAAACCGTATTTCTTGAATCGGGAATATGGCTTGGCCTTACCTTTATGTTCCTTTCCGTGATAACATTCAGCTTTGCGTTTATTATCATCACCTACCTGAGGCAAAAGAAACTGTCGGAGATGAAAAATGATTTCATCAACAACATGACACACGAATTTAAAACACCCATATCTACTATTGCACTGGCAGCAGAAGTTCTGATGAAGGGCGGACCAAGGTCAATCGCAGAGCGGATTAAGAAATATTCCAAGATCATATATGATGAAAACGAGCGTATGCGTTTGCAGGTTGAGCGTGTACTGCAGATGGCGCAAATGGATCATCAGGAAATCAGGCTGAATCCCGCCGAAATTGACATCCATAATCTGCTTGGCACCATCATTCCAAATCTCTGCCTGGAAAAGAGTGAAAAGGAGGTCAGGGTGAAATACAATCTTGCAGCAACAAAACCCCTCATACTCGCCGATGAGATGTACGTAACCAGTGTCATAACAAACATCACGGAAAATGCCATAAAATATTCAGGCGATAATCCCGAAATTACCATTGCCACAGCCGATCACAAGGAGGGCATTATGATCTCCTTTATTGATAAGGGGGTTGGCATGAGCCGTGACATCCTCAGGTATATTTTCGACAAGTTCTACCGCGTACACACCGGAAATGTGCATAATGTAAAAGGATTCGGACTTGGGCTGTATTATGCGAAAACCATGATTGATGCCCACAGAGGGAGCATCAGCGTTACAAGCGAATTGAACAAAGGCAGCAGGTTCGATGTTTATCTGCCTGGAACTATCAATACACGCGAATAAGAAATGGCGAAACCAAAAGGGAAAATTCTTCTGGTGGAGGATGATAAAAACCTGGGTATTATCATCAAAGATTTCCTCGAAATGTCGGATTATATGGTGATCCTTAAGGAAAACGGTCAGGAAGGTCTGAACGAATTCAGGAAGGGATCATATGATCTGGTATTGCTCGATATTATGTTGCCTCTTGTTGACGGGTTTACGGTTGCTGAAGAGATCAGAAAATATGACTGTGAAGTGCCGTTGATGTTCATGACCGCAAAATCCATGAAGGAGGATAAACTCAAGGGTTTCAGGCTCGGAGCCGATGATTACCTCACCAAACCCTTCAGTACCGAAGAGCTGAAGCTTAGGATCAACGCAATACTCAGGCGAACGAGGTACAAAAATAATGCCCCCGTCAAAACAACACCCTATACGATCGGTCAATATACCTTTGATTATGGCAACCATCTGCTGACCTCCTCAGAAAGTGAAAAAAGACTTACCAAACGTGAAGCCGAGTTGCTTAATCTCCTGTGCATCAATATGAATAATACCCTGCGTCGTGAGATAGCCCTGAAAACCATCTGGGGAGAGGATGATTATTTCATGGGCCGAAGCATGGATGTTTATATAACAAAACTCAGGAAACTGCTGGGAAACGATCCCCGGATAGCCATAACCAACATCCACAACACCGGTTTTAAACTTGAAGTGAAGGAAATTTAATAATTTCAGGATATTTGCTATCTTTCCGGCCGCTAACCGGCAGTACTTGCCGGAATATTGGTAGTAACCCTAATATTGTCATAGTATGCCGAAAGCCCGTTCTCCGTTTCCTGCAGTATTTTGGATAGCCAATTCGGTTGAAATTCTGGAACGCTTTGCCTACTACGGAATTTATATGGGCTTTAGCATCTACTTCGGAATACTCGGATTTAAAACCGAACAACTGGGTTTAATTCAGGGACTGTTTCTTTTCATATCCTATACGATACCTGTTTTTTCAGGAACATTTGCCGACAAATACGGATTCAGGAAAATGCTCCTGATTTCCTATATGGCCTATCTCCCGTCTATTTTACTGCTGATCCTCACCAAGTCGTTCACAGGAATTGCTTTGACCATGCTGTGTATCGGGTTTGCCGCGGGGATCTTCAAACCGCTTGTCTCGGGTACAGTCAGGGTAGTCACCGATGGAACCAACAGGACCCTGGGCTTCGGGATTTTCTATGCAATGGTGAACATAGGCGCTTCATTCGGCCCACTGATCCTTGGCCGTTTACGGGCAATATCCTGGGAAAACGCATATATTGCAGCTGCATTAAGCGTAGCCCTTATGTTCATAATTACCTTGTTTTTTTACCATGAACCTGAAAGAGCTACCGAAGGTGAAACGCTGCGAAAAAAATTCAGGGATATGGGAATAGCCTTATCCGATGTAAAATTCGTTACTTTTCTGCTGATACTGGGCTTGTTTTTCTGGCTTCCTTTCTGGACCTTCTTTAATCTTTGTGCAAAGTATGTTGAACAGTCTCTGGATGGCATTGCTCTTTACAATAACATTCGATCGGTGCTGGGAACCACGGTCGCAGATTTCCTTTCGCAGGAAAAGGATGGCACCCGCACTGTTCTGGGCGAAACCATTTCACATACCGGTTGGGTCATCATGCTCTTTCAGGTTGTGGTGGCCTGGATATTCGAAAGGTACAAACCCATCCCATCCTATATTTTCGGATTGCTTGTTATGGGCATAGGTTTCGGGTTCCTGGGACTGGCCGGAATCACTGAGCCCGCATGGGTCTTCCTCGGTATATTTTTATTTGCTGTGGGTGAGATGATCAGTTCGCCCCGCATCCAGGAATACATTACCTGGCTGGCACCTAAGGAAAAGGCCGGGCTGTATATGGGCTCCAATTTTCTTGCCATAGGAATCGGAGGATTTTTAAGTGGTGTTTTATACACCTCCAGGATCTACAGTTATTTTGAACGCTCGGGACATACGGAATATATTTGGTTTGTTTTGGGTGCCCATATATTCCTTGGGATCGTGGTTATGTTCCTGTTCTCATACTTTGCCGGACAATTCAGGGAGCAGGAAACCTAAATCAAATACATGAGGCACAAGTGATCTGGAATCACATGTAGTGAAATTCATGAAGAAGAACCTGTACTTTTACGTCATTTTATTGGTGATCGGGTTGGCCACCATCTGGATTGTCCTTGACAAGGAAGGATTATCAGGTTTTCATGAAACCACAAACGCAGGGGTACAAAGTGCAATTTTTGGTAATGGACTGAATATCCAGCATATACTTGATAAGTTACTCCAGGCACCGGGAATATTGATATTGCAATTAATTATAATCATCCTGGTGGCACGAATGATGGGTTATCTTTTCCAGCTTATCGGACAACCCCTGGTTATTGGTGAAATAGTGGCAGGCTTGGTTCTTGGACCATCTCTGCTTGGTGCACTGGCACCACAGTTATCGAATTATATCTTCCCGCAGCAATCTATCGATGTATTGCAACAGCTAAGTCAGCTCGGACTTATCTTTTTCATGTTCATCATTGGAATGGAACTTGACAGCCAGGCATTCAGGAAATCAGCCAACAAGGCTATTCTGATAAGTATTGCCAGCCTGGTAATACCTTTTATTTCAGGAGTTATATTGGCCTATTATCTGCATTCAACCCTGGCGATTAACCAGGTCAGGTTTACTTCCTTTGCCTTGTTTATGGGAACCACCATGAGTATTACAGCATTCCCGATATTAGCCAGGATAGTCCAGGAAAGAAAACTGTTCAAAACATCGGTGGGTACCATGGCTATTACAATAGCTGCTATAGGTGATGTAGTTGCGTGGTGTATGCTCGCTATCGTAATTGCAATTGTAAAGGCAGGAGGATTTAGTAGTTCTTTCCTGACTATCGGGCTTTCTATTGCCTACATATTTTTTATGCTTTATGCTGTTAAGCCTCTCATGTACCGTATCGGAAGGGTTTATTCCAGCCGTGAAGCCATGAGTAAGCCCATTGTAGCACTTGTATTTCTGCTTATTCTTTTATCTGCATTAATTACGGAAGCCATTGGAATCCATGCCCTGTTCGGAGCATTTATGGCAGGAGTTGTTATGCCGGAAAACTTAAGCTTCAGAAGAACTTTCACGGAAAAAATCGAAGATATTTCCCTGGTTATTCTTCTTCCGCTATTTTTTGTATCCACCGGGCTCCGTACCGAAATAGGACTGATCAATACAGGTCAACTTTGGTTTATATGCGCAATTATTACCATCACTGCAATATTGGGCAAATTTGGGGGTACACTGCTGGCATCCAGGTATACCGGACTCAATTGGCACCACTCGCTCACCCTGGGTGTGCTTATGAATGCAAAAGGGCTGATGGAACTAATAGTCCTCAATATCGGTTATGATCTGGGAATTCTCAGTCCCGAAGTTTTTGCAATGCTTGTTTTAATGGCACTTGCCACTACACTTATAACCGGACCCGGACTTAATCTGATCAACATATTCTTTCCTGAGAAGTTAGCCCGGCAGCCTGAAAGCGATAAAGTATACAAGGTCATGCTTTCCTTCGCCAATCCAAAAATGGGCAGTACCCTGCTTCGTCTGGTGCACATGATGTTTAACCGGATATCAGCTGAAACCCGGTTCACCGCGCTGCATATATCACGGCGTACCGACCTTTCACCCGATAATGCCCGGTTATTTGAAAAAGAAAGCTTTTCACCCATCAGGAGAGTAGCTCATGAAAATAAACTGGCACTTCATACAATATATCGCAACACAAGTGAGATTTCCGCTGAAATAATTGAAACCTGCAATACGGAAAAACCTGATATGCTGGTTTTGGGAAGTGCAAGGACAATTTTCAGTACCGACATTTTGGGTGGCATAATCAAAAGGATTATTCATGATTCCTCCTGTGATGTTCTGATATTTAACGAAAAAAGCTTTAATGAGATAAATTCCATTCTCATTGTTTATTTTGGGAACGGTGATGACTTTCTTTTTAGTTATGCGAGGATGTTCAATCACATTACCAAAAGAAAGTTTTATACGTACCACCGAGGGCTCGAAAACAAAGATTCCGCCAATACACTTCTACATTCCGGGATCCAAATGGAATCTGTTACCGGAAGCCTGCTTGATCCTGCTTTTCTTAGAACAATCGATCTTGTAATGGTCTCGGAAAAGAACTGGAAAAACCTGGAAAGCAAAAACAACCTGCCTGTTAACCAGTTCCCCTCATTGCTGATCATCCATAAGACAGAGGGTAGTAACCGTATTCTGGATAGGAGCAAAGTGGTTTGAAACCTCAAACCCCAAACTTCAAACCTCAAACCTCAATTATCGATGTACTTTCCCCGGCGCCGTTTGGGCCAAGAAAACCGAATATCTCACCCTGGCGGACTTCGGGATTAAGGTTGTCAACCGCCTTGATATCGCCATAGGATTTTGACAGACCGGAAGTACTTAAGACAATTGCGGAGGAATTTGAATGTTGCATAGACATAACGGTCATAAACTTATCTGCTTATTCCTCCTGCTAATAATGTAAGCCATGGCAAAATCTCCCTGTGCACCAAGCCGCTGTTGGAGCTCCTGGAGGAATGTTTTTTGTTGTCTGCCTTTCCAGCGCATAGAAATAATTATGAATTATGAATTACCTACCCCCAGTCAGTTGATCCTGGTATTCCTTAAGTTGTGCCCATTTGCCTTCGAAAGCCATTAAAGCCTGAGCCGGCCACGTTTTGGGTTCGTGTATCTTATAGGATGGTCCCCCGTCGGCAAGCAGGATATTTCTTATTTCATCCTCAGTAGCCTGGGCCAGTTTATGCCAGGTATCGATGCCCCGGCTTTTCAGAATAGTTTCGATTTTCTCACCTATTCCTTCAACAATTTTCAGATCATTTTCTTGGATCTTTTTTGCAAAAATACTTTTGGCTTCGACAGCATCAAAGGGTGCTGCATGTTTTTCCTTTTCCTGTATACATATCCTGAGTTTGCTTTGGAGCTCATCTATCTCATTTTCAAGTTCCACACGTTTGAGGTGTTTCTTTTTCCCACACAGATAGCCAATGATAAATCCGAGTAAAGCGGCCACCACCAAGGCAATCAGAATAAATAACAGGTCGGAGGTAAATCGTTCAGTCATGATAGTAGGTTTTATTTAATTAATATTTCAGCTCTGCGGTTTTTGGCAAGTCCTTCAGCCGTACTGTTATCACCTGCCGGCTCGCTGTCACCCTTTCCTGTATAGTCAATCCTTGCAACATCAATCCCGGCATCCAGCAACTTCTGTCTGGCAAATGCAGCCCGTGCAGAACTTACCTTCAGTTTGACCTGCTGCGATCCGATATTGTCAGAATGGCCCGATACTATTACGCGGGCACCGGGATTATCGTCCAGGTATTTCCTGAACAATTCAAGTTGAAATTCATCCTCTTCGGTGAGAACAGCAGTAAGCTTACCGAAGTCGAAGTACACTACCAGTAAGGCAGGAGGCTCATTTTGCACCACCGGGGAAGCCAATGTATCAGTTTTCTGACCCGCAAAGGCGGCTTCGACTGCCCGGTTATCAACCCGGCAATCATTTCTGACTCTGCAAACATAAAAATAAGTACACCCTGTAACCCATAAGATCAGCAAGGTTGTGAAAAGAAAAAAGGTATTTTTCATTTCGTTTTTTACTAAATATAGGGATTATTTCCCAGAAGGCAAATGAAAACTGAAAAATCGTACTACTAATCCGTTGAGGTCAAAACAGATGTATAAAAAAGCAAAGACCCCGTCTTTACTGGCGGGGTCTCTCGCGTGTGGGCATTACTGGATTCGAACCAGTGACCCCTACCCTGTCAAGGTAATGCTCTAAACCAACTGAGCTAAATGCCCGGTACGGGCAAAAATAACATAAAATTTTCAATATCAAATTTACACGGTAAAATATGAATCAAATCTGATTTTTTGCGTATAACTATAAAAACCACAGCAATGAAAAAGGTAAAATTGATTATTGTAATCGCTGTTACTTTCCTGTTATTAAGCAGTTCAGCCTGGGTAAAACTTACTTTGATCAGACCGTCGGAATTGGTACTTCCTGAACATATCCGCATTATTGCCATGATTGACAGAACAAAACAGGATGATACCCCTCAGAATAAGCTTGAACAGATAGTTACCGGTGAAGTATTCAGGCAGGATGAACAGGCCGTTATACAGGTAGCCGAAGGGTTTATCGATGCCTGTTCCGGTATGAACCGGTTCCAGCCTGTCCGCACCGCCGAGCGTTACACCGGTAACGGAACAAAATCGACCTTTCCAACACCGCTCGACTGGGAAACGGTTTCTGAAATCTGTTCCAGGCATCAGACAGATGCCCTCCTGTCCGTCGAAATATTCGATACCGATTTTATCCTTACAAACAATCCTGTTAAGATCGAAACCAAGGATGATGCCGGCAAGATACTTACCCGGCTGGAGTACCGGGCAAACGGAGTAGCGGTGATCAACTTCGGTATCAGGTTGTACGATGCTGCCAATCGTGTTATCATTGATGAATACCAAACTTCGCATCGCATGAATTTTGATGCTCAGGGAGGCACATTGCAGGCTGCACTAAACCAGTTGCTTGATAAGGTTGAAGCCATAAACCAGGCCAGCTTTGATGCCGGATTTGTTTATGGACAACGGATAACTCCCACCTATTACAGGGTAACCAGGTATTTTTTCGACAAACCAAAAAAGGAACTGGGTGCCGGCGTGAGGTATTCCGAAGTTGCTGACTGGCAGGGCGCCATAAAAGCCTGGTCGAAGGTGGTGGATAAAGGCGATCGGAAGGACGCCGGAAGGGCTGCGTTCAATATTGCAGTTGCCTGGGAAGTGCTGGGCGACCTGGAAATGGCAAAGGAATGGGCTGCCCGCTCCCATACCGAATTTGAAGAAAAAGATGCTGATGATTATTACAAGATGCTGAACTACCGGATAAGGGAGGAAAATATTGTGAAGCAGCAGATCCCGGAGCAGTAACTCTGGCAACCGGTGAGTTTTTTCTGAGCTCTCGCAGATTTCGAGCAAAAAGAGGTTCTCGCAGATTTCGCAGATTTCGCAGATCTTTTACTTTTCACTATTCACTATTCACTTTTCACTGCTCACCGTTTACCGTTTACCGTTTACAATTACCCCAATCCAACTCCTCGGTCACAGGGCAGGGGCAAGCCCTGCCCCTACGTGTAATACCTCAATCCTACTCCCTACTCCTTCCTCCCTACTCCCTGCTAAATTTCTCTCTCCCCCCGCTCCGCCTGCAGAAACTTATGCGATAGCTGCGCCAGCAACCGGCTGAACGTAGCCATCGCCACTTCGGTTTCTTTGCTTATAGCCTGTTTCTTAAGTCTCAATAACAACAAGCCATACAAGGCATTCAAACTGGTTTCGACATCACCGGTACGATGGTTCCCAGCCTTTTTCCTGATTTCTTCGATGTTGACTAAGGCATGCCGGTAAGTTTCCCGGTATATTTCTTCATCAGGATGGTTAAGTAAACGGATATGCATATCATTCAGATCAGCAAGCAGGGTATTCAGAAAGCTGAGATGGCCGTTCGCCTGTATCCCTTCCCTGTACATCATCAGCATCAGGTTGGCATACCAGTCGCGAACGTCAATCTTTATCTTTTCCGGCTGTGAGTACTGGGAGATCAGGTTTTGTTCGATCAGGTCGATATTAAACTGATGGGCACGGATGAGATCTTCGACCTGCCACATGTAAAGGATGTATTCGGCGATGTTTGTCTTGCGTTTTTCCTTTGCGATCAGCATGTTACTGATTTATAATGTCATCCAATAATCTTCTTTCTTTCTTTGTCGGCCTTCCTGCTCCCCTGTCGCGTTTAAAGAATGTTGTTTCCTTTATCCGGAGTTTGTCGAGTTCTTCCGGAGATGTAAGATCATCCATAAATTCTTTTACGCGCTGGGCAGGCAAACGATTTTCAACCAGTCCGGTGACACGGATGGTATATACTACAGGAAGCTTGCGGATAAATATTGTTTCTCCCGGCTTAACTTCATGGGAAGGCTTGACCTCCATGCTGTTAATAATGATTCTTCCCTTTTTGCAGGCTTCTGCGGCCAGACTCCTGGTTTTATATATCCTTACCGCCCAAAGCCATTTATCTATCCTTACTCTATCCGAAGTTGACATTTTACCTGTTCAGAACGTACCGGACAAAAATAAGCAATAATACGATCCATAAAAAAAAGACCGTCATTACAACGGCCTTTTTCACACTAAACAAAACTACTAACTAAACCAACTTGGGCAAATCTTTATATCGGGTTTCGATTAATTCCTGTTTTAAAATTTGTGTCATTTGTTGTTTCTCTATGATATTACGAGGAAAGGAAAGGGATGTTCGGAATATTCGGTGAAGGGTAAAGATGTGTTGATGAAAGTGGGGTTTTAATTGATAAGAGCCCTAGGAGGGTTTATTAAATTCATCCCGAACCGCTGCAAGTGAAGGCAATACCCTGTAATCATCCTCAACAGCAGAACCAACCACTACGCCATCAGCACCGGCTTTGTAAATCTGCCGTATATCATCCGGGGTCCTGATGCCACCACCAACCAGCAAAGGAATTGAAATGCTCTCTTTTACCTGTCTTACCACGCTTTCCTTTAACCTGTCGTTCGCTCCGCTTCCCGCTTCCAGGTAAATCAGTTTAAGCCCGAGCTGCTCACCCGCCAGTGCGGTGGCAATAATGATATCGGCCTTGTCGGATGGAATTGGCCGTGTATTGCTGATATATTCCACGGAGGACAAATGATGACCGTCAACAAGAACGTATCCGGTGGGTATAATTTCCAGTCCCGATTTTTTGATGAACTGTGATGCCAGTACATGGTTTCCGATCAAATATTCTGGATTCCGGCCCGAAATCAAGGATAAAAGAAGAATTCCATCCGCTTTGGGACTGAGCTGAAGAAGGTTGCCCGGAAACAGTATCACCGGGCACCCGGAAGCCCCTTTAATGGCTGTAATTGTATCGTCGATGGGAGATGATACCAGGCTGCCTCCAACCAAAATAAAATCAACTCCGGCCAGGGATGCGGTTTTTACGGTTTTTACCACCATGCCGGCATCCTGTTTTTCCGGGTCGATCAAAAGGGCAAAAATCTTGCGTTGCCCCGGAAACAGTGTATTGTAAATTTCGTTATTCATGATCTGGTCTGATGCACAACACCCCGGCATACTACTTGCAACACCATACAATAACGTAATTGCCCAGGCTGAAGTACGTCATATCAAAAAGTTCATTTCGCATCCTGTTACGAACCCAACCTTTCATAACGCCCCTTTCCAGGGGATCAAAAGGTTCAATCGTAAGGTTATCCTTGAAATTAATATCCTGCTTGTCACATATTTTATACAACGCTTCCTTGGCACACCAGTGAATATACAGGTGATATTTTTTCTGTTCTTCATCAGGGGTTACCCGGTCGTTTTGGTTGATAAACCTGTGAGAAATACTGCTGATCCTGTGCGACATATATTCCAGGTCAATACCCACTCTCTTTCCCCGGCTTAATAAAATGGAAGTCAGGTCACGCGAATGAGATATGCTGATATAATAAGAATTGCCTTTAATAAAAGGCTTTCTGTTGCCATTATAGATGATAGAAAGTTCCTTCCCTGTCATTTCATTCAGCAGTACCCGTACGCTGAGCCACTCAAGTTTCCGTGGCGTATAACTGAACCGTTCGAGGGTTTCAAGTTCATCAGGGCATAGGGTTATTCGCGATTTCAGATTATCAAGATTTTCTGTAATCTTCCAGATAGCAAGCTGACACCCGCACTCCAATTGTTCATTCATGATTATTGCCATGGCGATGTCCTTAAATTCTACTTTTCCCAGTGGAAAGTTTCAATCATATGCCTGATGTCCTCTGTAAAAAATCCTATGACTGGTGCCAGAGAGTCCTTATTGGGTATTACACTGAAATATAACGATCCGCTCAGGAAATTGTCCGTGCTGTCGGTTATGAAAAAACTCATGGATGAGGCTGTGTTGCCTTTGATATCGTAAATCATTCCGTAAACCTCACGATCGGGAAAGGAAAACGTCTCTTCCAGAATATCATCTGCTTTTATGCTGTGCTTATAAGCCAGTGTCCGGATGTCCTCAACATGGGTGTTCAAATCGCTGTGCAACGTTTTATAGGTTATATGTATTTTGCCCTTATATCCGGGAAATTCAATATTTATCCAGCATGGCTCATCACCCTGACCCTGGTATGGGGTGATCTTACCATATACAGGACAATCAAAACTGTAATTGCACTCACTTTTATAGGAAATGTATTCCTTTTGCGGAAAATCAATCCTGAAATAACTCTCGGGCTTGGGGGTGTATGCTTTCCGGCATCCTGCCGCAAATGTTATGATAATCATAACAATAACGAGCTGCCCGATCCGCTCCGGTCCGAATATTTTTTTAATCACGGTGTTTGTCCTCCTTAAGGGTAACCTGTATCTGTTTGATCCTGCGCTGATCCACTGATTTAACGGTAAACAGGAATCCCTTACAGGTAATTACATCATTCTTTCGCGGCAATTCACCCTTCAGTTCAAGAATGAGCCCGGCGAGGGTTTCAGCTTCCCCGATCACCTCATCGAATATGTCTTCGTCGAGGTTAAGTACCTTGAAAAAGTCATTCATGGCAACCTTACCTTCGAAAAGGTAATTGTGATCATCAATTTTAACATAGGATACATCATCATTATCCGATTCATCCGTGATCTCGCCAACAATCTCTTCGAGGATATCCTCGAGGGTTACAATTCCAGATGTGCCGCCATATTCATCGATAACCACCGCCATATGTATTTTGCTGGTTTGGAATTCTTTCAGCAGATCATTTATTTTCTTGGTTTCCGGAATATAATAGGGGGGGCGCATCAGTGACTGCCATTTGAAGGAATCCGGCTTGCCCAGGTAGGGAAGCAGGTCCTTGATATAAAGTATGCCTTTGATATTATCAAGATCCTGGTTGAAGATGGGGATCCGCGAATACCCGGAATCGACAATGTGGGCGATCAGCTTTTTAAACCGAAGCTGCATACTTACCCCAACAACATCCACCCTTGGCGTCATAATCTCACGTACATCGATATTGCCGAATTTAACAATTCCTTCCAGGATCTTCTTTTCTTCAGTTATGCCCTGTTCGGTCAGATCAAGGGCATCCGACAATTCATCCATCGAAATATTCCTTCCCTGATGGGCATATTTTCTTTGAATGATGGCCGTAGAACGGATCAGGAAGAAATTAACCGGGCGGCATATCTTTTCGGCAATATCCAGCGGAACAGCCATAAACCTGGCCACTTTCCCTGCATAACGGATGGAATATATCTTGGGTAAAATCTCTGCAAAGAATACGATTAAAAAAGTAATGGAAACCACCTCAATAAAAAATCCCAGGATGGGCGCATTGGAAAAATCAAAAAGAGAACTGCTCAAATAAGCTGAACTAATAATTATCCCAATGTTAAATAGGTTATTGGTCACCAGAATAGTGGCAAGTAGCTTTTCGGGAATACCCAGCAGTCTTTCAATGACGTGGCCGGTTTTTGATTTTGAATCACGTATTTTACTGATATCCGCAGGCGAGAGCGAGAAAAAAGCAGCTTCCGCTCCTGAAACCATGGCAGACAATATCAGCATTACTAAAATAGCTGCTACAATAGCTACCAAATCCAGGGTAAATGGATTTAAAATAAAATCCACATATGAATCCAATGCCTGGTGATAGGAATCTTCGTCCAATTCAACAACTAATAAGTGAATGGTTAGTTAAATCAGAATGGCAGGTCATTACCAGGATCCTGCTCATCAACCTGTGATTTTTCACCGGTACCGTTGTTTACCTGGGGTTCCTGGCCATGGACTGCCGGTTCATCAGCTCTTTTACCCAGCAGTTGCATCACATCGGCCACAATTTCGGTGGTATATCTTTTGTTCTTATCCTTGTCGTCCCAGGAACGGGTACGCAACTTACCTTCCACATAAATCTGGCTGCCCTTTTTGACGTATTTTTCAGCAACCTCTGCAAGACCTCTCCACAACACTACACTATGCCATTCCGTAGTAGTCACCCGTTCTCCGCTTTTATTCTTATAGACGTCACTGGTAGCCATTCTGAGTGTACATACCGGGACGCTGGTATCGAGGTAGCGAACTTCAGGATCCTGTCCGACATGACCAATTAATATTACTTTATTAACTGACATTTTTTTGAATTTAATCCGGCGTAAAAATACAAAAAAAATAAATCCGATTTCACATCAGCCCTTCCTGTTTCAAATATACAAGGTATTTGTCAATTAACCGTGGCACCGCATAATCCCTTAAATTGCCGTATGCTACAGGAGTATAGTTGTCACCGCCCGGTTTAAAATCATGCTGCATTTTAATAAAATAGAAATTGCACCATATGATCTGGTGCGTCAGCTGATGCCTGAAGGTTTTCGGGATGATGCCGGGTGGCACAGGGGTACTCCCGAATATTTCCCGCCATTCCTGCATGGACTGCAATTGTTCATAAGTGACAGGGGTCTCCGTTTCAATCAGGGGAAATTCGTACAGTGAATTCCAAATGTCCTTTCCGCCACGTTTGCTCAGGAAACTGCCCGAATTCCTGAGAATAAAAAGGTAATTAAAATACCTTTGCCGTAACCGGTTTTTGCCCTGCTTTACAGGTAGTTCATCCATACGGCCTGCATGAAAGGCAATACAGGATGAAGATAACGGACAACTGCCGCATAGGGGATTCTTTGGTAAGCAGATCAGTGCGCCAAATTCCATAACAGCCTGATTATGAATATCAGGATGCCTGCGATCAAGCAACTGGTCAGCAAGCCGGTTAAACACCTGTTTACCTTTTGCAGTATCAATAGGCGTGTCGATTCCATAATACCGGGCCAGCAGCCGGTATACGTTTCCATCCACCAGCGCCACAGGCTCCTTAAAAGCGATAGAAGCAACCGCTGCGGCAGTATACGTTCCGATACCCCTTAGTTTAATCAACTCCCTGAATGTACCGGGAAAAATGCCACCGTAGTCGCGAACGATCGCAGTTGCCGTTGCATGGAGATTTCGCGCCCGGGTATAATAACCCAGCCCCTGCCACAATTTTAGCACTTCATCAATCCCGGCACTGGCAAGATCTTCTACGCGGGGATACCGGTCAACAAAATCGAGATAATACTGTAGTCCTTGGATTACACGTGTTTGCTGCAATATGATCTCCGAAAGCCAGATGTGATAAGGAGAAGTTGTATTTCGCCAGGGCAGATCCCTTTTGTTTTGGATATACCACTTTTCAAGAATTTCCGCTACATTCATCCACAAAAAGCCATAGAAATTATAAAAAGAATTTCAAAATTAATGGTTTACTATTTTATTTATCGAAGGAAATAATATATATTTGCACTCATATTTTTGAAAACATCTAATTTATTGATAATTAAAGAATTTAAACAATGACGAAAGCGGATATTGTAAACGAAATCTCAAAAAACACCGGGATTGAGAAAATCACTGTTCAGAAGACAGTTGAAGCTTTTATGGAAGCTGTAAAAGACTCTCTGAATACTAACAAGAATGTCTACCTGAGGGGATTCGGTAGCTTCATTATCAAGAAAAGGGCGAAAAAAACCGCAAGGAATATTTCGAAAAACACTACCCTCATCATTCCCGCCCATAATATTCCTTCGTTTAAACCTGCTAAATCCTTTGTAAATAAGGTTAAAGCAAGCGTAAAATAAGGTTTTTTTTAAAAAAAATACGAAAAAATGCCAAGCGGAAAGAAGCGTAAGAGACACAAGATGGCTACCCACAAACGTAAAAAACGTTTGCGGAAAAACAGGCATAAGAAAAAGAACAGATAGTCTGTTTCTTATTCTTGATAATATGAAATAAACCTAAAGTAGAAATTGTTTCACTTTAGGTTTATTACATTTATTCACAATGGATTTGTTTGCTGCGGGAACAAGGCATTTTTCATAATCTTGATGAAATGTGAGCAAAGAATTAATTATTGATACATCTTCCAGCGATGTTACCATTGCTCTTTTAGAGGATAAGAAATTAGTTGAGTTAAATAAGGAGAAAAGCAACCCACAGTTTGCTGTTGGTGATATTTACCTGGGCAAGGTTAAAAAGCTTATGCCCGGATTAAATGCTGCATTTGTTGATGTAGGTTATGAAAAAGATGCCTTTTTGCATTATCTCGACCTGGGACCCCAGGTCAGATCATTGCATAAATACCTGGAAGCATCGCTTAACCGCAAAGGCAAGATTTTTTCATTCCAGCGGTTCAAGCGGGAGCGTGATATAGATAAAGACGGTACTATAACCGACGTACTTACGCCCGGTCAGCTTGTTCTTGTTCAAATTGCCAAGGAGCCCATATCCACCAAGGGCCCGCGTCTCACATCCGAAATATCCATTGCCGGCAGGAATCTTGTGCTGATGCCCTTTCACGACAAGGTTTCCGTTTCCCAGAAACTTCAGTCGAATGAGGAAAAAAACCGTTTAAAAACCCTGATACAGAGCATAAAACCGCATAACTACGGTATCATCGTCCGAACCGTTGCCGAAGGAAAGAAGGTTAAAGATCTTGATACCGAGCTAAAAGGTCTTGTTCGCAAGTGGGAAAATGCTTTTGACAACCTCCGGGGCGTGAAACCGCCCTTTCTGCTTATCAGTGAATTAAACCGTACTTCGGCCATATTGCGTGATATACTGAATGTATCCTTTAACAGTATAACGGTTGACGATGAAATCATCCACCGTGAGATCAAGGAATATATCAATACAATAGCCCCCGAAAAAGAAAAGATCGTTAAGCTGCACAAGGGTGAAGTACCTATTTTTGAGCACTACGGGATTGAAAAACAAATCAAATCATCCTTCGGTAAAACTGTTTCTTTCCGGAACGGGGCTTATCTGATCATTGAACATACCGAGGCACTGCATGTCATAGATGTGAACAGCGGCAACCGGTCCAAATCTGTTTCCAACCAGGAAACCAATGCTTTTGAGACCAATCTGGCGGCCGCCGAAGAAATTGCCCGGCAATTGCGCCTCCGCGATATGGGTGGGATTATTGTCGTCGATTTCATCGATATGCAATCGGGTGACCACAAGCAAAAGATCACAGAAAAGCTGAAACTGGCCATGGAAAACGACCGTGCCAAGCACAGCATCCTGCCCCTGAGTAAATTCGGGCTGATGCAGATCACAAGGCAGCGCGTCAGGCCCGAGATGCACATCAGTACCACAGAAAAGTGT
>DATEVU010000066.1:0-21731 GCA_035258345.1 Bacteroidales bacterium
ACCGCGATAAGCACCAGGGTGATGTTAATGGCTCCGTAGATTCCCATTAGTCTTCCGGGCTGTATAAATTTCATCAGCCATGTGGCAGAAAAACGGCCGATGGCAAAGGCCCCCAGCGTGCCGGTCAGCAGATAGCCTGCCAGTTTTTCGTGTTCACCGGTATAGTCCTGGATATACTGGATGAAAAAGCTCCAGGTACCTACCTGGGCGCCCACGTAACAGAACTGGGCAAGAACACCCTTGTAAAAATGAGGATACTTAAGCAAATGTCCCACTTTCCCCTTGTTATTCTTAGCCAGGATGTCGTCGGGATGCGGTTCGGGAAATTTAGTGGCCAGGATGAACAATCCCCATAAAAATACGATACATCCCAACACAACATAAGGTACAATTACACGAAGCGTTTCACTGTGCAGGTAGGCATCATATGTCCCTGCAGCCTTCATGGCATCGATACTTTCCGGACTATGTTCAATTCCCGAGAGAATGAAAATGGTGCCGATCCCAACCCCCGTAATGGCTCCCAACGGATTAAAGGCCTGAGAAAAATTCAGTCGCCTTTCCGAGGATTCCGGATCGCCCAGTGTGGCGATGAATGGATTGGCACCGGTCTCGAGAAACGACGCACCGGAAGCGATCACAAACAGGGCGAACAGGAACATACCGAATTTGCCGATAACAGCAGCCGGCCAGAACAAAATGGCCCCGGCAGCAAACAACATCAGTCCGGTTACCAGTCCCGCCTTATACCCATACCGCCGCATGAGCAGGCCTGCCGGAACAGCCAGCAGGAAGTAGCCCATGTAAAAGGCCGATTGGATCAATCCGGCCTGCAACCGGTTGAGCTCGAACGATTTCATGAACTGTTTGATGAGGATGTCGTTCATGTTACTGGGAATGCCCCAGAACAGGAACAGGGCGGTGACCAGGAAGAATGGAAGCAGATTGGCCCTGTTAAAAAGGGCACCGGAAGAAGCTTTTCTTGTTTCAGCCATTGGAATTATAAAAGATTAAAGATCAAAGATTAAAGATCAAAGATCAAAGATCAAAGATTAAAGATCAAAGATCAAAGATTAAAGATTAAAAAAAAGCTTAAAGCCTACAGCCTACAGCCTACAGCCTTCATCACAAAATCTGGTTAAACTCCAGCTTCTCCCCGTCCGGGCCCCGCACTGCAAAATACTTACAGCCTTTATCCCAGAAATTCAGGAATACGGGTTTCTCATTTACCAATTCAAAACCGGCAGCTTTCAGTTCCTGAAAGGCCTTTTCCACATCGGCCACATCAAAGGCGATATGGTCCACGTGGCCGTCTTTGCGTGACCGGATCTCTTCTCTTTCTTTTTCGGTCACCTGATACAGTTCAATTACAACGTCTTTCTGTTCCATAAAGCCCACCAATACCCGGCCATCAGCTTCATCCACATGAGCAGCAAGGATTCTGTTGAAACCGAGCCTTGAATAAAAATCAACCGATGTCTCCAGGTTGGTGACCGGAATGCCCAGGTGTTGCAGGCCTCTGAAGTTGCCTTGTAAAAAGTTCAAATTATTCATACACGTTTTATTATAAAGATGAAGGTAATAAAATCCTTGAATTATACAAATTTTCTATGAACTACTTAAACTGAAGGCAGCCAGTTATGCCCAAAGTAATCACCTTATGTTTAATCTTTGGATATTAATATTTGAACTGGCAACATGAGACTTAATTAAGCCTATGAATCCTTGATTATGCTTACAAAACTTTGGTACTTTCTTTGAAATGCCATTAAATAAATCTATCTTAGAATAAACTTAAAAAGTGCTGATTTGTTATGATTTTCAATGCCAATCAGAAAGATTAAGAAATGAAACTAATAAACAAAGTTGCAGTTATAACTGGTGGTGGGAGCGGAATTGGTGCCGGTATTTGTCGTGAGTTTTTGAAAGAAGGGGCGAAGATCGCAATCTGCGATATAAGCAAAGAAAAAGCCGAACAGACTATTGATGAATTACATGGAGATAAATCACTTTGCATGGCGGTTGAAACAGATGTTTCAAATGCAAGGGCTGTCGAGAAAGCTTCATCAGAAATTGAAGAAAAGTTCGGAAAAATTGATATCTGGGTTAATAGTGCCGGAGTCTCCTATATCATTCCATTTCTAGATTGTTCTGAAGCATTATGGGACAATACTATTGCGGTTAATTTGAAGGGAACCTTTAATGGCTGCAAAGCCGCTATTAAAAGGATGATAAAGCACAACAGCGGTGTGGTACTGAACATGTCTTCCCAATCGGGGAAAAAAGGCAGCGAACAGTATACAGCTTATTGTGCCAGTAAATTTGGTATTATTGGAATAACACAATCGCTGGCAATGGAATTCGCAAAAAACAATATACGCGTAAACGCATTATGTCCGGGTGTTGTCTTTACACCATTATGGGATAATATGATAGCCGATTATGCTTCTAAACGAAATATAGAAGTCAAAGACGTTAGATCATACTTTGAGAATAAGATACCACTTGGACGTATATGCAATATTGAAGATGTTGCCAGAACTGCAGTTTTTTTAGCAAGTGATGATGCATCATACATCACAGGGCAATCTATCAATATTACTGGTGGAACAATCATGCACTAAATGAATAACATGAAAAAATTTGATTTAACCTGTTTGGGAATTATTGTTCTGGATGTTATCGCAAAAACAATCAACAGATTCCCGGAGGAAGGGACCACGGAATACTTTGATTCCATGAAAATATTACCTGGTGGTTGTGCATTTAATACTGGTGTCGCAGCGAAACGTTTGGGTTTACAGGTAAACATACAATGCAAAGTCGGGAATGACCTGTTCGGAAACATCTTATCAGATTTTTTGCGAAAAGAAAATATTGGTACAGATAATGTCGCTGTTGAAAAAGAAAGTACCGCTTATTCATTTGTTATGTTACCTGACAGCGGACAGCGAAGGATTTATCATATTCCCGGAGTTAATAATACATATTGTCTTGATGATGTTGATATCGATTCAATTAAAGATTCAAAAGTTTTGCATATCGCGGGAAGTTCTTTATTGCCAGGCCTGGATGGGGAACCGACAATTGAATTGTTGAAATTCTGCAGGGATAATAAAGTTTTCACCAGTATGGATCCGGTATATAAAAAAAACATTGCTGGTATTATTGTACCTGCTCTCCCCTATTTGGATCTTTTCCTGCCCAATAATGATGAATCGGAGTATATCACCGGGCTTAAAGAACCTGAAGATCAATTGAAATTTTACATTGACAAAGGAGTGGAAATTGTGGGTATTAAAATGGGTGAGAAAGGTGTCCTCATCTCGAATGGAAAAGAAAAATTTAATCTGGGAATTTATGATGTCACTGTCTCAGATACAACTGGTGCAGGAGATACGTTTATTGCCGGATTCATATACGGGATCCTTCATGAGTGGGATTTACTTACCACTGCAAAATTCGCAACCGCAACTGCAGCACATTGTGTCCAAAACGAGGGAGCAACATCGGGCATAGTTGAAGCCGGTAAAATATTGGAATTTATGGGTAAAACCGCAATTAAAATATGAATCATTTTTTCAGTTTAATTAGTAATCATTTAAAAAAAGAAAGATGCCATTGGTGACAGATTACATTCAGGTTAAGGAAATTCATCAGGAGGCCCGGGAATTGGGAATCGCTTTGCCCGTTTTTTGTGCCGAGGACCGGGAAACATTGGAGGCCATTTTGGCCTCAGCCTTTGAATATGGGGGAAAAATAGGTGTAGAAAATTTGCCGATAATTCCTGCATGGACCAGCAGGTATCCGCCCAGAGGACAAATGACGCTTGTAAGTAAATGCGGGAATGCTTTAATAGGCAATCAACTGATGTTTTCTGATCTGGAAATTCTTATGGGAGACAACAGCCCTTATAAAAACTTAAGAGTAATGCCTCATCTTGATCATGCATTCCCCTGGCTTGATCTTGATATCCTGGAAGGATTCGCTGATAAATTTGCGTCTGTAATGTTCGATGCCAGTGAAAGACCATTTGATGAAAACATTAGTCTAACTTCTGAATATGTTGAAAAATTCAAAGGCCGAGTTGTAGTGGAAGGAGCTGTTGATGAGATATTTGAAGCAGGTGGAACCCATATGAAAGATGGATGCACAACAACTGAACAGGCCGAGAAGTTCTTAAGAGAGACCGGAGTTGATTTAATTGTCCCGAATGTCGGAACAGAGCATCGTGCTACAGCTGATAAGGTGTTATACAACTCAGGCAGGGCAAAAGAGATAAGCAACAAAATTGGCAAGATTATGTGCCTGCATGGAACATCATCCGTAAAGACTGAAGATCTCTCCAAATTGTCTGACGATGGATTCATCAGGATAAATATCTATACAAATATTGCAGTTCATGGCGGACAGGCGCAGACAAGGAAGATTCTGGATAATCTGGGAAATATTTTTTCGGAAAATGACCTGAAGGAACTGATTACTGCAGGCGTTTTAGGGGGAAATGTACTAAAAACTGATTTCAGAGAAAACAAGAACCCTCTTGGTCCTAAGCTTGCTTATGTGACTAATCCCCCAAGACGTGATGCATGGTTCGGGGCTGTGAAAAACAGATGTTCCTTTTTCTATGACTTTTTTAACTATAAGAATTTTATAAAGTGAATCGCAAAATGCTATCGGCTGTTTATTATGATATTCATGATATAAGAGTTCAGGAATCTCCATTACCTGTTTTAACCGAGGATAATTTAATCGTAAAAGTTCATGCTTGTGCTATATGCGGAACAGACCTCAAAATATTCAATGTTGGAAATCCAAGATGCACTCCGCCAAGGATTATCGGACATGAGCTTGTTGGCACCATTATTCAGGCCGGAAACAAGGTTAAGGATTTTGTTGCCGGTGAACGAATAACATTAGCAACAACAATAGCCTGCAACAACTGTGAAATTTGTACATTGGGTTTGCAAAACATGTGTCCCAACGCCAAGCCCATCAGCTATGATTTCGATGGTGGATTTGCTGAGTATATTGCGATCCCGAAGGAGGCCATTATCGGTGGCAATGTGATAAAAGTCCCGGAAATCCTATCGGATGATTTTGCCGCTTTGGCTGAACCTGTTAGTTGTGCAATTAATGCACAGGAACTAGCCAAAGTTGATAAAGGGAACATTGTTCTAATCATTGGCGGAGGTCCGTTAGGAGCCATTCACGCAAAAGTTGCGGCAGTCAATGGTGCTTCAAAAGTGATGATCAGTCAGCGGTCTGAACCGCGACTCAGTTTGCTAAAAAAATTACAGGACGTTATCGTTATCGACGGAAATCAGAATATTGGAGAGATTGTCAAGAAAGAAACTAATGGACTCGGTGCTGAAGTTGTGATTGTTTGTGCACCCGGGAAAAAGCCTCAGGAAGAATCAATCCATTATGCACGAAAAGGGGGAACCATAAGCTTATTCGCAAGTCTGCCCAAAGGAGACTCAGCAATCAATTTTGACAGCAGGGTAATTCATTATAATGAACTGCGAATAACCGGAGCTTCAGATTCCCGCCCGGAACATGTGCAAAAAGCTATAAATCTGATGGCAGAGAATAAACTTGACATGCGCAATATTGTTACACACAAAGTGAAACTTATAGATTTCCAGATGGGATTAAGCCTGATGCAGAATAAGGAAAGTCTGAAAGTTTTGGTTATACCTGATAAATATTGATTTGGATTAGCTGCAACTTAAACAAACAGGCTGGTATTAAGTCGCAGCTAATCCGGATATTTCATTGCCAGATTGATTTCAATTCAAAAATCTGCAGGTTTTCAGCTATCACCTTCTCATTCCTGCAAATGAGTTCAAGTCCATAACCTTTTGTCAGATCACGTGCAATAGGAATATAAATCCTGCCATGGTTGCAGAATATTTCGACCGTATTCCTGTCAACAATTATCTCAAAGTAGATTTTTCCACCCTCAGGCTGACATTCAGCTTTTTTATCCAAACAGGTAAGTTCTCCCTTTGCTGCATCAAATAGTACTTCTAATCCATGAATCTTGAACCCTATCTGAGCGTTTTTACTCACTTTGAAATCCCCTTTTATATGAAATAACTCACCCTCAATTCCGCTGACAGGATTAGTATTGGGCTCTATGACCAGGTTCTCTTTTTTCCATTCCTTGCTATGAAGCAATTCAATTTCTTTTACCGGTTCAGTGAACATCCTTATTCCTTCTTTGGTTGTCCTTAAAGAAAGCTGGGTTGGGAACAGCATACACTGATTGAAGGGCATTCCCGGTGTACTTACCCAACCCCATGCAAGCTGGATGAGACGTCCGTCTTCGGGTGGAATGTTATTGAAGGTCTGGGATGCATAGAAACAATTCCCGAAGTTGTTTGGAAATTTGCCCAATTCGGTCTTAAATTCCTTACCATTAAAGGATCCGATGACATATGCACCGTCGGCAGCATAAAGTATCCACTTTGATTTAGATGAATTACCATCAACAGGCAATTGGAAGATCTCTGGGCACTCATAGAAACCTTCAATTTTGGATTGGTAGGTCCAATCCTTCAGGTTGTCCGAGGTATGAAATGCAATCCATTTTTTACCCTCTTCTTCATGGTAAACTGCCATTACCCAGTGTTTCCCGGCATCATACCAGATGAGCTTGGGATCCCTACCCTCATGTTTTACCACAGGATTATTCTGGTAATAAGTAAATGACCGACCATTGTCATTGCTGAATTCAATAACTTCGCCACGGCCGCCACTCGTATAAGCAGCGATCATGACATCCTCATCTCCGGTTTTGAAACCACTGGTATTGTCGTAGTCCATGATTGCTGAGCCAGACCAGACACCCATACCATAACGGAGTGGATAAATTCCAATAGGTAGTTCCGTCCAATGGACCAGATCGTTGCTGATGGCATGTCCCCAGTGCATATTTCCATGATTCCATCCGTAAGGATTCAATTGATAAAACAGATGATATTCACCATCATGGTAAACCAATCCGTTGGGATCATTATTCCATCCCCTGCGCGAAGAGAAATGGATTTGCTGGCGATAAGGCTCCTTGTAAAGATCTGCCGCTTCCTTTATTTCATCATCCATTGAAATGAAATCAAATGCCTTGCTCTTCCTGTCAAAGGCAGGTGCAATCAATTTGGCTTTCTTGCCTTGAAATGAGCTGACATCAAAAAATACATAAAACTCAGGTGAGGAATCTGCCAACTCGATATTGAACTCCTGGAATAATTTGTCATCGATGAGCAGCTGCACTCTTTTTAACGGATCACCCGTGCGGACTGGTAGATTAATATATTTCCTGTTGATGTTGAAATCCATGGATTTTTCTATGACAGGAACCTTATCTGACAAATAAAAGTGATCGGTCATTAGTTGGTACCAACTGTCTTTGACCTGATCAAGTATCTGGATCTGAACTTCTTTCCCGTTTAAGCCAGCCAGGTCAAAAAATCGCCATTCAAGCGCCCTGAAATTATTAACATTATCGTTCCCGGTTATGGTTTGAACCACCTTACCTTCCTGAAGGAGGTTTACACATAATTTTTCAGAATAATTTCCACCCCCGAGAAGAAAAACAAGGTACTTGCGCTCCGCTTTGAACGGAGGTGAAGTTAGGGATCCTTCTGATGCTGGAAAGATGGAAGTATTGACCAACTTCTCTCCAATGGCGCCGGGAATTCTGGTGGCAGGACCCTTACCAAACGCCTCTCCTTCATTTGTCCAGTTCCTATAATCCGAACCTTCAAAATCGGAAATAAGGATATCTTGTCGTGAACACGACAACAGAAAACCTGAAATCACGACAATAAGCATCATAAAATGCTTTTTCTTGTTAAAAGTAATTGAAGCTTTCATACCAATTATAGATTATGGTTTTGTTTCAATTTAGTTCTTTTTTTAGCAATACTTTCGATCAGGTGCCGCCATGATTTGGCAAACAGTTCAATGCCTTCATTTTGAAGCTGTTTGGCAAGATCCCGGTAATCCAATTGGTTCTCCTTGAATTGCTGAAGAATCAGATCAGCTTTTTCATCTGAACCCGATATAATTTTGCCTGATTCGCCATGTCCGGCAAAAGCAAGGAGCGTATTTTCGGGCATGGTATTTATGGTGAAAGGAGCAACAAGGTTTTTTACATAAAAGATATCTGATATGGCAGCATCTTTTGTTCCGGTACTTGCCCAGAGTAACCGCTGCGGAAATGCTCCGAAGTTCATGATCCTCCTGACTCTGTCTGATTTTAGAAACTCATTATAGGAATTATAAACTTTTTGCATAACGGCAATGCCTAACTTATTTTGAAGTTCCGTTTGAACTTTACCTGCAACTGCTTTATCCCACCGGCTGACGAAAACCGAAGCTACAGATCTGATATCAGGATTATAACCATATTCAATCCTTGTTTCTACCCCTTTTAAATAAGCTATTGTAACAGCTTCATATTGTTCGGGGGAAAATATAAGAGTAATATTAACCAGAATACCTTCAGCAATAACTTTTTCGATAGCTTGAAGCCCCTGAGCAGTCCCAGGTATTTTTATTAATACGTTTGGCCGATTTACCTTCATTTTAATGTTTTTAGCCGCTTTGATCGTATTTTCAGCATCGAATGCCAGCAAAGGAGACACTTCAATGGAAACGAAGCCATCAAGGCCATTGGTCTTTTGATAGACCGGAAGGAACAGGTCTGCAGCTCTTTGAATGTCTTCAACAGCCAGTTCGTAGAATAAGTCTTCATCAGAAATCTGGGTGTTGCCTAAAGCCCGGATAGCATCATCGTAGTAATTTGTATTGGCCATTGCATTCTCAAAAATGGTTGGATTGGAGGTTAGTCCGGTTACAGAAAATTCATCGATATAACGTTCGAATGTGCCATTGTCCAGCATCAGACGGGATATGTTATCCAGCCATATGCTAACACCCTGATTGTGAAGTTGTCTGGTGAATACACTCATTTCTTTCTTTTTTACTTAATAATTTTATCCGGCTAAATATCTGTCGTATAAAATGTTTAAATTTAATATGTTATTAAATGATTAATATTCATGGGAGCACCTAAGTTCTTACCAAATTCGCTCTCCAGCTTCCATTCCTTTAAATTTGCCGATGAATAGAAGCGAATATGATCTCCCACAGCAAGTGTCATGATCCATTTACCGGCTTCTGAATTCCATGAAATCCAGAAGAATATTCGAAACCATTACAATCCCTGAAGAGTCTGGATCATGGCTCCCAGATTGAATTCAGTTCGTGAACTTCTAATTTTATAATGTTAAATTTTCGATTGGGACCTCGCTGATTTCTGTTTGCAACCACTGATGCCGTCACTTGTCCCGTTTTTTTTCCATTAAAGGCAGTGACATAATACAATTCACCATCGTTAACGAAGAACTCCAATATATTCTTATCCACAATGGCCTCTATTTTAAGGATATCCACGCCTGGCACATAGATTACCGGAGCAGAAGCCGTGGGAGGAGGGAAAGGTCCGGCTGGTGCCTCTGTTTTCTTACTACCATCGTCAGGTGCCGTAGTGGTAAAAATCCATTCATTATCGTGCCTGAGCTCGTACCCCAGTATATTCAGGGTAATGGGGGCATCGCCCCGTTCGAATTCAGCAATGACATGGATGGCATTGTCAGCGTTCGTCTCTATTTGAGCACTCTCACCAGACAGAATAACCTTGTTCTCCAACACCTGCTGGTTCTTGTGAAGTGAGCTGATCTCCTTGATGGGTGTTGGGCACAACCTGTAGCCATCCATAGTTTTTCTCAGTTTTAGTTCGGTGGGAAAAAGTTGGGCCTGGTTAAAAGGCATTCCGGGGTGGGTAATGTTCCGGCCCCATCCAATCTGGATTCTCCTGCCATCAGGAGTATCATTGAATGTTTGCGATGCATAGAAATACCCGCCACCATTTTCGTACTTGGTGAAATGTTGTTCAATGGTAAATAACTTTCCGTCAAAATCCCCAACGATATACCGTCCATGGGCATCGTACATCAACCATTTTGAATTTCCCGGTTCTCCCTCTACCGGCAGTTCAAACAGCTCAGGACATTCGAAGAATCCGGGGATACCCGACTGATAGGTCCAGGTTTTCAGGTCGGGGGAAGTGTAAATGGAATGTTCACGAATAGAAACCTCATCACCTGAACTAAGCTTTTTAGGCATGCCGGAACTCCAGACAACCATTACCCAGTGCTTTCCGGGTGCATACCAGAAAACTTTCGGATCACGGCCATTATGTTTCAATATGGGATTTCCTTCATAATCGATGAAAGTACGTCCGTTATCATAGCTGATTTGCAGGCACTCACCCCTTCCTGTGCTGGTATAAACGGCTATGATGGGATCAACGCCGTTTTTTCGGAAACCTGCAGTATTCAGCGGATCCACAACCGCTGAACCAGAAAACGCCGCATCGCCCCTCCCGGTAACATTTTCCTGAATAACCGGGAACAATGCCTCATTCAATTGCTGCCAGTGTATAAGGTCCCTGCTAACAGCATGGCCCCAATGCATGTTGCCCCATGGCCAGCCATAAGGATTGTGTTGAAAAAACAAGTGATATTCCCCGTTGGCATAGATCAGACCGTTGGGATCATTTATCCATCCGCGTTGTGCAGAAAAATGCACCTGTGGTCTGTCACGCTCTTTATACAGGCTGTCCTGTCCGGGGAACTTTGTATCCGCAAATATCATATCCAGTCCTTTGGCATTGAGGGGTGGCAGGTTTACATTGGTTTCAGTGCCGGGAGTCTGACCCTGAAAACCCTGGGGAGCATTTTCAATTTCAATGGTCAGGGTTTTGCCCTGATATGCTGAAACATCAAAAAATGTCCAGTAGTCAGGCTTATCCGTGGCAAGATTTATGGTAAACGTGTCCAGAGGCTTCCCATCCAACCGGATGGTGGCCCTGAGCGAACGATCTGAAGCATTGACCGGTAAATTCAATATGGTCTGTCCTTTTTTAATCTTATAATCCCGCTTCACCAGGTTTTGTGCCGGAGTCTGACCGGGCAGCTCAATCGTGATCATTAGCAGCATGATTAAAGCTGCTAATCCCTTCAACAATATAAATGTTTTACTTTTCTTCATATAGCATTGGTTTAGATTAAATGGGTAATGATTTTCTGGCTTCCCTGTCGGGATCATTCTTTACTTCACAAAAATCATCCAGGATCATGGTTTCTCCGTTTGATGATGTGTATTTAGGCCAATGGGGAAGATCTCCTCCGTTTGGATCACCGGTTCTCATGAATTGCAGCAGGGAACCGGCCATTCTGGCGGACAGTTTCCTTGGCCTGGCCCCTCCGCCAGTATGTGTTAACATCAGATCGGTGTTATAAAACCAGAAACAAATATCAACACAGTGAAACGCCCGCATGCGGTTGTCAAACAAGGGAGGCTGCCAGCCAAACCACGTGACAAAAACAGGAGCAGTTTGTTTGGATTTTGCTTCTGCCAGGGCCACTGTGTTCTGACGATTGCTGCTCACCAGAGACCATATCTCAACCGGCTTCTTATCCGGGAATGCCTTGGCATAGGCGTCTACCACTTCTTTTGCCTTTTCACCAAATCCGGCGCCAAATCCAGCTCTTTCCTTGACTTTTTCCACCACTTCATCCAGGGTAATGTTCTCCAGAGCGGAATCTGTCCAACTGGGTGATTGTTCGTTGAAGGTGGAACAAATGATCATGGGAATATCGGCGGCCTCACGTGCGGGTTCCGGAAAATAAGGATGCTGGAGCAGAATCGAGCCATCAACCACCGGACTG
Organism: Bacteroidales bacterium; assembly: GCA_035258345.1. GTDB lineage: Bacteria > Bacteroidota > Bacteroidia > Bacteroidales > UBA10428 > UBA5072. The sequence goes on from DATEVU010000066.1 coordinate 11,805, forward strand.
AAACCACGTCGCATTCCCCTGGCCGCAGGGCCCAATTCATTGTTTAACTTGTCAGCCGCACTGGTGGCTATGGCATAATACTCCTTCCAGGACATCTCCTGCAGTTTTTCAACCTGGGAGGATGATAATCCGGCTTCTTTCAGAATATAGTGTCCGAGTTTTTCTGAATATTCCTTTTCTCCCGATCTGAGTGAAGCACCACTTAACACAATTGCTTTATGGAATAATCCCCTGGCCGAAGGCATGGCAGTTAGCGTACAAACCTTGGCACCACCTCCTGATTGTCCCATAATGGTCACATTCCCGGGATCGCCTCCGAAGTTTGCTATATTGTCACGTACCCACTCCAGGGCAGCCACTATATCGAGCATGCCAACATTGCCTGAAGCCGCATATTTTTCTCCCCCTGCTCCTGCCAGGTTCGTGAATCCAAGCGGTCCCAACCGGTGATTAATGGAGCAGAATACAATATCTCCGTATCTGGCCAGGTTTTCGCCATTGTAACCATCGTGTTCTATACCATTGCCATTGGTAAAACCGCCCCCGTGTATCCAGAACATTACAGATCTTTTTTTACCATCGTTGATGGCTGGTGTAAATACATTGATCTTCAGGCAATCTTCACTTATATCGTCGTAATTCCAATGATCCCTGAATGAACCATATCTATTTGCATAGCGGTTTTCCATGTTTTGGGGCGATGAATTGCCCCACCAAATAGCCGGATAGACATCGGTCCATGGCCCGGGTTTTTGCGGTGGCATAAACCTGTTTTTTCCTGAAGTATCGGCGCCGTAAGGGATCCCTAAAAAATAGTGGATGTCCCTTAAAATATATCCCCGTACCTTCCCGTAACTGGTTTCAACAACGGCGATATCATATCCGATATACAGCTGTTGATCATCTCCATCTTTCTGTCTGGCTGGTGATGCACAGGAGGCCAATGATAAGGCTGTGGTACCTAACGTTAATCCTGCAGCGCCGGCACCCATTGTGTGGAAAAACCTTCGTCTGTCTGTTTTCATAATATTAATGGATAATTGGTTTAGTCTTCATTAAATGAAGGTTAATTTTTGTTCCAAAAAATTCCTGCCTCCTGAATTTCTTTCATGTTGTTTTGCATTGTGCAATAAGTGAAGTGAATCTTATGTGTAAAGCTCATTCTTTAATTTTTCTGAGCTTATATACAAAAAAACCATAGGATTCAACTTTCAATTTAATAATCATGGTTCTTCTAGTAAGCTTTATCACCTCATATTCTTCAGGATCGATGTGGAAATCAGGATAAAACAAGGTGAGTTTCTTTTTCTCAGCGGAATAGTCCCAGATACCTGTAAAGCTTCCTCCGGAAAATGACATGTCCACGATTTCGAAATTTTTGTTTGTCTGAAAATTAAAATTTGACGATTCAAGTGTTGCTTTCGCTCGTTCAATAAATGATTGACTTAATAAAACGGAATCCATATCAGCTTCATACAGGTGCCAGTTCCCCACCGGTTTCATGTCATCAGGCTCAGACTGGCAAGAGGCGAGAATTAATACAGAGATATAAAACAGGTGAATGATTCCGATTTTCATGATCAAAAAAAATTCTCACGCGTGTTCTCTGATAATATGCATTACCAATTCATGGACCAGTAAAAGTCGCCCTTTGTCAGAACTATCATTGCATACAACGACTCTCTACAATAATTCACTGTGGATAAAAGTTAAGCATTATTTATTATGTAATCAATGCTTTAATGTCATCCATGGTATACTCCGGGGTGGCGCCTGATTTTGTGGCTACGAAGGCCCCAGCTGCACAGGCCTCCGTAAGTGCCCGATTCATATCCTTTTTTTCAAAATAGGCAGCCAGAAATCCTGCCAGAAAGGCATCTCCTGAACCTACTGTATCAACCGTCGCGACCTTATAGCCCAAATGTTCGTAAAAAGAACCCTCATGTAACAGCCAGGCACCGTCTTTATCGCGTGTAATGATCAGGGTCCTGAAATTGAACAGCTTCTGAAAAGCATGCATACGCTGGGCAAGATCACCGGTAATGTTATACCAATCGGTTATTGTAACAAGCTCATCATCATTGAGTTTAATAATATCTGACTTTTCGAGCAAAGTTTTAACAGTTTCTTCCTTATCATGAGGAGGCCTAAGATTTACATCCATGATTTTCAGTACATCTGACTCAAGCAGGGCCAGGAGTGTTTCTCTGGTAGCCTTGTTCCTTGCTACCAGGGAGCCATACACAAGTGCCATGGAGCTATTCAGTTCCCTTTTCAGTTCAGCGCTGAGTACAATATTATCCCATGCAACCGGTTCCACAATAACGAAAGTTGCATTGTTATCCTGGTCGAGTTTAACCCTGGCTTCACTGGTAGGTAGTTTTTTATTGATCTGTATAAGCCGGGTATTTAATCCGGTTTTTTTCAGAAAGTCGAGTAATGCCTCCCCATCAGGATCATTACCAACACTGCTGGCTACAATTGATTTAATCCCAAACCTGCTCAAATGAAGAGCTACATTCATAGGAGCGCCACCGGGTCTGCGACCCGATGGCAAGGTATCCCACAATATTTCTCCAAAGCATAGGATCTGTGCGTTTTTTTCCATAATAGATGGTTTTCTACTCATAAACACTCTTCATCTGGTAGGCATCAAGTGACTTAAGTTCGGCATCCTGGCCCTGAGCGCGTAAAGATACCCCGACACTTCCTTCCAGACCGGGATATACCCTGGCAGCAACACATTGTTTTCCGTTTACAAAAACCTCAACAACACTTCTATCAATGAATATACGCAATTTAACTGTTTCACCCTGGGCAATCATAACCGGAGCCGTTTCGGCAGCCCTGGATCTGGCATCCGGAAGTATTGATGAGTAAGATGTTTCAAGTGATACAAGGGTATAATTCATATTAGGGACGCGGGCTCCGGGATTGTATTCCCTTCCTCTGTTAAAACCTCTTTCCTTAAAAATAGCTATTCGGGTATACTCTTCTTTCTTGGTTGATCGCAGAACATTCACTTCAACCATGGGAGCGTTTTTAACATCGATTTCCGCAACAATTTCCATGGCATTTCCGGAAATGTTCTTCAGAACAACCTCTTTATTGGCCGGAAGTTTCATGGCACCAACGTGTTTGGGATTATAACGAAGCGATTCTATATCGCCGGCAGGTTCTATACCCAGTTCATCTTTCGAGATCAGCGTCAGTCTGCGTGGTAAAGTCATGATTTGGTTCCATCCCGCGGTAGGCTTTGCGGGATTCATATTGAAAATAATAATGATCCCTCCCTTGCCATCGGGTGTGGCTGAAGGTGCATGAACTCCAGCCGGGCCCCAGGCTCCGAAATTAAACTTTCCGGCATTTGTGACAATAAACTTGTCCATTTGTGTATCATAATCCCCGAGCAAATATTGTCCGCCACTCATATGACTAAAAAAAGGCAGAATATAACGGTCACCAATAGGCCAGAAATAAGGACAGGCACCGTCATCACCCACAAGTGTAAATCGATCATCCTCAACAAATTCATGCATATAATCCCAATTTGCCAGATCGATTGAACGGAACAAAAAGTTCGCCCTTACTGGTTTTCCACCTGGCCCTATTGGGGACCGACCTGCTGAAAGTGCATAGTAAACACTGTCCTTTTTCCAGATACAGGGATCAAAAACACTGTAGGGCAACGGAAAGCCTGTTTTGCTTCTAACAGGAATAACTGCCTGACCAGTAACTTTTTCCCAATTCAGCAACAGGGGATCATTGGAAACCGCAACCATGTTGCCGACCGTTGTGCCATGATACATGGCAATCACACGATCCTCTTCCACCAGGGTAGAGCCTGAAAATACCGCGCGTTCCGGATTTGGATATATTGCATAAGGGAGATCCTTCCAGTGAATTAAATCTTTGCTGATGGCATGTCCCCAATGCTGCCGGGTATCTTCGGGAGGATATGCCTGGTAGAAGAGATGCCAGTTCCCCTGCCAGTAACATAATCCGTTGGGATCATTCAGATTCCCTTCAGGATTGATATAATGGTAGATCGGACGGTGCTTATCAACGGATAATTTTCCCCGTGATTCATTCATCCGTTGCAACAAGGGATTTGCTTTAAGCTGAGCTTCCTGCTCCTGCAGTGTATTGCCAAATGTGTACTTGGGAACCTTTGAAGTATAATCCGGCGGAGTATTTTGACCGTAAGTTTTTATCTGCCAGCCTGCGATAGCTAAAAGCGAAAATAAGCTTGTCAGATAATATTGCTTTAGATTAGATTTCTTTTCCATATGTGTTTATGTTAGAAATTATTACCAGGTTGAAAGATTTTCTTATACCTACTCATAAATACTTTTCATCTGCCATGCCTTGAGCGACTTTAGCTCAGCATCCTGTCCTGTAGCCTTAATTGAAACACCCATACTGTCATTGCGGCCGGGGTATACACGTGCTGCCACGCATTGTTTCCCATTGGCAAATATTTCAACAACACTTTTATCAACGAATATTCTAAGTTTGATAGTTTCTCCCGGATCGAGGACGATTGGAGCTGTTTCAGGGGGCCGAAATCTTGCATCAGGAAGAATTGAGGAACCCGAGGTTTCCAATGAAATCAGACTCGCCTGAAACCTGGGGACCAGGGTTCTGTATCGCGGATCACCGGTTAGTACAGATTGGAGATCAGCCGGTAATGACGCGGACTGAGGACCGGCAACATAATTCAACCCCTGACTGAAACCCTTGTCCTTATAAAAGACAATTCGTGTGAATTCTTCTTTGTTTGGCGACCGCAGAACATTCAGTTCTACCATCTGGGCATTTTTCGGATCGATCTCCACATCCAGCTCCATGGCATTGCCCCGAATGGTTTTAAGGACTATTTCCTGATTGGCCGGTAGTTTCAATGGACCCACCTGCTTTTCATCATGCCGGAGTGAGACCAGGTCGCCGGCAGGTTCCTGTCCCAAAACGTCTTTAGAGATCAGGGAAAGTCGTCGTGGCAAGGTCATGATCTGGTTCCATCCTTCAGTAGGCCTTCCCGGATTCATGTTGAAAATGATGATCAGTCCGCCTTTACCGTCAGGTGCAGCGGAAGGAGCATGTACACCTGAAGGACCAACGGATCCGTGATTGTATTTCCCACCTGCGGTCACTACGAATTTGTCTCGCTCCGTGTCATAATCACCCAGCAAATACTGGCCGCCACTCATATGACTGAAGAAATTAAGAATGTAGCGGTCACCGATTGGCCAGAAATACGGGCAGGCACCATCATCACCGATCAATGTAAAACGGTCATCTTCAACAAATTCATGAAGATATTCCCACTGCTCAAGGTTTCTCGAACGAAACAGCGAATTAGCCCTTACCGGCCTGTTTCCCGGTCCTGTATTGGTTCTCCCTGCTGATAGTGCATAGTAAATACTGTCCTTCTTCCATATGGAAGGATCAAATACACTGTAAGGAAGCGGGAATCCGGTGTTGCTTGTCAAGGAAATGACGGCCTTCCCGGTAATTTTTTCCCAGTTCAGCAATAACGGATCAGAGGAAACCGCAACCATATTCCCGACCAGAGTTCCATGGTAAATAGCAACCACCCTATCGTCTTCCACCATCGCCGAACCAGAGAAAACAGCCCGCTCAGGATTCGGATAAATGGCATATGGAAGATCGCGCCAATGGATAAGGTCTGTGCTTATGGCATGTCCCCAATGCTGACGAGGATCTTCAGGCGGATAAGCCTGGTAAAACAGGTGCCAGTTACCCTGCCAGTAGCATAAGCCATTGGGGTCGTTCAGTGTACCCTCCGGATTTACATAATGATAGATCGGCCTAAACCTGTCACCTGAAAGCTTTTTTCGGGATTCATTCAGTCTCAACAACAAAGGATTTGTCTTGAGTTGTTCTTCCTGCTCCTGAAGGGTGGTGCCAAAATTGTACTTGGGGACCTTGGAGGTGTAATCATTTTTTTGTTCCTGACCATACGTTGAAAAATGGCTTATCACAAAGAATATGAATACGATGCAGGTAAAAATATGGTATTTCATTCGTGTTTTCATCACATGGCATGATTTATAAAACAGATTATCCTTACTGAAAAGAGTTACGTAAAAAACAAGGCCGGTATCTTATCGTTCATTACTTGCTTACTAGATGATACCGGCCTTCAACCCTAACTAAATATTATTCTTTACTTACCAACTGGCATTCTGCAAATATTGTATTATAGTATGCCAATCTTCTGAATCAATAACCAACATTCTGTATATATGCTCCCTCGGTGAGCGTTATCTGATTCTGTGGAATCGGAAGATATTCATTCCTGTTTTTGGTAAAATAGGCGCCAACGAGATGTGCAAACCTGGTTTGTTCAACCCCGTAATATGCATTCATGGTCTCTGCAGCGATACCCCATCGAACAAGGTCGTGAAACCTGGAACCTTCCATAGCAAATTCCAATCTTCGTTCCCATTGTAAAGCCTGCCTGGCAAAATCCTGAGACCAGTTGCAGTTCACGCCATCCTCATATTCTTCAACCAGATAATTTGCAGTGGGTGTACCATCTGCCTGAACAAGCCAACCCGTGCTATTCGCAGCTCTTGCCCTGATCTGGTTGATAAGGGGTAATGCCAGGTCTTCGCTGCCCAGCTCAATAAGCGCTTCGGCCTTCATCAACAGTACGTCATCATAGCGAATGATATCAAGATCCCTGGCGGTTCCAAAGAAGGGGCCGATTTTTTTGAAGTTGGCATTGTTATAGTGCTCCGTTTCTTTCATAGATGACAGATAGCCATATAACTCCGGGACACGTCTACCTGCTTTTGACATTAAGAAATCAGGATCATATTTAAAAGGATGGGTCGGAATGGCAATTGAGTGGTCCATCCGGGGATCAACGGTTGGTCCCATCCAATCAATGCCATCCAGATTTTCCAATGCTGCCCATGTATCAATATCATACAATAGTTCATCATTGTAAGTATCAAACAGGGGAAGTCCGGTTGCAGGATCAGTTTTATAAGTATTCAGGGTTGTATAGCTAGGATTATGAAAATCACAGCATCCGTAGGGACCAAGCATATTATAATTCAAACTGGTAGCCATCTGAATTCTGCCGTTGGGCGTGCCATCCTCTATGGAATACCGGATAGAGAATACGGATTCAATTCCACTTTCATATTCAGGCACAAAATTTTTCCCAAAGTCATCATGCAAATCATATTCCCCTGAATTGATTACCAAATCGCATAGGTCAACAACTTCCTGAAGTTTAGTAGCATTGATGTTGACTACATTATGATTCTCATCCTGCTCATATGCCTGGTAAAGCCTTACCTTGGCCAGATAGGCAGCTGCAGCATATTTATTTACTCTGCCTGGTTCCGGCTGGACCTCAGGCAGGTTATCCACACCAAATTGAAAATCTGCAGCGATCTTATCCCACAACTGATCATTCGACAATTCACGATTGCCAACCATTTTTATATCATCAATCAGGGTTGTCTCATCAATCCAGGGAACCATCTTCCAGATCCGTTTGAGCACGAAATAAAAGTGAGCCCTTATAAACCGGGCTTCTGCGGTACGAATGGTCACTTCCGGCCAATCGGCTGTGGTAAATTGAGTCAGTTTTCTTAACGCTTCATTGGCTCTGTGAACACCATCAAACATCTCTATCCAATTCTCGTTTAACCGGCCATCATCAACCGTAATTAATGAGTTTACCTCATACCGGTGATAGGAATATTGATCAGCTACAGAACCACCACCTTTAAAGGCATCTCCGCCCCGGACGCTGCCCCAAACCCACTGGTGGGAATGAGGTGTGACCCAGAAATCATTACCCAGCTGGGCATATGCAGCAGTAACCAACCCGTTGACTGTTTCAGGTGTATTGAGCTGTCCTTCACTTACTGTACCCTGGGGATTATAGTCAAGGAAATCCGTACAGGAAATGACCAGTAAAATGACGAAGAAGGTTATAAAAGCTATTAAATGTTTCATAATGTTATGTTTTTAAGTTTTTAATCACTAGAACGATACATTTAGCCCGAGTGTAACAGCAATGGGTAACGGATAACCAAAACCAGTGTCGGGATCTGGTCCCCAGTATCTGTCTTTTCCTTTATTATCCTTCAGCAATACCAGATTTTCTCCGAGGATAAACAATCTAAACCCCTGCAGTCTCAAAGATTGCGTTAGTTGTTCAGGAAGTTTATAGGAGAGTTGTATGGTCCTGACTTTGAAGTAGGAGTTATTCGTAATAACCATGTCAGAAGACCTTCCTTCATCATTGGCATTGACAAGTGATAAGGCTGGAAGATCGGATCCAGTATTATTGGGTGTCCAGGCATCCAGGGAAGCTTTGCCAAAATTCATCCCGTTAGCAACCCTGGTGGAAAAACCACTCCATCCGTCGTAGTTTTTCCTGCCGGCTACTCCCTGCATGAAAACGCTCAGGCTCCAACTTCTATATCCGAGATCGAGATTTAAACCAATTTCTGCCTTGGGCAAAGAGGTTCCAAGCCAGTCCTGATCCAGGGGGTCAATTTTCCCATCACTATTCAGGTCAAGGTACCTAATTCTCCCAACTCCCTTACCCGGTTGGGCTGCATGTGCATCAACTTCTGCCTGGTTTTGAAAGAGTCCATCGGTTTGATAACCGAATAAAGATCTTTGCGAATGTCCAATGATGGTTTTCTCAACATTTCCTGGATATGCTCTTACCACAGCAGCAGGCAAATAGGTTATTTCATCGCTGAAATGCTGTACCGATCCCATAATATCATAGGTGAAATCTCCAATCCGGTCACGGTAACCCAAAACAAACTCAAATCCGATGGTCTTCACCGTAGCACCATTTTGCCATTTATTACCGCCTTCTCCAACTGCCCCGGGAATTGGAGGATTGATCAAAATGTCTTCGGTTGTACGTGTAAAATAGTCAAAAGAGCCTGTTATCTTTTCTGCCAGGAAGCCAAAGTCAATACCGAAATTATATTCACTGGTAGATTCCCATTTCAATGCGTCATTAGCAGACTGAACTTTGCGATAACCCGAAGGCAGTGTACCTGTATTGATACCCAACAGGTCATAAGCAGTTCCCTGACCCAGCCACGTGCCTTGCATGGCTCCATAATCCGGTCGGTAAAGGCCAAACCTGGCCACATCCCCGATATCCTGATTGCCCACTCGTCCCCATCCGGCCCTCAGCTTTAAATTAGATACGATTGCAACATTGAAGAAATCTTCATTGTTGATTCTCCAACCTACTGTAATAGCAGGGAATATCCCAAATTGATTTTCTGAACCGAACCTCGAGGAACCATCATAACGCAGCGTAGCTGATGCCAGGTATCTATCTGAAAATACATAGCTTGCTTTGCCGAAATAAGAAAGCAACTTATGGCCAGTCCCTGTTCCGCCCGCTGTCTGCAATCCGGTGCCTGCACTTAAGTTGAGAATATAATCATAATCATCATTGAGTGCGAAGTTTTCTTTATAGGCGATCATAGAATGGTAGTTTTCTTTAATGGACTCCATACCTACAAGGAAATTAAAAGCGTGCGTATTTATATCAAGACTATACGCCAAAGTATTTGACCAGGTCCAGTTCATACGGTTACCCATTGTCTCCCTGAGACTGTTTTGTCCACGACCCAGGAAACCGGTTTGATATTTTTCTTCAACCCACCAATCATGTTGATCCGTATAATCAAGGCCTATACTTGATCTGAACAACAGATTTTTGATGGGTGTTACTTCCGCATATATATTTCCAAATACCAGTTTTGCAGTATTCTTGTTGTTCCGGTGGATGTAAAGCATGTGCAGAGGATTGTTCCGGTCTGAAAATCCGGCACCTACCGGTCCTGACCACTCCCCGTCCTCGGTATATACCGGCAGGATAGGCTGCATTCCTCTTGA
>DATEVU010000067.1:0-75272 GCA_035258345.1 Bacteroidales bacterium
TAATCTTCCAGTATCCGCTTCCATAATAATTCCTGCTTAGTTCAATACCTGAAAGAAATGACCTTTCTTGCAAATCAGTCGCTTTTACTCCATTGCACACTTCGTGCCTCTTAATCACATATCCGCCGGTTCAACCACCAATATTCCAGCTTATAAAACTGTAACGCAACTCTGTTACCGGTTGATGATATACTGCACGCTTCCTGTGGATTAACCCAAATTACGAAATTTACATAAAAACTTAACCCATTTGATTATTGCCCCATCAAACTAATACATTCAAATATAATAAATCCCTTGACATTTCATAACCCAATGTTCAATGATTTGAATAGTACAAATAGGTATGGAGTTATACTTGGCTTTTTCATGAATAATGCGAATTAAGAGTAGAATAATATCAATTGCCGTCAACTTTAGGTGACGGATAAAATGGCTAAATCGGCTCTTGAGCCTCATTTTGGATCATAATGCGGCTAAAGCCTTGTAAACATTCAGTTTTGGTTCCGTTGGCTAAAGCCAACGGCAATTTCAACTCTTATTTCCCATGATTAATAAATTAATACTTGAATAAAGTGAAATAAGGATATAATAGGTCGCGTTGATTAATTTTTGGGGAAACTCCAGAAAATTATTAACATTCCGGAAAAAGTAATAAAACACTTTGTTGGAAACGTCTTTTTTCTTTACTTTGGGACACAATAATTCATGATTATGGACGACTATCACGCGAGCCCATACAGTAACAAATCAAATTAGCCTGCAAACAGTCATCATGGTGACCTGTTTCGGGTTTTAAACAGGGAGGTCACTATGATAACCTATTGGTCATACAACAATGGTTTTACCGCACTGGATACTTTCCGTAAGAACTGCTGGATATCGGTCACCAATCCCAGTGCTGAAGAAATAGGATTCCTGACAGGCCGGCTTAAGGTGCCTTTTGAAGAGCTGAATGATATTCTCGACCTTGACGAGCGTGCCAGAACTGAAATGGATGAATCGTGGTTTACGATAATCGTGCGTATTCCGGTAGCCGGAAGTTCTAACGGAATGCCGTTTTCAACTGTTCCAATGGGGATTCTGATATCAAAAAGCCTGGTTATTACAATCTGTCCAACCAAGAATGAGCTGGTACCCTCCCTGATACGTAATAAAAAACTGGATTTTGAGAACAGGGCTAATTTTATTATGCAAATATTTCTCCAGGTTGCCAACCTGTATATGCATTACCTGAAGCTGATCAATTTGCAGGTCGCAGGTATTGAAAAGGATCTTGAACAGTCAACGAGAAATGAGGAACTGCATAAGATGCTCCGCATGGAGAAATGCCTTGTATATTTCATGACCTCCCTGAAATCAAATGATATTCTTATTGCGAAGCTCCGGAACTCGAAGTATATTAAAACACTTGAAATTGACGAGGATCTTATCGAGGATGTAATAATTGAAAACCGCCAGGCCATTGAAATGGCAAAAATATACAGTGATATTCAGAGTGGCATGATGGATGCCTTTGCCAGTGTTATTTCCAATAACCTCAATGTGGTGATGAAACAGCTTGCTTCCATAACCATTATCCTGATGATTCCTACATTCATTGCAAGCCTGTATGGCATGAACGTTCCCAATAACTTTGAAAATAACCGTTTCGGTTTTATCTGGGTAATATTGATTTCCGCGGCCATAGCCGCTTTCAGTGTTTTCTTATTCCTCAGGAAACGATGGTTTTAGCCGGACAACCAGTAGATAAAATTTTAACGCGAATTGTATGAAACAAAAAATTCGAACAGGTATTCTTTCCTTCGGTATGTCGGGTAAGGTTTTTCATGCTCCCCTGTTGCATGTAAATCCGGGATATACCATTAGCAAGATCATGCAACGGTCAGCAAATGATGCAACGCAGACATACCCGTATGTTCAGATAGTAAGGAGGGTGGAAGATATCATACAGGATCCTGATATAGATCTTGTGCTGGTGAATACACCCGATCATACCCATTACGAATATACCAGGGCGGCCCTGGAGGCTGGAAAACATGTTGTGGTGGAGAAGCCTTTTATCCTTGAAATCGACGAAGGTACGGAGCTGATAGAATTGGCAGAAAAGAAAGGAAAAGTACTTACTGTTTTTCAGAGCAGGCGATGGGAAGGAGATTTTCTGACAGTGAAAGATATAATAAGCCAGGGCCTGGTAGGACGGCTGGTAGAGTATGAGGCTCACTTCGACCGGTTCAGGAATTTCATCAGGGATTCCTGGAAGGAAAAACCGGAAAATAAAACCGGTACCCTGTATAATCTTGGTTCACATCTGATTGACCAGGCCCTGGTGATTTTCGGATTTCCCGATGCAGTATATGCCGATATCCGGAAACAGCGCACCGGATCACTGGTAGATGATCTATTCGACCTTAGCCTGTTTTACCCTGGTGTGAAAGTCACTCTGAAAAGCAGCTATCTTATACGTGAACCTGGTCCGCGTTTTATGCTGCACGGAACCGAAGGTTCTTATATTAAACATGGAGCCGATCCGCAGGAAGAAGCCCTGAACAAGGGACATTTTCCGGATGAACCAGGCTGGGGGAAGGAACCGGAAGAGAATTGGGGACTGCTGAACACCACCCTTAATGGTATGCATTACATTGGCAGGATTGAAACCCTGCCAGGATGTTACCAGGAGTTTTATTACAAATTATACGATACCCTTGTGAACGGTGCAGCTTTGCCCGTAAACCCTGCCGATTCACTGGCTGGTATAAGGATAATACGTGCAGCTTATGAAAGTTGTGAAAAAGGATGTGTAGTCTTTACAAAATAGGCTACTTTCTCCAGTGAGGTGATCATGTCAATTTCCTCGAGGTAAATTTTGTCCGGTACACTGATATTTACCGTGGTAAAGTTCAAAATTCCCCTGATTCCTGATGAGATCAGGGCCTTGGCCATCTGCTGTGCGGCATCGGCAGGCACGGTAAGCAGGGCAATAGTTATATCCTGTGATGAAATGATCTCCCGCAATCTTTCCATGGAATAACACCGGACAACCGAGGCAGGAGCCCCGATCTTTTTGGGATCGATATCAAAGGCAGCAACAAGTCTCAACATAGGTCTTTTATTAAGGAGGTAAGCTGAAATGGCCTTTCCAAGATTGCCATATCCAACTATTGCCAGGTTAATTACCTCCGCAGGATCAATAATTTTTGCCATAACCCTGATGAGGTCAGGAATGTGATAACCTTTTCGTCCCTGGCTGGCATATCCTATAAACATAATATCGCGCCTTACCTGTACGGCAGTAATATTATGCATTCCGGCCAGCTCATGAGAAAAAATATGCGTTTTACCCTCATCCATACAACGAAAAAGCGTTCTTCTGTATTCACTCAGGCGTTCAATAGTTTTTTCGGGCAGATGGTTCATAGTTGGAATATTGTTGCGATAGCTAAAATACAAAAAATATCGATTTACATGTGCATGTCCAAAACTTGAATAGGAGCCAATCTTTTTTATCTTTACATCACTTATTAACATAAACAATGAACCATCGTCGCGAAATTGTTATTTGTTTCGGCAGTTCATGTTTTGCCCGGGGCAATAAAGTTCTTCTCAAAATCATTCAGCGATATATCAGTCAGCATGGTTTAACTGACAAAATCTTTTTTAAAGGCGACCATTGTTTTGGAGATTGCAGTCAGGGTCCGAATATTAAAATTGGCGGAAGACTGTATAATCAGGTAAGTGAAGAAAACATACATCATATCCTCACCGAATCATTGCATGATTTATTAAAGTAAGGAGGAAACAGTTTTGGAACCGCTTGTAAGCTTAAATACCAAGGATTGTACTGTATGCTATGCCTGTGTTAAAACCTGCCCGGTAAAAGCTATCCATGTTACTGCTGCAGGTGCTTTTCCTGAAATACATAACAATCAGTGCATTGGTTGTGGCAGCTGCATTACCGTTTGCAGTCCCGGGGCCATTACCTACCGCAGCTCAATGGATGAGGCAAAGGCAGTATTTGAATCGGGTGACAAAATAGCTGTGATCTTATCGCCCAGCATTTCAGCTGAATTTGATGATATTTCCGATCACAGGAAATTTGTTACCATGATCAAATCGCTGGGTGTGACATATGTCAATGAGGTTTCATTTGCAGTTGACCTGCTGGCTTACAAGTACCTGGGATTACTGAACAATTTTAAGGGAAGATATTATATTTCTTCTTATGATGCTGTTGTAGTTTCCTATATCGAGAAATTCCATCCCAACCTCATCAGCAACCTGGTTCCCCTGGTATCGCCAATGATTGCCATGGCGCAGGTTATCCATAATATGTATGACGAAGATATACGGGTTATCTATGTTGGACCTGAAATAGCCAACAAGGATGAGGCATTGAGATTTAGCGGCAACAGCCATGTAGATGTGGTTCTTACATTTGAGGAATTGCGTTTGCTTTTTAACGAATACAATATTGGTGAATCGAATCTGGAGTTTTCGGGTTTTGATCTTCCCCTGAGCTATAAGGGCTCCCTGTTTCCCTTACGGAACGGATTTGCACAGGCCGCCGATCTCGATGAAAACCTGCTGACTACCAATCTGGTGTCGCTGGAAGGAAAACAGGAAATGATTGAAGCTATCAACGAATTTGAAACCAAAATAAATACCATCCAGCGTCATCTCTGTATAAGCTATGGGAACTCACTGGAAGGGCCGGGCATATCCAGGCAGGGGAACAGGATGTACAAGGAGGCCACAGTTATTAAATACTCCAACAAGAGACTGCAAAATTTCTTCCGGGTCGAATGGTATGATAGTCTTCAGCACTTTCTTGAGCTTGATTTGTCAAGGGTATTTACCGTGGATGATCAGCGGGCTCCGAATCCTTCTCCTGACAGGATAAACCAGATTCTCGCTGAACTGGGAAGAACCGAAAAAGATTCCTTCGGATGCATGCAATGCGGATATGCCAATTGCCTGGAGTTTGCCAGGGATATTGCCAATGGGTATACCACGGCTGAAATGTGCGTTTCCTATGCTATGAAGAGCAGTTACAACTATGAGGAATCATTGCATGAATTGAATGAAAAACTTGCCCAGGCAAGGAAAGCGCTCAGGGAATCTGAAGATAAGACCCGGGTGGAGAAGGAAAGCGCCGTGCAGGCTTCGGAACTTACCAATGCCATGCTGGAAAAATTACGTGCAGGCGTGGTAATTGTAGACAACCTGTTAAAAATAGTAAAGGCAAATTCAACCTTTACTACCATAATAGGGGAGGAGGCCGAATTAATAAACGAAGTTATTCCGGGATTGGTTGGTGCGGACCTTAACCGATTGATCCCGAACAATTTTGTCAATCTTTTTTCGTATGTTCTCAGTGACAATGAAAGTATTGAAAACCGTGATATTACAATTGGTGAAAACCTGTTAAATGTTTCAATTTTTCCCATTGTCCGGGGCAAGGTTGCCGGAGGTATTATTCGCGATATGCGCGCCCCCGAGGTTCAGCGGGCAGAGGTGATCAACCGCATCACTGAGGTCATTGACAGGAACCTGGAAATGGTTCAGAAAATAGGTTTCCTGTTGGGTGAGGGGGCCTCTGATATCGAACATATGCTGAATTCAATTATTGAGTTTTATAAAGGCGAGGAAAAACATAAGCGTTGAAAGCCATGGGTGAGGATTTTTTTGTTGAAGTGGATTGTCAGCAGAAAAGCTTTGAGGGTCAGCGGATTTGCGGTGATATCTTTCTATCGAGCAAGGTCAAGGAAGAGAACCGTATTGTGGTTGTTCTTTCCGACGGCATGGGACATGGTGTAAAAGCCAGTGTCCTGGCTACACTCACAGCAACCATGGCCGTTAATTTTACCAAGGAACACAAGGAGCCGGAAAAGACTGCCGAGATCATCATGAAAACTTTGCCTGAATGCAGCGAACGTAAGATGAACTATTCAACCTTTACCATTCTGGATATTGAACAAAATGGCAAAACAACCTTGCTCGGGTATGAAAATCCTGAATGTATAATTATACGTGACCGTAAGATTTTAAAACCCGAAACCAGGAATATCGTGCTAAGCAGTGATGCCAACTGCGGCAAAAAGATCAGGGTATGCAGTTTTGTGCCCGTAAAAGGCGACCGTATTGTTTTCTGTACCGATGGCATAACTCAGTCGGGGCTTGGGACACCACGGTTTCCTTTCGGATGGGGAACTGACAATGTCGCACGTTTTGCTATCGATATGATCAAGCAATATCCCCAGATTTCAGCCCGCAACCTGGCAGGCAAAATATTGAACATGGCGCACCGGAACGACGGATTTCAATCACAGGACGATTCAACCTGCGGAATTATTTATTTCCGGGAACCAAGAGAATTGCTGATCTGTACGGGGCCTCCCTACAATAAAGAGGATGATGTTACCCTTGCAGACGTTGTGCGGGATTTTAAAGGGAAGAAGATCGTGATGGGTGCCACCACAGGTGATATTGTTTCACGCGAACTGGGACTCCAGATAGTAGATGTATTCAAATTCGAAGACCCTGACCTGCCTCCGCTCAATGTGATGGAGGGAATCGACTTATTCACCGAGGGTATTCTTACCCTGAACAAAGTGGAAAAGATACTGAAGGCGTATAATCCGAATTATAAGCTCGGCAAAGGACCTGCGGATGAAATTGTCAGGCTCATCCTGGAAAGTGATGCCATTAAAATAGTAATAGGTACCTGTATCAATATTGCACACCAGGATCCTCACTTACCGGTAGAGCTCGAGATTCGCAGAACAGTGGTAAACCGCATTGCGCAGCTTCTGGAGGAGAAATTGTTAAAGAAGGTTGTCGTTAATTATATATAAGCTATAGGCAATTGGCCATAGGATAGTGGATCCGGGTTCTAAATGGAGCCCCGGAGAGGCGGCCGGAATGTAGTATGCAGGCAATTAACAAATTAACTCCTTAATTCCTTCTTCAGGTTCAGCAGGTCGTTACATTTTTCATAGTTCTCCGTAGCAGTAAAATAGCCTAACAATTTATGAAAAAAGGCTTCGTCCCCAAATTTCGGGTGGCTGAGGTCAAATGATAGTTTACCCTGGATGGTAAGATCAAAAATTTCATTCTCGTCAAGATACGATTCGGAATTCAAATCCGGCAGGTCAATCTCTTCAAGAGCAGGGGAGTCCTTATATTTCTGGATGAAATTAAGCAAGGTCAGCTGAAGATTTATATAATCATTATTTTCAGTGAGTATTGCCTTGTTTAAATCATAATATTTCTCAATATAATAGGTTCTTTCAGCTGATAAACGCTGGTTTAGCAATTCCTTTATTTCAGCCTGATTCTGATTGATCCGGTCGAGGTTTTCCCTGACCCTTTTTTTTAATAGCTCAACTGTCCGGTAAATTAATGCTCTCATCATGCTGATCATTCAAGGATCAAAGTTAGGGAATAATTGCCAGAATGAATTTGTTTTTTGATGAACAGCCCATTCATTCATACCAATTCCAAATAAGTTACCTGAATATTGTATTTTTTTATTTTATTCTATATTTGTAGGCCTGAAAAAAATGGATGAATACCATTTATTTATATGAATTTTTCAGGATGAACAAAATGAATAAGGAACAATTCCTGTAAACTAAAACCAGCAAGTAGATGAAATTCCTAGTATGTATTAGTAATGTTCCCGATACCACCACAAGGGTAAAATTCACTGATGATAACAAAAAAATTGATACCAGCGGCATTCAGTGGGTTATCAATCCCTGGGATGAATTGTCCCTTACCAGGGCCCTTGAATTGAAGGATGATCCTTCTACCGGAATAAAATCAGTTACAGTGGCGCATGTTGGATTGTCAGGCTCTGAACCAACCATTAGAAAAGCCCTTGCCATTGGAGCCGACGATGCAGTAAGGGTAAATACGGAGCCCGAGGATGCCTTTTCGGTGGCTTCACAACTTGCTGAAGTGGTAAAACAGGAAAAATATGATGTAATCCTTTGCGGTATTGAATCAAGTGACCACAATGGATCCACGGTAGGGGGAATGCTTGCGGAACTGCTCAGCTATCCTTCCGTATCGGCTGTCTCGGGACTGAAATTCGAGGATGGCAACGCTGTTATCAGCCGTGAAATTGACGGCGGCCGTGAAATCCTGACGGTACCCACGCCTTTTATAGCCGTAGTGCAGAAAGGTATTGCAAAGGAACCCCGGATAGCAGCCATGCGGGGGATCATGATGGCCAGGACCAAACCCATCAGGGTATTTGAACCTATCAGTGTTACAGCCTACACGGAAGTAACCGGTTATGAAAAGCCAAAACACAGGGCTGCATGCAAGTTTGTGGATCCGGAAAACCCGGGGCAGCTTATTGAATTGCTGCAACAGGAAGCCAAGGTCCTTTAATTTTCTATACTTTAAATTAACAGTTATAATCATGTCAGTATTAGTTTATACCGAAAACTGGGAAGGAAAATTCAAAAAATCAACCTTTGAACTTGTATCCTATGCTTCCAGGTTGGCTGAAATGTTGAACACCACAGTAACTGCCTTATCCATAGGGAATGTTGAAAAGAACGAACTGGAAAAACTTGGCTGTTATGGTGTGAACAAAATCATAAATGCAAACGGAGATGGCTTGAATATTCTTGATAACCAGGCTTATACATATACAATCTCCGATTTGGTAAAAAAATCAGGTGCCACGTTTGTTGTCCTTTCGAATAACAATACCGGGAAAGCCCTGGCCCCCAGACTTTCGGTCAGCTTGCAGGCTGGCATTGGATCCGGTGTTAGCGGGTTACCGCTTAGTGTAGAACCATTTGTAGTAAAAAAACGTGCCTATTCCGGCAATGCCTGGGCACATCTTGCAATAAAAACCGGCATAAAGATAATTACACTGGCCCAGAACTCATTTGAACTGATTGAAAAAAATCAGGGTGCCACCATCGAAGATATTGCTGTGCAACTTGACGGATCCCTCGTAAAGACACAGATAAAAGAGGTGCAGAAGCAAACAGGCAAAATTCTGCTTACCGACGCTGACATTGTAATTTCCGGAGGCCGTGGCATGAAATCACCTGACAACTGGGGTCCACTTGTGGAACTTGCCAGCCTGCTTGAAGCAGCCACTGCCTGTTCACGTCCTGTTTCGGATGAAGGGTGGCGCGGACATGATGAACATACCGGACAAACCGGCAAGATCATTGCCCCCAACCTGTATGTTGCCATTGGCATTTCAGGTGCAACCCAGCATCTGGCCGGTGTGAGCTCATCAAAGTATATTGTTGCGGTTAATACCGACAAGGATGCTCCCATATTCGAGGCCGCCCAGTACGGAATTGTGGGTGATGCAATGAAATTATTGCCAAAGCTGGTGGAAGCTGTAAAGGAGCTAAAACCATGACGGGACAATTCATTTTTGCGTTATTGCTGTTGATTACCCTAGGCATCTTTACCTATACTGTCCGCAGGATCATCAGCTTTTTCAGGCTCACCCGGCCGGCCTTCCCTGTCCGTGATTTTGGCAGGCGTTTTGGGGTAATGATGGATGTGGCATTCGGGCAGACAAAAATTTTCCGCAAACCTGTAATCGGTTTTTTCCATGCCCTCGTATTCTGGGGTTTCTGCGTGATCCTTATCGGAAGCGTCGAAATGGTTATCGATGGTTTATCCGGTTCCGAAGGGGCCCTTCAGTTCCTGGGTGATATTTACGATGTTATAGTTGCATCGGGCGATGTGTTTGGTCTTATCGTAGCCGTTTCGATCCTTATTTTTCTAAGCAGGAGGCTTTTTTTTCATATTAATAGGTTCGAAGGCCCTGAAATGAAAGCCGCCACCCATATCGATGCCAATATTGCCCTCTCGATGATCCTGTTGCTTATGGTCTCGCTGCTGGGCATGAACACAGCCTATTATGGTTTACAGGTGATATCCGGAGAAACCGTTCATGGTGTATTCCCGGTAAGCAGCATCGTGGCATCGGTGTTCGGCAATACCTCGGCTGACACTTGGCATACATTCCATGAAGTATCCTGGTGGGCCCATATTCTGCTGATCTTTGTTTTTGCAAATATGCTGCCCTATTCAAAGCACTTCCATGTTTTCATGTCGGTTCCGAATGTTTTCCTCACGCGCCTCGATCCGCTTGGCAAACTGACAAATATGGACAATATTACCCGCGAAGTGAAGCTGATGCTCGATCCCAATGCTGCTGTTCCGGAGCCTTTGGCTGACGCGCCCGTTGAGCGTTTCGGGGTGAAGGATGTGGAAGACGTTTCCTGGAAAAATTATTTTGATTCGCTGTCCTGCACCCAGTGCGGAAGGTGCACCGCTGTTTGCCCGGCCAATATTACCGGTAAATTGCTATCACCCAGAAAGATCATCATGGATGTAAGGGCGCGTATGAAGGAGAAGGGACCAGGAATGGTTAAAAAAGGACGGGAATTTACCGACAATAAAGCCTTGCTTGGTGATTATATTACCCTGGAGGAATTGTGGGCTTGCACCACATGCAATGCCTGTGCAAAAGAATGTCCGATCAATATCAATCACCCGACGCTGATTGTTGACATGCGGCGGTACCTGGTTATGGAGGAGGCTTCGGCTCCCGGCGAACTGAAGGCAGTATTTAACAATATCGAGAATAATGGTGCTCCCTGGCAATTTTCCCCCGAGGACAGGCTGCTTTGGGCAAAAGACCTGAAAATGAAGGTAAAGGCATAAAGTGATTAAGTGATGAAATGATGAAGTAATAAAGTGATTGAGGATATGGAAACCCGTAAGATTGAAATTCCTGTAATGGCTGACCTGTTTGCCAGGGGAAAAAAACCGGAATACCTTTTTTGGGTCGGCTGTGCCGGGGCATTTGATGACAGGTACAAAAAAGTGGCCAGGGCATTTACCAAAATCCTGACCCATCTGAAAGTTAGCTTTGCAGTACTGGGGAAAGAGGAATCATGCACAGGGGATCCCGCCAGACGCGCCGGGAACGAAATGCTTTACCAGATGCAGGCCCTGCAGAATATTGAAGTCTTCAGGATGTACGGGGTAGAGAAAATTATTACCATCTGCCCGCATTGCTATAATATATTCAAAAACGAATATCCCGACCTTGGGGGGCAATATGAAGTGATCAGCTATATCAGCCTTCTGGATGGCTTTCTTCGTAACGGACAGCTTAAACTGAATAAATCCGTGCACAACACGGCACGGATAACATATCACGACCCCTGCTACCTGGGAAGAGCCAATGAAATCTACCAGGAACCCAGGAAAATTTTGAAATCACTGTCTGACACTTTTGTGGAGATGAAAAGGAATAAGAGCTTTGCCCTTTGTTGCGGTGCCGGTGGTGCCCAGATGTTCAAGGAGGCTGAGAAGGGCAATAAGGAAGTTTTTATGGAAAGAACGGAAGATGCACTTGCAACAGGGGCCTCGGTGATTGCCACTACCTGCCCGTTTTGCATGACCATGCTGACAGATGGGCTCAAGTACAAGAACAAGGAAGAAGAGGTAAAGAACTATGATATTGCTGAATTAATAGCCATGGACCTGGATTTGTGAATATCCTGTTTATCAACCACGTAGAGGTTGAATTATTGCAGATTGATAAAATCAATGCATATTTATCAGATAAATCTTCCGACAATCGCAATCTATCATAACCAAAATAACAACAATGAACAGAAAAATTTTAAAGAGCGGCGAATTTCTTGTAAGCGACATTGAAGCAAAAGATGTTTTTATTCCTGAGGAACTTAACGAGGAACAAAGAATGATCTCCCAGTCCTGCCAGGATTTCCTGGATACGGAAGTCTATCCCAATGTGGATAAGGTTGACAAACAGGACAGGGAACTGATGAAGGAAATGCTCAAAAAATCCGGTGAACTGGGTCTGATGGGGATTTCTGTTCCTGAGGAATACAATGGTTTCGGGCAGTCATTTGTTACCCAGATGCTGGCAGCTGAGACCATTGGCGCAGGATATTCCTTCTCTGTAGCGTTTATGGCACATTGCGGTATAGGTACCTTGCCCATCCTGTATTACGGAAATGAAGAACAGCGGCAGAAATATGTCACCAGGCTGGCAACCGGTGAGATTATCGGGGCCTACTGTCTTACCGAACCCGGTGCAGGCAGCGATGCCAATGCCGGTAAAACCAACGCACGGTTGTCGGAAGATGGCAGGCATTATATTCTTAACGGCCAGAAAATGTGGATTACCAATGCAGGTTTTGCGGATGTCCAGACTGTTTTTGCGAAAATTGACAACGACAGGGTGTTGAGCGCATTTATTGTGGAGCGCGATTTCCCGGGTGTTGTTATCAGTCCGGATGAACATAAAATGGGTATTAAAGGCTCCTCAACGGCACAGATCTTTTACAATGATGTGAAAGTACCGGTTGAAAACCTGCTCGGTAAACGGGGTGAAGGCTTCAGGATAGCACTCAGCATCCTTCACATGGGAAGGCTCAAACTGGGAGCCAATGTACTTGGTGCTGCAAAAAAAGCCATCAATGATTCGGTGAAATATGCCAACGAAAGAAAGCAATTTGGTCTGCTGATATCCACATTCGGTGCCATCAAACATAAACTGGCTGAGCAGGTTATCCGGACTTTCGCTGCCGAATCAGCGAATTATCGTGTAAGCAAGGATATTGACGACCTGATTGATAAATACAAAACCGAAGGCTGTGACAAGGGGCGTGCTACTATTGACGGTATCAGTCATTATGCCGTGGAGGCAGCCATTCTGAAGGTATATGGTTCTGAAATACTCGATTTTGTTATTGATGAAGCGGTTCAGATTCACGGTGGCATGGGTTACTCTGCCGAAATGGCTGTGGAAAAGGGATACCGCGATTCACGCATCAACCGTATCTTTGAGGGCACCAATGAAATAAATCGGTTGCTTGTAGTGGACACGGCAATGAAAAGAGCCATGAAAGGAGATTTCAAGCTCTTTGAAAAGGCCGGAGAGTTGTTCTCAGCATTGGGAAATATAACCGATGGTAAATCCGGAAATGAAAGTTATTATGAGGAAAAATACAGGGTTATCAGGAACTTTAAAAAATCTGTTCTCCTCCTTATCCATGGTGCTTCAAAGAAATTCGAAAAGAATCTTGTACAGGAACAGGAAGTACTGAATTGCATTTCTGATATGATCTCAGAGACCTATATCGCTGAGTCTCTGGTCCTGAGGGTAGAGAAAATTGAAGGACTGAAGGGTGCCGGAGCTGCCGGGGTTTACCGCGATATGGCTGATGTGTATGTTTATGATGCCGCTGAAAAAATCAGGAAAGCCGCCCTGGATAGTGTTTATTCCTTTGCTGCTTCCGATGTGGCACCTGCACTGGAAAAGGCCATCGATATGCTTACCAAAGTTGCCGGTGTAAATGTAAGGGATGCCCGCCGGAGAATTGCAGACAAGCTGATAGAAGAGAATAAGTATAAATTTTAAGAGGTAAAAATTAAAAAAATCGCAAAGTCTGCTGACTTTGCGGTTTTTTTATTGATGCAGACAGTCGCTCCCTATCAGGCCTGAGCGGATGGTCCGCCGAAGTTCATGGGGATCAGCATGCCACCCTGTCCTTCTGCCTGTTTGATAGGACCATGCGCGGTCTCATATTTGGCAATATTGTCCTTAAGGGCATGAAGCAGCCTTTTGGCATGTTCGGGCGTAAGAATGATCCGTGATTTAACTTCAGCCTTGGGGATGCCAGGCATGATGCGCACAAAATCAACAATGAATTCCGAAGGAGAATGGGTAATAATGGCCAGGTTTGAATAGATCCCCTGGGCAATATCCTCCTTCAGCTCAATGCTGAGCTGGTTCTGATTCTTCTTTTCTTCCATGGGAGCGTTAATTATGCTCTTCTTTAACAGTTTCGATGCTGTATTTTCTGTCCTCGGCAAGCCTGTCAAAATCTTCCTTTGAACCGACTATAATGTTGGAGAACCTGCGGTTTCCCGTACCTGCCGGTATCAGGTGACCCACAATAACATTTTCTTTCAGCCCTTCGAGATAGTCGATTTTGCCAAAAATGGCGGCTTCGTTGAGTACCTTGGTGGTTTCCTGGAAGGATGCAGCGGACATAAAGCTTTGCGTCTGCAAGGCAGCCCTTGTGATACCCTGCAATATCTGCTGGGAAGTTGCAGGAATTGCATCCCTGGCTTTTATCGGCTTGAGGTCCTTACGTTTGAGAATTGAATTCTCATCCCGCAGTTTACGGGCGGTAACGATCTGACCTGGTTTAAGAATCTGGGAATCACCAGACTCTTCAATTACCTTCTTGCCATAGATAAAATCGTTTTCTTCAAAGAACTCCCATTTGTCAACCAGCTGCCTTTCGAGGAACTTGGTATCGCCCGGATCGATGATCTCGACCTTGCGCATCATCTGCCTGACAATTACCTCAAAGTGCTTATCGTTTATTTTTACACCCTGCAGGCGGTATACCTCCTGAACTTCGTTGACTATATACTCCTGTACTTTGGTGGGTCCTTTGATCACCAGGATATCCGATGGCGTGGTAGCCCCGTCGGAAAGCGGAATACCGGCTTTTACATAATCGTTTTCCTGCACAAGTATCTGTTTGGAAAGCGGAACAAGGTACTTTTTCTGTTGACCGGTTTTTGAAGTTATTGAGATTTCACGGTTACCACGCTTTACCTTTCCAAAAGATACCTCACCATCGATCTCAGAAACAACGGCAGGATTTGACGGATTCCTCGCCTCGAATAATTCGGTTACACGAGGCAAACCTCCGGTAATGTCGCCTGATTTACCAACAGCCCTGGGTATTTTTACAAGTATTTCGCCTGCTTTCACCATGCTGCCTTCATCAATGCTCAGGTGCGATCCTACCGGCAGGTTATAGGTTTTCATTACTTGGTCGGCTTTATCAACTATTTCGATACCGGGATTTTTGGTACGGTCCCTGGTTTCCATAATGACTTTTTCGCGGTAACCCGTAACTTCATCCGATTCTTCCTTGAAAGTAACGCCTTCGATTACATTTTCAAAAGCAACCTTACCGGCAACTTCGGAAATGATCACGGCATTATACGGATCCCATTCGCAAACAAGGTCTCCCTTGTTTACATCGGCACCATTCTTAATGTACAACTTGGCTCCGTAAGGTATATTATTGGTAGTAAGTGCAATACCTGTTTTTTTGTCAATAATGCGCAACTCAGCCAAACGACCGATTACAATATCAATTTTGCTGCCATCTTCCTCGGTACGTTCTACTACACGCAATTCATCTATTTCGGCAACACCATTGTATTTGGTAACTATGCGCGATTCGGTGGTTATGCTCATGGCGGTACCCCCAACGTGGAAAGTACGCAGGGTAAGCTGTGTTCCGGGTTCGCCGATTGACTGCGCTGCAATTACGCCCACGGCCTCACCATTCTGAACCATGCGGCTGGTGGCAAGGTTACGGCCATAGCATTTTGCGCATACTCCCTTCCTCGATTCACAGGTAAGTACGGACCGTATTTCCATGTTTTCAATCGGGGAGTCTTCGATGCTGCGGGCTATCGCTTCGTTGATCTCTTCACCTGATGAAACGATGAGTTCACCGGTGAGCGGGTGGTAAACATCATGAACGGCAGTACGCCCCAGGATACGTTCAAACAGCGATTCAACCACTTCCTCGTTGTTTTTAATTGCCGTGGCAATAAGTCCGCGCAATGTACCGCAATCTTCCTCGCTGATAATCACATCCTGCGATACATCAACAAGCCGGCGTGTCAGGTAACCTGCATCGGCAGTTTTGAGAGCCGTATCGGCAAGACCTTTACGGGCACCGTGGGTGGAGATAAAATACTCAAGTACCGAAAGACCTTCCTTAAAGTTCGAAAGGATGGGGTTTTCAATGATCTCTGATCCGGAGGAACCCGATTTCTGGGGTTTTGCCATAAGACCTCGCATTCCCGACAACTGGCGGATCTGTTCTTTTGAGCCCCTGGCGCCTGAATCAAGCATCATGTAAACCGGGTTAAATCCCTGTTTGTCCGATGATAACCTTTTCATCAGGGTCTGGGTAAGCTTGGCATTTGTATGCGTCCAGATGTCGATGATCTGGTTATACCTTTCATTATTCGTGATGAATCCCATGTTATAGTTGTTCATCACCTCATCAACCTGCAAATAGCCTTCGTTCATCAGGTCTTCCTTTTCCTTCGGAACGATCACATCATCGAGGTTGAAGGACAGTCCTCCTTTGAATGCCATCTGGAATCCAAGGTCTTTTATCGAATCAAGGAATCTGGCTGTATGTGCCGTACCTGTTTTCTTCAGGACGTTACTGATAATCTCGCGCAGCGATTTTTTGGTAAGGATCTCATTGATGTAACCTACTTCCTTGGGAACGACCTCGTTGAAAAGGATTCTTCCGACGGTGGTTTCGATTATTTTTTTAACCGCTGTTCCATTTTCATAATCCAGTATCCTTACTTTTATGATTGCATGGAGATCTACACGTTTTTCGTTAAAGGCAATGATAACCTCTTCACTTGAATAAAAAGTAAAACCTTCACCCCTTATCGGCTGTTCGGGTGTGCTCTTGCAGGCCTTGGTCATGTAATAAAGCCCAAGGACCATATCCTGTGAAGGAACATTTATGGGAGCACCGTTCGCAGGATTCAGAATATTATGCGAGGCAAGCATCAGGATCTGGGCCTCGAGAATGGCTGCATTTCCCAGCGGAAGGTGAACAGCCATCTGGTCACCGTCGAAGTCGGCGTTAAATGCCGTACAAACCAGCGGGTGCAACTGAATTGCCTTCCCTTCGATAAGTTTTGGCTGGAATGCCTGAATACCCAAACGGTGGAGGGTGGGGGCACGGTTTAGCATAACCGGGTGTCCCTTGAGCACGTTTTCCAGGATATCCCACACTACCGGATCCTTGCGATCCACTATTTTTTTGGCTGATTTCACCGTTTTAACAATTCCTCTTTCTATCAGCTTCCTGATGATAAAGGGTTTATAGAGTTCAGCGGCCATTTCTTTCGGCAGACCGGTTTCATGGAGCTGCAACTCGGGACCAACCACGATAACAGAACGGGCCGAATAATCCACGCGTTTACCAAGCAGGTTCTGACGGAACCGGCCTTGTTTACCTTTTAAGCTGTCACTGAGTGATTTAAGCGGTCTGTTGGCGTCTGTTTTTACAGCATTCGATTTCCGCGAATTGTCAAAGAGTGAATCAACGGCTTCCTGGAGCATACGCTTTTCATTGCGGAGAATGACTTCGGGAGCTTTGATCTCGATAAGACGTTTCAACCGGTTATTCCGGATAATTACCCTGCGATACAGATCATTCAGGTCGGATGTTGCAAACCTGCCTCCGTCGAGCGGAACCAGCGGCCTGAGTTCAGGGGGGATAACCGGGACGACCTTGAGGATCATCCATTCGGGATGATTAATGCCCTTCGATGCCCGGAATGCTTCAACAACCTGCAGGCGCTTCAGTGCCTCGTTTTTGCGCTGTTGCGAAGTTTCCGTGTTGGCTTTGTGCCTGAGATCATATGACAGTATATCGAGATCAAGTCGCTGAAGAAGCTGATACAGTGAATCAGCACCCATGTTTGCAATGAACTTGTCCGGATGGCTGTCATCAAGCAGCTGATTTTCTTTCGGAAGCGATTCAACGATGTCAAGGTACTCTTCCTCAGTAAGGAAATCGAGGTACTGAACACCATCAATGGCCTTGATACCGGGATTTATCACTACATACCGTTCATAATAAATTATGCTGTCGAGTTTTTTAGAGGGTAGACCCAGCAAATATCCAATCTTGTTGGGTAATGTCCGGAAATACCAAATATGGGCAACCGGAACAACCAGTGAAATATGGCCCATGCGTTCGCGGCGTACTTTCTTTTCGGTAACCTCAACACCGCAACGGTCACAAACAATACCCTTATAACGTATTCTCTTGTATTTTCCGCAATGACACTCATAGTCCTTTACCGGTCCGAAAATGCGCTCGCAAAATAACCCGTCGCGTTCAGGTTTGTATGTCCTGTAATTGATTGTTTCGGGTTTAAGTACCTCACCATTTGAACGTTCGAGGATCTCCTCGGGCGATGCAAGGCTGATGGATATTTTGGAGAAGCTCGACTTTACTTTTGTGTCCCTTCTGAATGACATATCTGATTTCTCTTATTAGGTATCAAAATTCAAACTATCTGAATAACTTCAACCGCAGGGATCAGACGAGGTTTATGCTTAAACCGAGTCCTCTCAGCTCATGAAGTAAAACGTTCAGTGATTCGGGTATGCCGGGAAGCGGCAATGGCTCGCCTTTCACAATGGCTTCATAGGCTTTGGCCCTTCCAACCACGTCGTCCGACTTTATTGTCAGAATTTCCTGGAGAATGTGGGCTGCACCGAATGCTTCGAGTGCCCAGACCTCCATTTCACCAAAACGCTGTCCGCCAAACTGTGCTTTTCCGCCCAGCGGTTGCTGTGTGATCAGGGAGTAAGGACCTATGGATCTTGCGTGCATCTTATCGTCGACCATATGACCAAGCTTGATCATATAAATTATACCAACGGTTGCAGGCTGATCAAAACGGTCACCCGTTCCGCCGTCATACAGGTAGGTCTTGCCAAATCGCGGCAGGCCGGCCTGAACGGTGTAATCGGCAATCTGCTCGATGGAAGCACCATCAAAAATCGGAGATGCAAATTTCACTCCCATTTTTCTGCCTGCCCATCCCAGAACGGTTTCATAGATCTGGCCCAGGTTCATACGTGAAGGAACACCAAGGGGGTTAAGCACGATATCAACGGGTGTGCCGTCTTCAAGAAAGGGCATGTCTTCCATGCGCACAATCCTTGAAATAATACCCTTGTTTCCATGTCGCCCGGCCATTTTATCCCCCACTTTTACCTTGCGCTTTTGTGCCACGTATACCTTGGCAAGCTGCACAATTCCTGCAGGCAGCTCATCACCGATGGTAATACTGTATTTTTTGCGCTTATAAATGGCATCAATTTCCTTGTGTTTGATGATATAATTATGGATCAAGGTTTTGATGACTTCATTCTTATCCTTATCTGTGGTCCATTTGTTGGGGTTGATACTCTGAAAATCGATATCCTGCAAAAGTTTCAGCGTAAACTTGGCGCTTCTGGGGATAACGTCCACATTGTAATAATCTTTAACTCCCTGGGATGTTTTCCCGTTCACAACAATGAAGAGTTTATCGATCAGCTTGGATTTCAGCTCGTTTGTATTACGTTCGAATTCTTCTTCAATCTTATCCAGGATAGGTTTTGTGGATGATTTCAACTTCTTGTCCTTGATGGAGCGGGAAAACAGTTTTTTATCGATCACAACACCCAGCAGTGACGGAGGTGCCTTAAGTGAGGCATCCTTGACATCTCCGGCCTTATCACCGAAAATAGCCCTTAGAAGCTTTTCCTCGGGTGAGGGGTCCGATTCACCCTTTGGTGTGATCTTACCGATCAGGATATCTCCCGGGTTCACTTCAGCTCCGATACGTATCAGCCCGTTTTCATCGAGATTGCGGGTAGCTTCTTCGCTTACATTGGGAATATCGGCAGTGAGCTCTTCCAGTCCGCGTTTGGTATCACGCACTTCGAGCATGTATTCGTCGATGTGAATGGAGGTAAACAGGTCTTCACGGACTACCTTTTCGGAAATTACAATGGCATCCTCAAAGTTATATCCTTTCCAGGGCATGAAGGCAACCATAAGATTCCTTCCCAGTGCCAGTTCTCCGGCACTCGTGGAATACCCTTCGGTGAGGATCAGTCCCTTGGTAACCTTTTGCCCTTTCCTGACAATGGGTTTAAGGTTAATGCAGGTATTTTGATTTGTTTTCCTGTATTTTAAAAGCTTGTAGCGTTTAACATCTCCGTCGAAGCTTACGAATTTCTCTTCCTCGGTCATGGCATACCGGATGACAATTTCATTGGAATCTACATATTCCACAACGCCATCAGCTTCGGCAATGACAAGAAAACGTGAATCACGCACCACTTCGTGCTCAATACCGGTTCCTACAACAGGAGCTTCGGGATTGATCAGGGGTACGGCCTGCCGCATCATGTTGGAACCCATAAGTGCACGGTTGGCATCATCGTGTTCGAGGAAGGGTATCAGGGAGGCTGCAATGGAGGCGATCTGGTTGGGAGATACGTCCATCAGATCTACATCGTGGGCGTCCGAAAGCGGAAAATCGCCGTTGTAACGGGCTTTAACCTTCAGGTTCTCGAATTCGCCACTATCTTTCATCGGGGCATTCGCCTGGGCAATCACCTTGGATTCTTCTTCTTCGGCACTGAGCCAGACAATCCCTTCGGTTCCCAGGTCAACGGTTCCCTTATCCACCCTGCGATATGGGGTTTCAATGAATCCCAGCGTATTGATCTTTGCATATACGCACAGCGAGGAGATAAGGCCAATGTTGGGTCCTTCGGGTGTTTCAATGGGACAAAGGCGTCCGTAATGGGTATAATGTACGTCACGTACCTCAAAACCGGCACGCTCCCGTGACAAACCACCCGGTCCGAGTGCAGACATTCTCCGCTTGTGGGTAATTTCAGCAAGGGGATTGGTTTGATCCATGAATTGTGAAAGCTGGTTGGTTCCAAAGAACGAGTTGATGACCGATGAAAGTGTTTTTGAATTGATCAGGTCGATAGGTGTAAACACTTCGTTGTCACGAACATTCATCCTTTCCCGGATGGTTCTTGCCATACGTGCCAGTCCGACACCGAACTGGGTGGCCAGCTGTTCACCGACGGTGCGAACCCTTCGGTTACTTAAATGGTCAATATCGTCGACATCGGCTTTTGAATTGATAAGCTCAATCAGGTACTTTATAATGCGGATGATATCTTCTTTGGTGAGGACCTTGACATCCATGGCTGTTTCAAGACCCAGTTTCTTGTTGATCCGGTAACGGCCAACCTCGCCCAAATCGTACCGCTTGTCTGAGAAAAATAACTTGTCGATTACATCACGGGCGGTAGCTTCATCAGGTGGTTCGCTGTTTCGAAGCTGACGGTATATGTGAAGGACTGCTTCTTTTTCGGAGTTACAGGGGTCCTTCTGCAAGGTATTGTAAATAATTTCGAAATCTGTGAGATTCTGGCCTTCCTTATGCAGCAATATATTCTTGGCACCCGAATCGATGATGGGATCTATATGTTCATCGAGCAGTACTGTCTCCCGGTCAATTATAATTTCGTTACGCTCAATGGATACAACCTCACCGGTATCTTCATCCACAAAGTCCTCCACCCATGATTTGAGAACGCGGGCTGCGAGTTTTCTACCGACGAGTTTTTTCAAAGCTGTTTTTGATACTTTGATTTCATCAGCCAGATCAAAGATCTCGAGGATGTCCTTGTCGCTTTCAAACCCGATGGCCCTGAGCAGGGTGGTAACGGGAAGCTTTTTCTTGCGGTCGATATAAGCATACATTACATTGTTTATATCGGTCGCAAATTCAATCCAGGAGCCTTTAAAAGGGATGATCCGGGCTGAATACAGCTTGGTTCCGTTTGCATGGATACTTTGCCCGAAGAACACACCGGGTGAGCGGTGAAGCTGGGAGACCACAACGCGCTCGGCGCCGTTGATGACAAACAGCCCCCGATCAGTCATATAGGGTATAGTACCAAGGTATACATCCTGGATCACCGTATCAAAATCTTCGTGTTCGGGATCGGTACAATACAGTTTCAACTTGGCCTTAAGCGGTACGCTGTATGTAAGGCCTCTTTCAATACATTCTTCAATGGAATAACGGGGTGGATCAATAAAATAATCCATGAATTCAAGAACAAAGTTGTTCCTGGTATCGGTAATGGGGAAGTTTTCCTGGAAAACTTTAAACAGCCCTTCACTTTTTCTGTTCTCAGGAGTAGTTTCAAGCTGGAAAAAGTCGTGGAACGACTTTAGCTGGATCTCAAGAAAATCAGGATAGGACAGTTGATTTTTTGCCCGGGCAAAGCTGATTCGTTCTGTATATAATTTGGTCATTATGCTTTAAAATATAAGTGTTGAACTAAAGTTATGAGAAATGACAAAAAGGTTTAATCCCGAAACATCGGAATTAAACCTAAATGTTATCATCACGAGGGTAACTTTATTTAAGTTCAACGTCTGCTCCTGCTTCTGCTAATTGAGCTTTTATCGATTCAGCTTCTTCCTTGGAAATGTTCTCCTTTATCGCTACCGGGGATTTGTCAACAAGCTCTTTAGCTTCTTTTAAACCCAGGTTGGTGATATCCTTTACCAATTTTACTATCTGAAGTTTGGCACCGCCCGGATGGTTCATAATGACCGAAAAAGTTGATTTTTCTTCGGCCTTTGCAGCATCACCATCACCGGCAACAGGACCAGCAACAGCCACTGCGGCAGCTGCAGGTTCGATACCATATTCTTCTTTTAATATCTTGGCCAATTCGTTTACTTCTTTAACAGTTAAGTTAACCAATTGTTCTGCGAAAGCTTTCAAATCTGCCATTTTTATTGAATATTAATTAGTTATTAAAATATTTATTCTTTTTCACTTAAAGTTTTTACAATACCAGCCAGCTTCACTGAGCTTGACTGTAAAGCCGAAATAACGTTACGGGCGGGTGACTGCAACAGCAGTATAAGATCGCCGATAAGTTCTTCCTTAGACTTAATACCTGACAATGCATCGAGTTGATCATCGCCAATGTATATAGATTCTTCGACATAAGCAGCTTTGAGTATCGGCCTTGGGTTTGCTTTGCGAAACTCCTTGATCAGTTTTGCCGGCGTATTGTTAACGTCGGAGAACATGATCGAAGTGGAATCCTTCAAAACATCATAAAGGCCGTCAAATTTGCCCTCGAATTTTTCCAGAGCTTTTTTCAGCAGGGTATTTTTAACGACAACCAGAGTAATTTCCCTTTGAAAGCAAGCTCTTCTGAGTTTACTCGTACTTTCGGCATTCATTGCCGAAATATCTGTAAGATAGAAATGCTTCGCATTGCTGATGGAATCCTTCAGGCTATCGATCATCCTGTTTTTTTCGTCCCTATTCATATTCTAATATGGTCTTTAAAATTATTCGTCAAATGCTTTGGCATCGACCTTAATTCCGGGGCTCATTGTACTGGAAATGAAAATGCTGCGGATATAGGAGCCTTTTGCTGCTGAAGGTTTAAGCTTTACAAGGGTATGTAAGAATTCCCTTGCATTTTCAGCTATTTTATCGGCTGTAAAAGATACCTTTCCGATGGAAGTATGAACAATACCGGCTTTATCGACTTTGAAATCAATTTTACCCATTTTTACTTCCTTTACCGCTTTTCCGACTTCCATAGTTACGGTTCCGCTTTTGGGATTCGGCATCAGTCCGCGGGGACCAAGGATTTTACCCAGTTTGCCGATCTTGCCCATTACAGCAGGCATGGTGATAATTACGTCAACATCGGTCCAGCCATTCTGGATCTTATCAACATATTCATCGAGTCCAACAAAATCAGCGCCGGCAACTTTTGCCTCTTCCTCTTTATCGGGAGTACAAAGTACAAGCACTCTGATTGTTTTACCGGTACCATGGGGTAGCGTAACCACGCCCCTAACCATTTGATTGGCTTTGCGGGGATCAATACCAAGCCGTACATCAATATCAACCGAGGCATCAAACTTTACGGTAGAAATTTCTTTCACCAGTTTAGATGCTTCTGACAGTTTATATTGGGTGGCTGTCTCGATCTTTTCCAAAGCCAGTTTTCTGTTCTTTGTCAAATTTGCCATGTTAATCCGGAAATAAAAGTTTATGTATTTACTGGGGCATCACCCTTAATAGTGATACCCATACTGCGGGCAGTGCCGGCAACCATTTTCATTGCTGAATCGACGGTGAAACAGTTAAGATCAGGCATCTTATCTTCAGCAATGGCTCTTACCTGTTCCCAGGTAATGGAGGCAACCTTAACCCGGTTTGACTCTGCGGAACCGGATTTTAATTTGGAAGCTTCCAGAAGCTGAACAGCTACCGGAGGGGTTTTAACGATAAATTCAAATGATTTATCGCTGTATACCGTGATCACAACCGGTAATGTTTTACCTGCCTTGTCCTGGGTACGGGAATTGAACTGTTTGCAAAATTCCATAATATTCACACCCTTTGAACCCAAAGCAGGACCTACCGGAGGTGAAGGATTGGCGGCACCCCCCTTTATCTGCAATTTAATTAGTCCAGCAACCTCTTTTGCCATAATTTACTTGTTTCTGATTTATATAGTTGATTCACACGCAATCACGATGATTATTCAGGAAGCATTAGGGATATCACAATCATCCGGTTACGTATATTATATAAGCATGTTATTCTTTTTCAACCTGCATAAAACTTAACTCCAGCGGAGTTTTTCGCCCAAAGATCTTCACCATTACCTTGAGCTTTTTCTTTTCATCATTTACCTCTTCAATGACCCCGGTAAAACTGTTGAAGGGACCATCAATTACTTTAACCGATTCGCCAACATAAAAGGGAACATTGAGTTCCTCATCACCCTCGGCGAGCTCATCAACTTTACCCAGGATGCGGTTAACCTCGGATGTACGGAGCGGTGTAGGTAACTCATCGCCCTTTGAACCCAGGAACCCGATTACGTGCGTGATATTTTTAAGGATATGCGGAATTTCTCCCACCAATACTGCCTCAATAAGGACATACCCGGGGAAATAACTTCTTTCCTTGCTAATTTTTTTACCATTTCTTATCTGGTAAACTTTTTCAGTGGGGATAAGTACCTGTGAAATATACTCCTGCAATTTAAGGCGGGTAATTTCACTTTCGATATACTCTTTAACTTTCCTTTCCTTACCACCTATAGCACGGAGAACATACCATTTTTTTTCCAGTTCTTCCATTTTAAAAAATTCCCCCGAAGGTTGTTACGCGAAAAGATTATAAACAGCACTCATAATGTTTTTGAACCCGAAATCCATAAATGCAACAACAAGTGCAATGATTAAGGATGAAATCATAACCAGTATGGCACTACCCTGAAGTTCTTTCCAGGATGGCCAGGTTACCTTGTGAACAAGCTCCTTGTAAGCCTCCTGGATGTATATAATTATTTTTTTCATAGTCTTTTCTTTTGGCACGGGAGGAGCGACTCGAACGCCCGACACCTGGTTTTGGAGACCAGTGCTCTACCAGCTGAGCTACACCCGTATGCCTTAAATGGATAAATCCGCCATCATTGGGATAACGAATTTATCCGGTTATTTTGATTTTCCTTATTCAAGAATTTCAGTTACCTGGCCTGCACCTACCGTACGGCCACCTTCACGGATCGCGAAACGCAAACCCTGACTCATGGCAACCGGGTAGATCAATTCAACAATGATCGAAACATTATCACCGGGCATGATCATTTCAGTTCCTTCAAGAAGAATGATCTCACCGGTTATATCCAACGTTCTCAGATAGAACTGGGGACGGTAATGATTGTGGAACGGGGTATGACGGCCACCTTCTTCTTTCTTCAGGATATACACCTCAGCTTTGAACTTGGTATGCGGTGTAATGGATCCCGGTTTGGCAAGAACCTGGCCTCTTTTGATCTCTTTTTTGTCAACTCCGCGAAGCAGAAGACCAACGTTGTCACCGGCTTCACCATCATCCAGAATTTTACGGAACATTTCAACACCCGTGACAATTGTCTTTCTGCCATGGGCACCAAGTCCGATAAGTTCAACCTCATCTCCGGTATGAACAACACCGGTTTCAATTCTACCGGTGGCAACGGTACCGCGACCTGTTATGGAGAACACGTCTTCAACCGGCATAAGGAAAGGTTTGTCCTTGATACGGGGAGGAATAGGAATATACTCATCAACAGCGGCCATCAGTTCTACCACTTTTTCTTCCCATTTGGCCTCACCGTTAAGTGCTCCGAGTGCCGAACCATGAATAATAGGAGCATTGTCACCGTCGAATTTATAGAAAGTGAGGAGTTCCCTGATTTCCATGTCAACCAGTTCAATGATCTCCGGATCTTCAACCATGTCAACCTTATTCAGGAAAACAACGATCTTCGGAACGTTTACCTGACGGGCAAGCAAAATGTGCTCACGGGTTTGGGGCATAGGACCATCGGTAGCAGCCACAACCAGTATAGCTCCGTCCATCTGTGCAGCACCCGTAACCATATTCTTTACATAGTCGGCGTGACCGGGACAGTCAACATGTGCGTAATGCCTGTTTGCAGTCTGATACTCAATATGAGCCGTATTAATAGTAATACCCCTTTCTTTTTCTTCGGGTGCATTATCTATAGAATCAAAGGAACGAAAACTTGCAAATCCCTGTCTTTCAAGTACTTTGGTTATTGCAGCAGTTAAAGTGGTCTTGCCATGGTCAACGTGACCAATTGTTCCAATGTTAACGTGAGGTTTCGACCTGTCAAATTTTTCCTTAGCCATAATTTGAATATTTGATAGTTATTGTTCGATTTTAAAACATTTCAATCTTGAGCCAATGACGGGAGTTGAACCCGTGACCTCTTCCTTACCAAGGAAACGCTCTACCAACTGAGCTACATCGGCGGTAAGAGCGGGAAACGGGACTCGAACCCGCGGCCCTAACCTTGGAAGGGTTATGCTCTGCCAACTGAGCTACTCCCGCGTTTTTTATTTATTGATCTGTTGATTATTTGATTTGTAGATTGCGGAATTCGCAGGTTTTCAAATCAATAAATCTTTAAATCACTAAATCATCAAATAAAGAACGTGGGGAGAGCAGGATTCGAACCTACGAAGGCATCAGCCAGCAGATTTACAGTCTGCCCCAGTTGGCCACTTTGGTATCTCCCCAAAAATTAACCGGATAAACCGGTTAACAAGCGCTTCCTTCAGCGAAAGAACGAAATTATATCCTTACTGAGCCGATGGAGGGATTCGAACCCCCGACCAGCTGATTACAAATCAGCTGCTCTGGCCAACTGAGCTACATCGGCAGTACCCTCCAAAATCGGTTCGCAAATGTATAACAATTTATTTATATCTCAAAATTATTTTCTTGATTTATAAACCGCGCAATTTCTCCTTATGTTTAAGTATCTGCTGTTTTAAAGCATCAACTACGATGTCGGTTGATGCCTCGAATGATTTGCTCTGTTTGCGTGCAAAAAGATCACTTCCGGGAATATCCAGCTTGATCTCAACCACTTTGTTCTCAAGATCAGTTGTATTCTCTAGCCTCAGAAATACCTCGGCATTAATTATATCATCAAAATAACGTTCTAATTTGCTCACCTTCTTCTGAATAAACTGTTCCAGCTTGGTGTCGGCATCGAACCTCACCGCGTTAATCCTGATGTTCATAACTTTTCCTCCATAATTTATGCTCGTGGATGAGCTTGTTTATATATTGATTTCAGCTTCTCAAAGGTATTGTGTGTATATACTTCTGTTGCAGAAAGGTTTGCATGTCCCAGCAATTCTTTGATCGCGTTCAGATCCGCTCCTTTATTCAGCATATGCGTGGCAAAAGTATGACGCAAAACATGCGGACTTTTTTTATCCGCCGTGGTTACCTGGGAAAGAAAGTATCTTACAATGCGGTAGACTAGCCGCGGGTAAATCTTTTTTCCCGATGCTGTCATAAACAGGCTTCCGTCCTTCTCCGGGGGATAAGCTATGGCCCTTTCGGAAATGTAATCCCTGAGGGTGTCACTGAATTCTGCACCCAGGGGAACTATCCTTTCTTTGTTCCGCTTTCCCAATACCTTAATGGTATTCAGCCCGGTATCAACATCAGACACCTTCAGATTTACCAGCTCGGTAAGTCTGATACCGGTGCAGTAAAAGGTTTCAAGAATCAGCCTGTTTCTCAGACCTATGAAATTATCACCAAATTCAATTTCCTCAAAAAGGATATTCATCTGGTTCTCATTTACAAAAACAGGAAGCTTTTTTACCGATTTTGGCATAAGCACCTTTTTAACCGGATTAACGGTAAGTACCCCTTCTTTTAACAAATACCTGAAATAGGTTTTCAGTGAGGATATTTTCCGGTTAACCGTGCGTGCGGTATTCCCCGATTCCATCAGGTTAACGATCCAGGAACGGATCATATGATGGTCAAGAATTGATTCGTGGACGTCGGATCCTGTCCCGCAAAATGAAAAAAACTGCTCCAGGTCCTTCCTGTAGGAGAGAACCGTATGCGGAGAATAATGCTTTATGTACTGTATATATTGTAAAAAGTCACCGAAGTGCCTCATGTTACCAGGGATAATGAATTGCCAAAGCTGATACTGTTTTTTTGGATTATCCCTGCTGATGAACCTGTTATTCTTCGGCTTGCTGGAGTTGCTGCACGTAAATAGCTTTCTTTACTTCTTCTCGCTTGCGCATCGATGGTTTTTGAAATGCCTGCCTTGATCTTAATTCTTTTACAACGCCTGTTTTTTCAAACTTACGCTTGAATTTTTTCAGCGCTCTTTCAATGTTTTCACCTTCTTTAATAGGTACAATAATCATACTCCAAATTTTAAATGAACCGCAAATTTATCACTTTGACCTTTATCTACCAAATTTTTACGGTTAAAAAAAAATAACATCGGGTAATCCAAAAAATATCCGAGTATCAGCCCGGGCAAAAAATGTGTTGTTTCGTGTATAAATTTACTAAATATTAAAACAATAAAAAAAGATCGGCGCGTTAAAAGACGTTAAAAAATAACATAATATTTTAATTTTTCAAGTGTTTCCTGAGTTATTAATCCATTAACTTTCAATTCGTTAATGCTTTTAAGGGTATCTGCTTCACTTCGGTAGGCGATGATACCCCTTGCCGTGTATCTTCCGATATAGGGATGCCTGGACATCACCCCTTCTTCTGCTTTATTCAGATCCAGTTTCCTTATCTCCCCTGGATCGGCATACAACCTGTTGCTGATCATTGTCAGAAGACTGTCTGAAATACCATAGACCTCACGTAATTGTGTTACATCATAAAACCCACCCAGCAAATTCCGGTATTTTACAATCCGGGTTGCAAGCACAGGCCCTATTCCCTGCAGCCGCATGAATGCTGCAGTATCTGCCTCATTTATTTCAACAGTAACGGTCTCTGTTTCTGCTTGTTCCTGTACATGTTTTTCCGCTATGATCGGTCCTTTACCGGTGACCACATAGTCCATAAGCCTCGCACAAAGACGGGGGCTCAGCCCATATATTTTTTCAATATCTTCCTTCTCATAGAATTTTCCGCCTTTTGACCGGTAGTTCAGGAAGGTTTTGATTTGCCTGCTGCTCAGGCCAAGCCTTTTGAGTTCTCCTGCCGAAACAGTATTCGGATCGAAACGGAACAGCTCTGCAGGTTCCTGAAGGACCATGTCCCCTTCCGGCATTTCTTCGGGATATTCCCCGGACCGTGCCACCAGCGATTGCTCAAAAGCCATGATGTCATCGGGCAGGGGAGCAAGGTTAACCGGCATCGACACCGGCCCGCGAAATACCAGAACCGTGTTTATTCCGGTAATTATTCCGATCAAAAGGATCAGTATGATAACTCCTTTTCTTTCGCCGGAAGAAAAACTCAAAAAATCACGGAATGCTTTTTTCATATAACTGATTTTTTGACCATCAAATATAACAAATATTCGTCAACCAGGCATCAGAAAGGATAACCTATCCCAAATTTAAAGTTCAGGTCTTTGATGCTGAAGTCTTTAAACAAAGGGATCCACCTGTTGTTTTCCGGCAAGGCAGGATCCCGGAGTTTAATTCCGAAGTCGAACCGCAACAGGAAAAATGAAAAGTCAAACCTTGCACCGAATCCTGTACCAACGGCAAGCTCCTTATAAAACCTGTTCCATTCAAACATGGCATTCCGCCTTTCCGGTTCGGCCGTGAAATCCCAAACGTTCCCAACATCCAGAAAAATAGCACCCTCCAGTTTCCAAACCACCTTAAACCGGTATTCCAGGTTGGCTTCGAGCTTTATATCACCATTCTTATTGGGGAAATAAAATACGCTGTTTTCGGTAGTATCCACAAACGAACCCGGTCCCAGGTCGCGGGTGCTCCATGCCCTGATGCTGTTGGGACCTCCTGAAAAATACTTTTTTTCATAGGGAAGTGTGGTTGAGTTGCCATACGGATATCCAACTCCTGCAAAAAGCCGGTAAACGAATTTATTCTGTTTATCCAGTATACTGTAATACCTGAAATCAAAATCACCCCGAAGGTATTGAAAATAGGGAACTTCAAACACCTTGTGCGGAAGTGCTGATGTATCAGCGGCTATGCCACCATGCAATGCATTCAGAACTATTCCGGCTGATTCCATACTAAGACGGAGAAATATAAAATTCCTGCTGCTTCCAAGGGTCTGGTTATTCAGTTCAAATCCATAACGGGCTACAGTAACAAGGTGGTCCTCAAAACTATACCCAAGCGGAGTGTTTCTGATGGAATCGAGAAATTCAATGGATGAACTGTTCTCGTAAATCTGCACATAATTTATTTCCAGCGGCCAAAACGTGTGGGTGAGATATTTACTGCCATTCCACCGGTATGAAAATGAACTGTTCGCAATGGAACGGGTATAGTCGGGGCGCGACTGGTAGTTAAAGGAGGCCGACAGAGAGGTTTTGGGTGAGTATTTCCTGACGAAATTGGAAAGACGGAATGGCGAGAAAAACTTGGGAAAAACGATACTTGTTTGAGTACCCGCCTCCTGCATACTGGAGTATTTATCGTTTGACCTGTTTTGTAAGGCTTCAATGGCCCCTGTTAAGCGTATATGAAAAACCTCTGCACCCCTGAACAGGTTCAGGTTCTGGTAAAGCAGGTTTCCCCTTATTCCGAAGTCTCCCGCTGAATTGGTGCCGGCCAGTTCGATCTGGTAGGATTGTATTTTCTTGCGGGTAAGCTGGATCTCACAATCGAGCAGCTTGTCAGCACCCGGTGCTGAAAGGGTATCATTTTCGCTGAACAGGATATTTGTATACCTTACAAGGCCCAGTTCGGTAATATTACGCTGGGTTCTGTTCACATTGCTTTGTTTATAAAGCTGACCCGGCATAATGTAACTGATATTGGTAATTACGGGAGGTTTAAGCCTGATCCTTCCGGTAGTCAGGAAATTCTGACCCTGGTAAACCGTGGTGTCTAACAACAGGTCAGGCTCATTGGGTGTACCTCTCCCTGTTCCGGACGAAGTGACATCCGGATATATAAATACCTTGCCAAATCTGTATTTGGGATGATATTTGATTTTGGTCCATGGATCGGGTTTACCTTCAACAAACTCTTTAAAGTGCATATGCAGATCAACTGAGAGTTCTGCAGGATCGATTTCGGCATTATAATAGATGTATTCTTTTGAAAACCTGTAATATCCCTGTTCCTTTAACAGGTTTTCAATCCGCACGCGCTCGTTTTGCAAAATATCTTTGTCAAATTTCATTCCCCTCCTGAGCAACGAATTCAGCGAATCAGGCATTACGTGGGATATCAGGCCTGTATCTTCAAAGATATGCGTAATACGCTTAATGATATAGGGTTCACCGGGGTTCACCCCGTAATATGCTACCGCATTCTTTCTCCGGAAGACCACGGTATCAGTAATTTCAGCAAAATAGTACCCCTTGTTTTCCAGGAATTGCTTAAGTTGTTCCGAACTGGTTGTGGTAAGTCCGGGATCATAGACCGCGGGTTCCTCACCAATCCTCCTGAGCCAGTTGTGTGGCCACTTGGTCTTGTTAATGTTGGACAGATTATAGAGAAATAAATGAAACCGTAAGCCAAGGATCTTTTTATTCGGTTTTTGCAGGATATAACTATTAAGCTGTTCCCCTGATATTACCTTTTGGGTGGATTCAACCTTATTCCTGCTTAACAGGTGGTCACCTTCCGCCACATGCCTTGCCGGTGAGCAGGAAGTTATTGCCAGTAGTATCCCGGCTGCCAGGATAGTAATTAATAAACAGGTTTTATGCCGAAGGTGATCCAAGTTGTAACTATTTGAAGAAAAATCTACTT
This sequence comes from Bacteroidales bacterium, assembly GCA_035258345.1. GTDB lineage: Bacteria > Bacteroidota > Bacteroidia > Bacteroidales > UBA10428 > UBA5072. The sequence continues at coordinate 32,040 of DATEVU010000067.1, forward strand.
ACCGGCAAAAACAATGCCGTGATATGGACGATAACCTTCGCCAAAGATAATTTTTTACAAATTAAGTGTTTCAGGAATTTACCAACGCTTTTACAATAATTCACAGGCTACAGGAATATTTTAATGTGACCTTGGGCAGAATAACTATCTTTAAACACCCATAGGAATTTTAAGGTATTATAAAACATGTACGAATGCTGCTCAGCAGGAACAAAATCAAATTTCTGAAATCCTTGAAAATGAAGAAATTCAGGAATATCCACGGGCAATATGTGGTGGAAGGAGATAGAATAGTCAGGGATATTCTGTTTCATCATCCGCTTGCTATACAACTTCTGGTGGCCACCGGGGAGTGGCTTTCATGCAATCCGGTAAACAGAACGGCCGGAAAAATGGAAATTGCGGAGGCTGATGTAAGTGATTTTTCCCGGATCAGTTCGCTGGAAACACCTCCGGATGTAATGGCAGTGCTGGATATTCCCAGGGCCACCGGGGACCATGAGGATTTAAAGAATTCCTTAACAATTGCCCTGGATAATATCCGCGATCCGGGTAACCTGGGTACTATTATCCGCACAGCTGACTGGTTTGGCATCAGCAATATCCTGTGCAGCAACAGCTGTGCCGATTGCTATAATCCCAAGGTTGTCCAGGCTTCCATGGGGGCATTGCCCAATGTAAGGGTACAGTATGCTGACCTGAAGGACGTACTTGCAAAGTTTTCTGGAAGTGAAGATTTCACAGTGTATGGAACATTCCTCGACGGGCAACCCGTTTTTAATATTCAACCGTCCCGTAAAGGTATCCTGGTTTTTGGTAATGAATCACGGGGCATTTCCGACGATCTGTTACCCTTCATTACAAGCCGGATTACAATTCCACCGGGACAGGCCGGCCGTCATCATGTGGAGTCGCTTAACGTTGCTTCATCTGTGGCTGTTATTTGTGCTGTATTTGACAAAAATTAGCATTCCTGAATATCTAACTTGCTATATTTGTGTAAACCATAAAATTTGTAAAAATTATGAAGACCGGAATTGTGATTTTGTCCTTCGGAATGGCAGCACTGCTGGCATCATGTGCTAAAAATCCGCCTGCCACAGCGGAAGCCCCTGTAAATGAAACTGCCAGTGACGTTGTAATGAAAAAAATGATTACTGCAAGGGTATTCGTTAAGCCCGATAAAGTAACAGATTTTGTAGAAGCGGCAAAGGCTATGATCGACAGTTCCAACATTGAACCCGGTTGCGAAAGTTACAGGTTGTACCAGGATCCGTATGATAACACCAACCTGATCTTTGTTGAGGTATGGCAGGACCAGGAGGCTATTGACGCCCATTTTGAGATGACGTATTTTAAGGCTTTCGGCCCGAAAACCAGCGAATGGCTTCTGCAACCGACTGAGCTTAAAATCTATGATGTTTCATTGCAGGAATAGTCCATACGGATAATCAACCTCTTTTACATGCTATATGAAAAACACGATTTGTTTGGTCCTGATAGCCTTGTTGTTTAATCAATGCCGGCAGGAAAGCAATACCGGCAATGAATACAAAGCCTATATAATGGAAAATACTGTGAATCAAATTATTGACTCTCTTGTGTTAAAACATGGCGATGCGCAACGCGACCGCATTGCGAGGGGAGTCAGGCAAACTGCATCGTTCTGGAAAGAAACCGATGGTACCGGGGAGGAATTTGCAGCTTATTGCACCGAACATTTTATCAGCGACACAGCTGTTTTAGACGGTGTATTTCAACGGATCTCGACCAATTTTGAAGTCATTTTCGGATATTATGCCAAGATTTCGGTTGACCTCCAGCGACCCCTTCACCTGGATATAGGCGAGATACTACCCGTTGATGAATCATTCGGATCCTACAGTCCGGCTACCCATTTTACGGATGATTTCTTCAACAACAAACTTGCCTTTTTGATCACCCTGAATTTCCCCTATTATTCGCTCCCTGAAAAAACGGAAAAGTCAGCCCAATGGTCGAGAAAGGACTGGGCTTATGCACGCCTTGGCGATGTTTTTGATTCACGGGTTCCGGCGGATGTGAGCCAGCTTGTAGTAAATGCCATGACAAAATCGGATATGTACATTGCCGATTATAATATTTTCGCGGGGAAACTGGTGCGTGATCAGAGAGAATCCTTATTCCCCCCCGATATGAAGTTGCTGAGCCATTGGAATATCCGGGATGAGATCAAATCAAATTACGGACAGGAAGCCGGTATTAAAAAACAGCGGATATTGTACGAGGTAATGAAGCGGATCATAACCCAGGAGATTCCGGAAGTTGTGATCAATTCAAAGGATTATATCTGGGATCCTTTCAATAACAAGGTTTATGAAAATGGTACCGCGATCACGGCAACTCCCGAACCGGACACCCGCTATGCCATGATACTTGATTTCTTTCGTGCCCAGCGGCAGGTGGATCCCTATTATCCCGGTTTAAACACATACATTTTGCGGAATTTTAACGGGGATATGGAAATTCCGCTCGAGGATGTGGAGGAACTTTTCAAGACCTATCTTTCTTCACCCGAGGTTCAGAAGGTGGCAGAGGTGATAAAAAAGCGACTTGGACGAAATCTTGAGCCATTTGATATATGGTACGACGGATTTAAGACCAGGACCACGATTCCGGCTGAGACCCTCGACAAGGCAACGCGTTCAAAATATCCCGATCGTGACGCGGTACAGGCAGATCTTCCCCGGATACTGGTAAACCTGGGATTTTCGAAAGACAGGGCTGAAACCATTGCTTCCCAAATTCAGGTAGATCCTGCCCGGGGTTCCGGACATGCCCAGGGTTCGGAAACCCGTGAGCAGAAATCGTTGCTCAGGACAAGAATTTTTGCCGATGGAATGGATTATAAGGGATACAACATTGCGGTGCATGAATTCGGGCATAATGTTGAACAAACGATCAGTCTGCACAATATGGACTTTTACATGCTTCGGGGCGTTCCGAATACCGCCTTTACCGAGGCTGCGGCCTTCATGTTCCAGAAAAACGACCTGAAATTGCTTGGAATGGATGAAACTGACCGGAAACAGGTCTATCTGGATTATCTTGATAACTTCTGGCAATTATACGAAATAATGGGTGTTTCCCTGGTTGACATCGGCACCTGGAAATGGCTTTATGCCAATCCGGATGCAACACCGGAAGCGCTGAAGGAGGCTGTGAACACCATCGCAACTGAAATCTGGAACAGCTATTATGCCCCGGTTTTTGGTGTGAAGGACCAGCCCGTACTGGCCATCTATTCCCATATGATCAATGTACCCTTGTACCTTCCGAATTATGCATACGGGCATATTATTGAATTTCAACTGGCTGAGTTCCTGGAAGGAAAGGATTTTGCAGGTGAGTTTGAGAGGATCTACCGCCTGGGTCGGCTAATCCCGCAGCAATGGATGCTGGAAGCCACAGGCAGCAAAATATCGGTTCAGCCGATCCTCAATTCGGTAAACGAGGCCTTATTAAATATGTAAAAAAACACCCTCCAGGAATCAATTGCATCCTGAAGGGTGAACCCTAATAAACTGACTTAAACTACTAACTATTACTGGAAAGAAACTGTATTATTCTTTACTATTATAGCAACTGCCGGAATTCCTAATGGAAACGTTCCGGAGGCGGCCCGCCACCCGGAGGAGGTCCGCCGCCCGGAGGCATGCCGGGGAAATTTCCCCGTCGTTCAAATTCCGGCCGTTGTTCCTGTTGTTCCTGCTGTTGCCCCTGGCCTTTTTTAGCCCTCAGGTTATAAGTAAACAGCACCATGAAATACCGTTTATATGCATTGACACGCGTATCCGTAATTTCGGTGGCTGTTACCGATCTTGAAATGCTGTTGTTCTGGTCAAGAATATCATACGCTCCTATCCGCAACTCAGCAGCCTGATCTTTAAGAAACTTTTTACCCAGGCTGGCATTCCATACGATATATTTAATACTGTAATCATCCTGTAATTCCGTACCGGTATTATACTGTCCCAGCACGTCGGTGTTAAAAACAATTCCTTTCCAGAGCAACAGGTTCAGTTTAGCACTGGCCGACTGATACCAGTATTTCTCATCGTCCATGAAGTCCAATGAATTCCTTCTCAGATTGTAACTTGAAGTATATGATAGTGTGAAATCGACGTTGGAACTGATGTTACTGGTAATGATCACACTGTTCAGCAGGGAGTAAGCATTTTGCCTGTTTATCAGGGATTGTGCATATTCGGGTGATTGTGCATAAGAGCCGCCAAAGACCAGACTCACATTGCTCTTGATCAGTTTAACAAAATAACTCAGGTTGATCATAGTATTCACCCGGATTTCGTGATCAAGGTTTACCGGATAGGACAGTTGTCCGCCCGGATAGAGTGTAATATCAAATCCTTCCGGCCTGATGAGTGTTTCACTCCCGGCATAAATGGTTTTTCTTGAGATGATATCGGTGGAATATTCACCCCTGAAAAAAACAAACGCATTAAATCCCGAAGTTGGGTTTGCATACGAGAAATTGGACATAAGCCTGTGCGTATATTCCTGTTTCAGATCGGGATTTCCTGTTCTGAGCCTTAACCGGTCGGAATTGTCGATGGCATTTTGCAGCTCGGTTATCGAAGGAGCATCCGTTGAGGTACGGTAAAACAGCCTGAAATTGGTGATATCGGAAAACTTATAATTCAGCATAAAATTGGGAAGCAGGTTCTGATATGTTTCTGACACATCAGCTTGCAGTGGAAATGATTGATAACCACTAAGATCAGCCCGTTCATAATTTAACCCTGCACTCAGGTATAATTTGTTTTTCCGGAAGAGATAGGCAAGACCGGCCCTGTTTGTTATATTGTCATTATCGTATATGTTAGACAGGGAATCAAGTCTGCCAAGGATTTCCGACTCTCCGGCGATTCCGAAAATTTCCCTGTTGTTGTCGCTTCTCCTGAAACGATTGTCAAAATTGATCTGCAGCTGACTGTTTTTTCCGATAGGTTCGGTGTATGAAAAGTTTGTGTTAACGGACAGGTTATTGGTGTAATCGTCGATGAACTGGTTATCAGGTACTGAATCAACAAGGGCCAGTTGCGTTCTGTCACTGTTACGGTTGTCATAGGAAACAGATGACCTGACAGATAATGTTCTGCCTTTTTTTAAAAACTTGTGCCGCCAGGTTAGATCGTTTCCAAGGTTATAACCCGAAGCATCGGAAATACTGCTGTTGAAAATTTCAGAATATACCGATCCGCCCGATATCAGGCCAAGTGACTGACTGATTGAGCTGTTTTCCTGCAGACTGAACCTGGGAATCATGATAATTGAATTAAGCGTATCGATTGTATATTCTATCCGCATATTAACCCGGTGGTTGTTGTTCTTCGAATCGGAATACGACGAATCTGATGCAAACTTTCCGTCCTCTACAAACAGGTATTCCGTATTGGAATTTACAATACGGGTATTTGCCGATGAATTATAAAAATAACTCCCGGAAACTGACATTTTCTTTCCCCAGTTATCAATATAATTGAAACCCAGCGAACTGTTCTTGCTGATACCGCTTGCTCCTCTAAATTGTCTTCCTCCCCAGCTGCCCCGGCTGCTTCCACCGGTAGTTGTTCCAATCAGATCCTGCATGGCAAAGTTCTGCTGGTTAATATTGTTGGTCATACCACTGAATGTAAATCGTCTGGGTCCGTTGAATACATTCAGGCTGCCACCGGTGAGGTACTTGTCATAAAAGTCGGTACCACCGGTTATCTTGCCAAAAGTGCTGTATTTACTATTTCTTCGTGTTATAATATTAATGGTCCTTGATGACTCGCCATCATCAAAACCTGTAAGTTCGGCCTGGTCACTTAACCTGTTATATATCTGAACCCTGTCGATCACATCAGCCGGCAAATTGCGGAGGGCAACCGAGGGATCATCACCAAAAAACGGTTTACCATCAACCAAAACCCGTTGCACATCCTCGCCCCGCGCTTTAATGGTACCATTTTCAACGGTAATTCCGGGCATCTTTTTCACAAGGTCCTCTGCATTGGCATCCACATGTACCTTAAATGCATCAGCCGTCATAACGGTTGTATCTCCTTTTTGTACCGCTGTTCCCTGTCCGACTACAACTACTTCCTGCAACATCTTGCTTTCCATTGAAAGGACAATGGTTCCCATATCCGTTACGGGACCTGCAATGGCTATCACCTTATCCAGGCGGGAATAGCTGATGCTTTGAATGGAAAACCCATATGATTTTTTTTTCAGATTACTGAAAAGGAATGCGCCGTTAACATCGGTGGTAACTGAAATTCTGTCAGTCGAATCCTTTAGATCGCTCAGTGTAACAAATGCTCCGATTACCGGTTGCTTGTCACCCTGGTCGATTATCCTCCCGGTGAGTTTGCTGTTTTGGGAATAAGCGGCAGGCAAACCGGATACAATAAATAGGATGCCCAGGAAAACAAAAGCCTTTAACAACCTGGAGATCATAACCGTTGAAGATAGCAGTTTTGAAAAAGTAAGGTGAACTGTAAACATTTCTTCATGTTTATGAAAATGATGATAAATTGGAAACAAAAATATGTTTTGGTTAAGGCCAAAGCAAATTAAATCTACAAACCCATTACATTTATAGATATACAGGCTGATTGTTCGAACTTTCCGTTTGAGCTGTCTACCGGGGAATGTAGTTTGCACAACAGCGGGCAGCGAGTTCGCCATCCATTGCGGAAGAAACGATTCCCCCGGCGTAACCCGATCCTTCACCTGCTGGGAACAAATTCGAGATGCGGATATGACTCCCGGTTTCCTGATCACGGGGAATTCTCACAGGGGAAGAAGTACGGGATTCCACCCCGACGATAACGGCGTCGCGGCTGAGAAATCCCTTCATTTTCGTGTCGAATTTTCTAAATCCTTCCTGCAGGTTTCTTTTGATAAAGTCAGGCAGCCATTCATGCAATGGCGAGAGCGTCAAACCCGGAAGGTAGGAACAAACCGGAAGACTTTGGGATTCCCGGTTATTGACAAAATCGGTAAGGCGCTGTGCCGGAGCACGTTGTCCGTGATGTGACTGTTTGTAAGCCTTCTGTTCCAACAGCTCCTGTAACCTGAGCCCGGCAAGACCCTGCATATTCTGGTACGACCGGAAATCAGCCGGCATCACCTGTACAACAATCCCTGAGTTGGCAAAGGGTGAATCACGTTTGGAAACCGACATACCGTTCACAACTATCTCGAATTCGGCTGTTGCCGAGGGAACAATTTGTCCGCCAGGGCACATGCAGAATGAATAAATACCCCGTCCGTTAATCTGTTCAACAAGGGAATAGGAAGCAGCCGGTAAATACTTGTCCTTTCTGCAATGATACTGGATATTATCAATGAGTTCCTGGGGATGCTCAACACGTATCCCCATGGCAAAGGGCTTTGACTCAAGATCAATTCCTTTTGCATTAAGCAGAAAATACATGTCCCTGGCCGAATGTCCGGTGGCAAAAATATAAGCTGCACCTTTTATTTTTTCTCCTTTTTCGGTCAACACATGGGTGATCTTACCATCGGAAATTTCCAGGTCGGTGACGCGTGAATTGAACCTGATACTGCCTCCTGCGGAAATAATGGTTTTTCGGATATTGGAAATCACACCGGGCAGTTTATCCGACCCGATATGTGGATGGGCTTCATAAAGCACACTTTCGTGAGCTCCATGGAGGTAGAGTATTTCGAGGATACGGTTAATATCTCCCCGTTTTTTCGACCGCGTGTAAAGTTTTCCATCTGAAAATGTACCGGCTCCTCCCTCACCAAAACAGTAGTTTGAATCGATGTTCAGGATGTGGTTACTTTCCAGCATGTCAATGTCAAAATGGCGTTCCCCGACCGGTTTTCCACGTTCCAGCAAAACGGGTCTTAATCCAAGTTCTATCAGTTGGAGGGAAGCAAAAATACCTGCAGGACCTGCTCCGATAACAACAACTTCGGATTTTTCAGCCACTTGCTGATAGGTAAAACTGTTTTCAACCGGAGAGGAAGCCTCTTCACCAAGATATACCTGGAAGGACATGTTGATCCGGATGTCTCTTCCACGCGCATCAATTGATTTTCGGGTAATTCTTATTGCGGAGATATCTTCTTCCGGAATATCCAGGGCCCTGGCAACAGCCGGCTTATAATGATCCTCGGCAAATGCCTGGGCAGGTGTCAGTATCAGGGAAATGTCCTTTTTCACTCAGTTCACGGTGATAACCACCGGCAAATTTACTCAAAATGAAATGTAACCATAAACATTCGTGAAAAAAGACGGTCGATTGAATTGGTATAAATGGCATCATCAGCAGGAGGAACAATGGTTTCACCGTTCCTGGTAATACTGGTCCTCAGAACATTGGTAAGTCCTACGGAATATTTAAATTCAATGGCAAACTTGAAGTATTGCAGGTAGAAATCCATGCCGGCACCTACCTCGTAATAGAAATCAAGTGGTTTTACCAATACCAGGTTGTTTTCCTTTCTTGATCTGCCCCAGGTTTTTTTGGTAGCTGCAAGGTCAATTCGGGTATTTAATCCGCCGATCAGAAAGGGCCTGAAATTATTCATGCGTATGGATTTGTATTTGAACAGCATGGGAAATTCCAGGAAATTTGACTCCACTTTCACCGGATTATCTTCATGATTTATCACCAGACTTTGCGGGTCAGCAGGTACGTAATTGATTTCCCGCAGTCCGCCGAAAGCAATTCCCGGTGTAAACCGGAAATCGAAGTTATCGGTAAGCCGCAGGTTAGACAGGGCGTGAACATGGAATCCCGGGTGCAGTTTCGATACCTCGGTATAAATTCCGGAATCGATTGCCATTTGGGAATTCCGGATATCAAAGTCCATGGTATTGATGCCGAGCGAGAATCCGAAATGAAGCCACTTGTCATCGTGGTTCGGATCAAATTTCACTTTTTCCTTTTGAGCATTGAGCAAAAGAGGAAAAAAAACAAGAAGCAGAAGGTAATGTTTCAAAACCAAAGGGTAATGTATACGGACTATTAAACGTGAATGATGTAAAAATAGTATTTTATCTCTATTCCCCAATCGGATAAGAAAGTTGGGAGGCATGCTAATTTTTGTAAATTAGCAGCCTGTCTTTAATCACGAATAACCTTCACAACATGTACACCGAAAAATACCTGTTTGATTTTACCCGCCAGGTTTTTATCAGGATGGGATGCAGCAACGCCGATGCTGATATGATATCAGCAGTGTTCCTTGCAGCAGAATTGCGTGGTTTGCCTTCGCATGGCATGATCCGCATCAAGGATTATTACCAGCTTTGGAAAGCCGGAAGAATAAATGTAAGACCTGACGTCCGCGTTGTTCATGAAACACCCGGAACTGCGGTGGTTGATGGTGACGGCGCTGTTGGGATGGTGGCGGCCACCAGATCCATGGAGATTGCGATGGAGAAAGCCATAAAAGTAGGGACCGGCTGGGTTTCAACCCGAAACTCGAATCATTATGGTATTGCCGGTTACTATGCCATGATGGCCCTGAAACATGATATGATCGGCTTGTCGATGACAAATGCCAATCCGCTGGTTGCACCCACTTTTTCGGTTAGCCCCATGCTTGGAACCAATCCCATCGCAGTGGCAATTCCGGCAGGCAAGCAGCCGCCGTTTGTCGCCGATTTTGCAACTACGCCCATAGCTCGCGGCAAACTTGCAGTAGCTGAGAAAAAAGGTGAAAAAGTGCCGTTGGGTTTTGTACAGGATAAGGACGGGGTACCAACGGATGACCCTGCCATTCTGAAATCAGGCGGTTCCATGCTTACCCTGGGAGGCGATTACATTCACGGGAGCCACAAAGGTTTTTGCCTGAGTGCCATAGTCGATATTTTTTCAGCTGTTTTTTCCGGCGCCAACTTTGGACCTTTTGTGCCCCCATCTGTGGCTTACCTGCCTGTTCTCGACAGGAAAGTGGGAGAGGGTACGGGTCACTTTTTCGGTGCAATGCGGATTGATGCCTTTCAGGAGGCGGCAGCATTTAAAGCATCCATGGATGAATGGATAGTAACTTTCCGGAGTGCCCGGCCTGCTGACGGTCATGAAAAAGTCATAATACCCGGTGACCCGGAACGGGAAAAGGAGGAGAAGATCAGGGCCGAGGGTATTTCAGTGCTTCCTGCTATTGCTAAGGAGATGAAGGAGATAGCGGATGAGTTGGGAGTAGGGTTTGATTTGAAATAAGATTGTTGTGGGTTGTGATTGTTGTGGGTTGTGGGTTGTTGTGGGTTGTTGTGGATTGTGATTGTTATTAGTATCTGTAACACCACAACTCACAACAACCACAACTCACAACACGTTCCTCATAAAACCCTGTTTGTCTAATACTTCCAAATACTTCTGCGAAAAATATACGTTGTCTTTCCTGGTATATCGCTTTTCTGTAAAGATCTGTGCCAGGGTTTCCAGCTTATTTTCTTCCAGTAGTTTTATCGTAAGTTCAGAGGATTCTTTTTCAGCGTAAGATCTGTTTATATCTTCCGGCTTGTATTCCTTGTATTTTTCAAAATGAACAACCGACTCAACCGGCAGCCTGTCAGTGAGGGCGGGATTATCCGCCGGGTAACCGGCCACCAGGGTGGTCACAGGTACCACGGCCTCCGGGAGCTCCAGGATCTCAATTATTTTGTCGGCATTATACACCGTTGTACCCAGATAACAAATACCCAGACCATGTGATTCTGCAGCAAGAGCGCAGTTTTGTGCAACCAGCAATGCATCTGTGGATGCCGTTATAAACGACAGGAAATTATCATAGCCGGGATCGGCTTTTCGCTGCCTGCACCAGCTGTTGAACCGGTTGAAATCGGCACAGAATGTAAGTAACAGTGGCGCCTGCAGGATCATATTTTGCTTAAAATGTACCTCCCATAGCTTTTCCCTGGCTTGCCTGTCTTGTGTGACAATAATACTGTATACCTGCATATTGCCGGTTGTGGAAGCCCGTGTACCCGCATTCAGGATTTCCAGGAGAACTTTCTCATTGACAGTATCTGCCCTGAAGTTTCGGATACTGCGATGGTTCAGCATTGTGTCCAGCATAATTCTTTTATTTTGCTTATAAAAATACCAGATTACTTTGAATTACTTTGCATAATTAGTATTTTTCGCCGGTCTAAGTAACTTAGTTTGCTCAGTCTCGTTTTTTTGGAGAGGTTTTTTATTAACCAGTTTTATTCATGGCCAGCTGATGAAATACGGAGCATTGTTCAGAGAAAACATCCGGGTTTCGGTAATATCGGTAAAGACAAACCTGTTACGCACAATCCTGACTGTATTGATCATTTCTTTTGGCATTATGGCCCTTGTTGGGATACTTACTGCCATTGATTCCGTTAAGAACACCATTACGAGGCAATTCGCCACCATGGGGGCTAATACTTTCACCATCGAAAGCAGGGGATTTACTGTTCAGATCGGAAAGAACAGGTACCGGAAAAAAAACCATCCCTACATTTCATTCCGGCATGCCCGTGAATTTAAGGAAAGGTTCAGCTTTCCCGCAAGGATATCCGTATTTACAGCTGCTTCCGGTATGTCCACAGTAAAGTACAAGTCGGAAAAAACACACCCCAATGTATCCGTTATAGGATCCGATGAGGATTATCTCAGCACGGCCGGTTTTGAAGTTGGTCAGGGACGTAATATTTCATATCAGGATGTGTTGATGAACCGGAATGTGGTCCTTATCGGGGTTGATATTGCTGACAAGATCTTTAAGAACAACGAAGATCCCCTGGATAAGCAGATATCAATCGGCAAGGGCAAATATCAGGTAATTGGTATTTTAAAAAAGAAAGGATCGAGTATCGGGGGTGGCGATAATTTATGCATAATTCCGTACACGAACGTACGGCAATATTTCTCATCACCAAGGCAGGATTATTCGATTAATGTGACGCCCGATAATGAAACACTTGCCGAAGCTGCAGAAGGCTATTCCGAAGGTTTGTTCCGTTCGGTCAGGCGCCTGGATGTAATTGATGAAACAGATTTCAATATTGTCAGAAGCGATTTTTTATCCAATATTTTTAAAGATCTCATAGGCATTGTACTGATAGCTGCCACCATAATCGGGGTTGTTACGCTTTTTGGTGCCGCCATTGGTCTGATGAACATTATGCTTGTTTCGGTTACCGAACGAACCACCGAAATAGGCATCAGAAAAGCTATCGGAGCCAGGAGTTCCCTGATCAAGCAGCAATTTCTTTTTGAAGCCATTCTGATTTGTCAGATTGGCGGGATTTTGGGTATAGTATTAGGAATTTTCATCGGAAATATAGTATCTTTAATAATGAAATCAGATTTTTTGATACCCTGGATATGGATATTGGCCGGTTTAGCGTTATGCTTCATTGTGGGGCTGGTATCAGGATATTATCCGGCGGAAAAAGCTTCGCGCCTTGATCCGATTGTAGCCTTGCGGTACGAATAATTTTTTCTAAATGTTATGATATATGAAAGAATTGATCATTAAAAAAACAACAAATACTCCCGGGATTGATTTCAATCCCGAAACCGGCTTAATGAAGATTGAAGGACGTTCAATTCCTGAAAATCCGGGTGATTTCTTCGACCCGCTGATTGAGTGGCTCGAAGAATATTTTATGAACCCTGTAGATGTTACACGGTTTGATATGAGCCTGGAATATGTGAACAGCGGATCGTCGAAATATCTGCTGGGCATATTCCGTATCCTGAAGAAAAAGCATGACGAAGGCAGGCAATGCCAGATCAGCTGGTATTATGAAGAGGATGACGAGGCCATTTTCAGCCTGGGTGAACATTACCGCACTACCGTAAAAATCCCGTTCAATCTGATTGAGTTTATTCAGTAGGTTGAATTCTGCGCTATCATCCTGCCGGCGTCAGTTATACCGCATGGCATCGGACGGGTTGATGGAGGCTGCCTGAAACACCCGCAGACTTACAGTCAGCAGGGCCACAAATACCGAAATGAATAGTCCCGCCACAAAAATCCAGATGTGAATGTCTGTTTTGTAAGGAAAGGCCTGCAGCCATTTGTTCAGTGTGTATAATGCCACCGGTGCGGCAATTATGTTGGCCAGGAAAATCCACAGTGAAAATTCACGTGCAAACATCAGCACGATGTTATTGGCTGATGCTCCGGATATCTTCCGGATACCTATTTCTCTCGTGCGGGTCTGGGTAAGAAAGGAGGACAGTCCGAGCAGTCCGAGTGCAGCAATAATAACAGTCAGCAATGCAAAGGTGCGTGAAAGCATACCAATACGTTTTTCACCCAGGTAATATTCCTTCATATTTTCATCGAGAAATTTATACTTGAACGGATAAATGTCTTTGAAATCCTGGCGTACCTGGTTAATATATTCCATGGTCTTCTGCCTGTTCCGGCTGTTGATCCTGATATTTGCAAAAAAATTGAACCTGTCCTGGTCATTCAGCAAGATTACCAGGGGTTCAATGGGATTGCGCATGGAAGCATAGTGAAAATCCTTCACCACGCCAACGATATAACCGTCACGGGCTGCTGTGCCGTCGAGGTTAATACCAAAATGAAAACGTTTTCCTATGGCACTTGCATAATTACCGGCGGCAGCGCTGGCCGAATCGATCCAGCCAAATTTCCGCGCGGCGGTTTCATTAATAACAAAGGCTTTCAGTGGATCCGATTTCATATCCCGGCTATAATATCTTCCTTCCACAACTTTTATACCCATCAGATCAATATAATCATAGTCGGCAAAGAAATTATTAACCGCACGATCCACCATATTACCACTGTCGCCTTCAATACGCATTACCTGGATTCCCAGATCGTAACCGGGATTTCCATTGGAAAAAGCCACCCCTTTAATATCAGGATTTTTCAACAATTCCTGTTTAAAGGGTTCCAGGCTTTTCTTAAATGTAGTGTCCCTCATTTCCATAACCAGCATATCCTCCTTGGCGAATCCCGGATCGGTATTCTGAAGGAAGTTAAGCTGTGAACTTATGATAAAAGTACCGGTTATCATTGCCACGGATACCGTAAACTGAAAGACAACCAGAATTTTGCGCAATAATCCGTTACCACCCTTGTTATCGGCCTGTCCTTTGATTACATTAACCGGATTGAAGGAGGAAAGATAAAGGGCCGGATAACTTCCGGAGATCAGTCCCACCACGATTGCTAATCCCGCAATACAGCAAAGAAGAACCGGTGTAAACAGCATGGAAAAATCCAGCGTTTTATTGGCGATCATATTGAACCAGGGAAGCAAAAGACGGCTTAATAAAATCGCAATAACTGTTGATGCCATGGCAATTACAAGGGACTCGATAAGGAATTGCCGGATGAGCATCCTCCGCTGTGCACCCGCAATTTTTCGCATCCCTGTTTCCTTTGATCGCCTGGCTGAACGGGCAGTTGCAAGATTCATATAATTGATGCAGGCGATCACCAGGATCAGGATGGCTACCAGTGAAAAAACATAAACATACCTGATATTTCCTCCCGGCTGGTCATATCCCAGGTCGGATGAATGGTGGTGTACCCTGGCCAAAGGCTTTGCCATCAGGGTGAAACTTCCATTGATCTGATCACCCAGTGATTTCATGTATTTGGTATAGAAATCGGGAAATTTCTCAAGTATGGGATCAATAGAGGCACCTTCCTTAAGCATAATATAGTTATAGATACCTATGTTCCAGAAGGATCCTGCACTACGGTCGTTGAAACGCTCAACCCCGATTTCCTGCCTTACGGTGGCAACGGAAAGAAGGCCCTCGAATTTCATATGCAGATTTCCCGGCAGATCTTTGATAACTCCGGTGACTTCGTACAGGTTTCCCTCAACGGACTTCAGGGTCTTACCGACCGGATCCTCGCTGCCGAAATACTTTTTCGCCAGTTTTTCGGTCATTACCATGGTATAGGGTCTGTTCAAAACGGTTTTGGGATCCCCCTGCATAAGCGGATGGGTAAAGACACTGAAAATGGTTGAATCGGCATATACAATGCTGTCTTCCTGAAATTCCTTATCGCCGTATTTCAGGAACATGGTACCCGTTTGGGCAAAACGCACATACTCCTCAATTTCGGGATATTCGTCTTTCAATGTAGGGCCTAGCGGGATCTGCGTAGCGGCAAAAAGATCATCTTTTCCGTTTATCACAAAATGTGATTCCAACCGGTAAATGCGTTTATGGTTGAGATGCGACCTGTCATAGGTGAGCTCATCCATGATATAAAGAAAGATAAAAACGGAGGCTGTAAGTCCGATGGCCAGACCCAGCATATTCAGCAGGGTATAGAATTTGTCCTTGGTAATGTTTCGCCAGGCAATAATCAGGTAGTTTTTAAACATGGCAATCAGGTTGATGAGTGCTTTCGAAATTAGTAATTTTACTGAATAAGACGATCAGCTTGCCGCGGAAGTTACATTACCGGTAAAAGAACGCATTTATTCAGTACCACATCAATCAGATAGCCGGCACAAATGCCTTTGATCCGCACACCCGATCCGGAGGAAAGTCCTGATAAATCAAGTGACGCCCTGTCAAAGCTGCATATTACACCGGCCACGCTATCGCTTTCCTTAAGGTAAACCGTAACACTCAGGCTGTCTTCTTTAACGGATTCAACAGTTCCTGTAACTTCAACAATCTTATCAAGATATTTAAAGTTAGCGGAGGCTTCATCTGTTTCATATTCCAGCAATATGGCAGCTGCAGTGGTTTCAATCTCCGCCTTTTTTGAAATCACACTTGTTACGGATTTTCGGAAAGTGTATTTCCATACTGCAAAAGCAATACCGATTGCTATCAGGATAAAAACCAGGATGTAGGTGGCTTTTTTTGACATGATGGCTGATTTTAATTGACTGTATAGGTTGCATCCAGACTTACTTCAATTTCCTTTGCGATATTGTTCTCAACAACCGAAGGAATGGCAATATCATAATCCTTTGGTGATACAATAAGTTTAGCACTGGCAGTTACCGACCCTCCTTTTACTTCGATGGTGCCTTTTACGGTTACAGGCTTTGTAACATTGTGAATGGTAAGATCCCCGCTTACCTCCGCCTTGTAAACTCCGTCCTGTTCGAAACTGATCTTGTCGAGGTTGGTAATTTTACCTTTGAATGAAGATTTCGGATACTTGTCCGATTCCATGTAATTCTCATTGAAATGTTCCTGCATCAGCGCTTTCTTAAATTCAAAGGCCTTTATCAGCAGGTTAAATGCCAGATCGCCCGTGGCCGGATCAAGGATACTGACAACCTGATTATTATGAGCCTCAATGTCCTCTACCGGGGCATGGGAAAAAAATTTGATGTGCCCGTTTTTGGAAACATATTTCTGGGCCTGTGCAAACTGAAACATGGCAAGCAAAACGAACAAAAGAATTTTGATTTTCATGGCTTATTTATTTTGGTATGTATTGTTTAACAAGAGAACAGGCTTTTTGATCATTTCAGGGTAAATACCCTGGAAATGTTGAAACCCAAATGTATTCCCCCGTCCTTCCAACTGCCTGTAGTCTCACCGATAAAACCCTTTTCGATCATAGCCAGTGAATTGGTAATCATTATGTTAAACACATGCCCGCCGGTTTCAATATCCACGCCAAATGACAGCGGATTGTAGGTTACTTTGCTGCTGTAGTCGTTCCGGGGAGGCAATACATAGTAGTATTCCGTATTGAATGAAACCCTTTTGGTAAGTTTAAAACGAAATCCTGCCCCTACCGACCAGAGGTCATTCGGATCCAGTTCCGTGGCCACCAGGTTTCGATGTACAAAAGTAGGATTGATCTCCAGGGAAAACCGCTCGTTAAATTTCCGGGCCAAAAGCAACTGTGCAACATAACTCATTCTGTTCCATTTGTTCAAAGTGCCTTCACCATCCCATTTCAATGTATTGTAGGCTGCGCTGCTGAAAAACGACAGGGAAACGGGCATGTTCCGGTCGCCTTTCGATTGCCGTAACAAAGAGAACTTCAGGAATCCATCATACGTTTTTTCGTATGTACCGCGACCAAGTCCAACCATAACCCGGTCGGATATACCATATTCCAATCCAAAATGGATGTTTGCCTGGTCAAGACCCCATAAATTATAAGCCCCTGTATTAATTTGACCAAACCGGTGGGATATGCGAAAATCAAGCTGGCCTTCGGGCATCCTTTCAATCGAATGACCGTTGATAATGCGGGTTGACTTAAAGGTTGCCGTTGTATACTCGGTAGAACTTGTTGCGGATTCTTCCAGCAATTCGTCAATATCCTGCGACCAACCGCGGATTTGAGCCGAAAGCACCAACAGTATAAAAACAAATATTCTTTGGGTTGTCATAACAGTCATAGGTTTTAATTATTTGGAAATCCCGATTCGATCCATTTCTGAATGATGATAATTTTGCAGTCTTCGAGTTTGGGAGCTCCCCGTGGCATGGGTATGTATCCCGGAGCATGATTTATGGATCCCAGCAGGTGACCGTCTGAGACACGGGCTATCACATCGTTGTAGTCTTCGAGTCTTATGTTCCTTCCAAACGAGGAGGTGCTGTTACTGTGGCATGCGTAGCAACTGTTCTGCAGAATGGGTTTCACTGACAGGGCAAAGGTGACATTGGTGGTATCACAATAATTGCCTGTTCGCGGGAAAAGATATTCTTCGCTATCGTAGTAACAGGTCGACAGCAGGAAAATGAAAAGAGCTGTAAAAAAAAGGATTACAATAGTCTTAATCATAGTTACGGGTTAAGGTTTTTTCACTGTTGATATCGGTTATTACACTGTACAATGCACTGGCCCTGGGATCACCCGGAATTACCGACTCCACGATTGACTGATAATCTGCAGCAAGAAATCCTTCTTCCGTACCGTCATGACAGCCCATCATGCCACAGGAGGTTTGTAGGATTGGCAGTATCTGTGTTTCAAAACAAACCGTATCCAGATCGTCGATTAAAAGCGATTCGTGCTGACAGGATGGAAGCACCATGAAGATCAATACCGGGCAAGCAAGGAGGCCTATTATTTTAAGGAAGAGAGAATGTTCCATAGATCCGGAATTAATGCTATAGAAAACGTACTCACATAAATATAATTATTTGGATTCAAAAATTTCCCGGAAAAATTACTAAAAAAAGTTCGTTTTTTATTTATTGCAAATATCAGGCAAAAAAAACACCCTTCAAAAAGTAAACCATGAAGGGTGTTTCAGTATATTAGAATTATGATCCTTATTTGACAGTATCCATATAAGCAATCATATCAAGCAGTTTATAGGAGTATCCCCATTCATTGTCATACCATGCAATGATCTTTACAAAATTGGGATTCAGCATAATACCAGCCTTGGCATCGAAAATGGAAGTACGGGGGTCACCGATGAAATCACTTGAAACCACCTCATCTTCGGTATATCCGAGAATTCCTTTAAGATCGGTTTCAGATGCTTTTTTCATGGCAGCCTTGATTGCGTCATAATCAGTTGCTTTTTCAAGGCGGCAGGTAAGGTCAACCACCGAAACATTGAGGGTGGGAACGCGGAAAGCCATACCGGTAAGCTTGCCTTTCAATTCGGGAATTACTTTGGTAACAGCCTTGGCAGCACCTGTTGAGGAAGGAATGATATTGCCGGCAGCGGCGCGGCCACCTCTCCAATCTTTTGCCGAGGGACCGTCAACGGTTTTCTGTGTGGCTGTAGTGGAATGTACGGTGGTCATAAGACCTTCAACGATACCGAAATTGTCATTCAGTACCTTGGTAACAGGAGCAAGACAGTTGGTAGTGCAGGAGGCGTTGGAGATCATGTCGATGTCTTTGGTATATTTTTTGTGGTTCACACCGTACACAAACATGGGGGTATCGTCTTTTGAAGGAGCGGACAAAATAACACGTTTTGCACCGGCTTTCAGATGGGCTTCGGCTTTATCGCGGCTCAGAAACAACCCTGTGGATTCAATAACATATTCTGCACCAATTTCATTCCATTTCAGGTTGGCAGGATCCTTTTCTGCAGTAACACGGATTGCATTTCCGTTAACAACAAGTTTACCGTCTTTTACTTCAACAGTACCTTTAAAACCGCCATGAATGGTGTCATAACGAAGCATATAGGCCATATATTCCACATCGATCAGGTCATTGATCCCAACTACCTCAATATCATTTCTTTGAATAGATGCCCTAAAAGCGAGTCTTCCAATTCTGCCAAAACCGTTAATACCTACTTTTATCTTTGCCATAATTATGTGTAAATTAATTGGTTATAAAATGAAAAAATGTTCAAACATTCAGGGTGCTAAGCTAAAAAAATTAATCCATTTTTGAAAATAATTCAATGGATTTGCTTGTACAGTAACCAAATAATACAACAGGGAAAAAAGAGAAGCCTGAAGAAATGAAATGTTTAATCGGAAATTACCTGGCCTTCCCGGGTGATTTTGGGTGCTTTGTATTTTTGATCAACAATCCATCCAAAGCGGTAGCCGAGGAACAGTGTAAGATAGAACTGGTTGTTGTATTCCGAGAACATAATGGGAACCTTCCTGGTAAAGGCATCAAATACCATTCCTGCATCCAGGGCATTGATCAGCCTGTTGCTTGTGCCGTATTCAAAACTTATTCCAAGCTTCCCATGCAATCCGGGATAGAGGGCAATCTCATCGAATCCTTTCCAGAATGATGCCCGGCCTGCGATATCAACGGACTGGGCATGCTGGCTGAAATCGAATTTTTCAACCCGGGTATCGATAATGTAGTTAACACCGCCAATAGGGGCGATGATATTAAAGGAGTAATATATGGGTTTGCTGATACCGATACTTGGACCCGCACCCAGGTAATATTTAACGGCAATGCTTCCGCGGTCTTCTTTTGAAAAAACTTCACGCTGGATACCAATGGAAGGTCTGAGGTTTACAAACAGGTTGGTTTTTCCATAAACATACTTCCGGCTGGTTGCGTAGGAATAAGGCGAAGCAGATACCTTCACCTCTTTGGGATGCTTGATATAGGCAAGCTCCACATCATAGATGGTCTTGTTGAGGTAGGTCTTTCGTTTTCCGAAACGGTAGCCACCTGCAAATCCATTTGAATTCAGCGAAACGGATACTGATCTTTCATTCTGATAGAGCACCTTCTCCTGCGTATCGATCTCGCCCTGGCTCCAGACAGGCAGGCAAAGGGAAAAAAGGAGAAAAAAAGCGATAATTATTTTCAATTCGCCAGGATGTTTAATAAAACTGTTGATACAATGAAAAACTGCTTGTATAACCCGCAAGATTAATGCCAGAAATTTCAACCGGCAGGGATAACCGTTGTTGTTGTTATACTGTTACTGTATGCAGGACAGGTTTTCTGAGTACCACTGCAGGCAATCACCGTTAACAGGAGATATGCCGCGATAACCAGGGAAATGAAAAATTTTCTTGTTGTCATAGGTTATTTCTGATTCACAGAAATAAAATTAAGCAAAAAGTGCGAAAAGTAAAAATATTACCCGTTATTTTCCACCTGCTCAACCTTATCATCCATCACATAGGCCGGGCAAACACTTTTATTACATGATACAAGCAATGTCAAAACGAAAACCACTGCAACGAATACAAAAATTACTTTTTTCATTGTATTACAACTTTTTAAAAAACAAAAATGGTTTATAAAAGTTCATTTTCCGGTGCCTTTGAAACCTGAAGGATCTCAGACAACCTCTTTTAGTACGGAAAACTTTCAGGCGGGGTTACAGAATTTGCCGTTCAGCCCCGACAATTAAACTTAAAATGTGACGGACTTATTATTTTCGGGGATGAAAATATCATATTTCAATACAAAAATACCCCGCCGTAAATGCGGGGTATCTGCCAGTTTGTACCA
Organism: Bacteroidales bacterium; assembly: GCA_035258345.1. Taxonomy (GTDB): domain Bacteria; phylum Bacteroidota; class Bacteroidia; order Bacteroidales; family UBA10428; genus UBA5072. The sequence continues at coordinate 52,959 of DATEVU010000067.1, forward strand.
TATGCCCTGCCTTTATGGCGGGGTTTCCATGTGTTACTCTTCGTATTCGTTGATAATATCTTTCACCATTTCGGGAGATACCCTCCCGTAAGTCTTTTCCCCGACCATAACTACCGGTGCCAGTCCGCATGCACCAACACAACGCAGGCAGTTGATGGAGAACTTTCCATCGGCAGTTGTTTCACCGACCTCGATTTTCAAGATCTTTCTGAACTCAGCCAGCACATTTTCAGCCCCCCTTACATAACAGGCTGTACCTGTGCATATGGAAATAGGATGTTTTCCCTTGGGGATCATGGAAAAGAATGAGTAAAATGTAACCACGCCATAAACCTTGGCCACCGGAACATTCAGTTCTCTTGCCACAACTTCCTGTATTTCAGCCGGAAGATAACCAAAAGTATGCTGTGTTTTATGCAGCACATTGATCAGTTCTCCGGGTTGGTTGTCAAAGGACTTGCAGATTTCTCTTATTTTATCGACGTCCTGTTTTTTCAGTTCTACTTTTATTCTTGACATATCTTGTTTTCCTTTAGGAATTTTACCAGTGCTAAATGTAAATAATTTTCTTGCTTTTATCCACATAGTGTGTATGAAGCAATTTATGCGATTTCTCGCTCAGGGGCTTACCAAGGAATTCTTCATAAAGCTTGATAATATAAGGGTTCTCGTGAGATTTCCTGATGGGTTTGAGGTTGTCTTCCCGGTAAAGAGCAGCCATTCTTTTCTTCAGGATATCGAAATTGCCATGGTGCAGGGGTTGACCGCCGCCGCCAATGCATCCACCGGGGCAGGCCATGATCTCAATGGCATGGTAGCTGCTTTTTCCGCTCCGGATATCTTCAAGCAGCTTACGTGCATTACCCAGTCCATGGGCAATGCCAATTTTTACAGAAAGGCCGTCGAAATCAATGGTGGCTTTCCGTATTCCATCCATGCCACGCAATTCCTGAAAGTCCACCTTTTCAAGCTTCTTGCTCGTAAACAATTCATAGGCAGTTCTTACAGCCGCTTCAATAACCCCGCCGGTTGCACCGAAAATAACGCCGGCGCCGGAAGATTCTCCCATGGGCAGATCAAATTCTTCATCCGGCAGGCTGTGGAAATCAATATTGGCCTGTTTGATCAGGTGGGCAAGTTCGCGTGTTGATACCGAATAGTCAACATCAGGATTGCCGTCTACTTTGAATTCATCCCGGGTACACTCATATTTTTTTGCCAGACATGGCATAATGGATACCACAATAAGGTCCTCACGTTTCACTTTTATTTTATCGGCGAAATAGGTTTTTGCAATTGAACCGAACATCTGCTGGGGAGAACGTGCAGTAGACGGAATATCAAGCATGTCGATAAACTGTGATTCGAAAAAATTCACCCATCCCGGGCAGCACGAGGTAAGAATGGGCAGTCTCACCGATTTATCGCCGTTCAGGTGTCGTGTTAATCGGTCGAGCATTTCTGTTCCTTCTTCCATAATGGTAAGGTCGGCACTGAAGTCGGTATCAAAAACATATTTGAAACCAAGTGTCCTGAGTGCAGATACCATTTTCCCGGTTACCAGGGTACCGGCTGGCAGTTCGAACATTTCGCCCAGGGCAGCTCTTACCGCAGGAGCAGTTTGAACAATAACCGTCTTGGCCGGGTTGGATAAATCACGCACCAGGCGATGCGTATTATCGACCTCGGTTAGTGCTCCGGTGGGGCATACGGCCACACACTGTCCGCAATAGGTGCAGACCGAATCTTCAAGATCCATTTCAAATGCCGGTGCAACAACCGACATAAAGCCGCGGTTTATGGCCGAAAGGGCACCTACAGTCTGAAAATCATTGCACATGGTCTCACACCGGCGGCACATAATGCATTTGTTCATATCACGGATGATGGCAGGTGAGAAATCGGTGCGGTAAGTTGACATTTCTGCAATATCCTGGTCATGGATCTCACGGATCCCCATCTTGATTGCCATATTCTGCAAATCGCAATTACCCGATTTGGCACAGATCAAACATTCTTTGGGGTGATCCGAAAGGATGAGTTCCATAACTGTTCTCCGGGCATTCAATACCCTGATGGAATGTGTTTTAACAATCATCCCTTCACTTATTTCCGTGGAGCAGCTGGGGGCCAGATTCCGGCGTCCTTCCACCTCTACCACACAAACGCGGCATCCACCCGGTTTGTGTTCAATATTAAGGTCTTTCAGGTCCATGTAACAAAGCACGGGAATTTCTATGCCAACTTGCCTGGCAGCTTTGTAAATTGTTGTTCCCCTGGGAACTTCAACCTGTTTATTATCGATAGTAAGTTTTACCATTTCCATTTTTGAAATCAATTAATTTACGATTACAGCATTAAATTTGCACCTGTCCATACAGGCTCCGCATTTGATACACAAGGCAGGATCAATCCGGTGTATTTCCTTTCTTTCGCCTGTGATCGCTCCAACCGGACAAGCCCTGGCACATGCCGTGCAGCCGACACAGTTTTCAGCAATGATCTCATAAACCATCAATGCCTTACAAACCCCTGAAGAACATTTTTTATTGATGATGTGCTCTTCATATTCATCCCGAAAATTATCAAGAATGGAGAGAACCGGGTTGGGGGCAGATTGCCCGAGCATGCAAAGCGATGTATCCCTGATCACCATGCCAAGGTTGACAAGTCGCTCCAGATCTTCTTTGGTCCCGTTACCCTGTGTGATTTTAATCAGCAACTCGTGCATTCTCTTATTACCTATACGGCAGGGTGTACATTTACCGCAGGATTCATCCACGGTGAAATCAAGGAAATATTTGGCCACATCAACCATGCAGTCATCCTCGTCCATAATAATCATGCCTCCTGATCCCATCATGGCACCGGCAGCAAGCAGACTTTCGTAGTCGATGGGTACGTCGAGGTGTTTTTCAGTAAGACAACCACCGGAAGGACCGCCTATCTGAACTCCCTTAAATTTCTTGCCGTTTTTTATACCACCACCGATCTCAAATATTACCTCGCGAAGGGTAATGCCAATCGGAACTTCGATGAGTCCCACGTTATTGACTTTACCGGCAAGGGCAAATACCTTGGTGCCTTTTGATTTTTCAGTTCCTATGTTGCTGTACCATTCGTATCCTTTGGTGATAATTACCGGAACACTGGCAAATGTTTCAACATTGTTAACATTGGTGGGTTTCCCCAGATATCCTTTTACCGAAGGGAAAGGCGGTTTAATGGTAGGTTCACCGCGACCTCCCTCCATGGAATGGATCAGTGCTGTTTCTTCACCGCAAACGAATGCGCCGGCACCATACCGGAGCGTAATATCAAAACAAAACGTGGTACCAAAAATGTTCTGACCCAGCAACCCATATTCCCTGGCTTGTTCGATGGCTTTCTTCAACCTTTCAATAGCCAGTGGATACTCTGCACGGATGTAAACCAGCCCGTTGCCAGCTCCGGTGCAGTAACCGTTTATGGCCATGGCTTCGATGACAGAATGCGGATCTCCTTCGAGAATTGAACGGTCCATGAATGCTCCCGGGTCGCCCTCATCGGCATTACAAACTACATATTTTTCATTGCCCGGTGACTGTCTTGTTATTTCCCATTTCAGCCCGGTGGGAAATCCTGCACCGCCCCTGCCGCGAAGCCCCGATTTCTTGATAATTTCAATGGCCTGCCCGGGAGTAAGCTCGGTAAGCACTTTGCCAAGCGCGGCATACCCATCACGTGCAATATACTCGTTAATGTTTTCGGGATCAATGATCCCGCAATTGCGGAGGGCAATCCTGACCTGCTTCTTATAAAAATCCATACCCCTGGAATCGGAAATTATCCTCTCCGTTTTAGGATCCTTGTAAAGCAGCCGCTTTACCTGACGACCCTTGACAATGTGTTCTTCAACGATTTCTTTTGCATCCGTGGGTTGTACCTGCGTATAAAAAGTATTGTCGGGGATGATCTTTACAATAGGACCTTTTTCACAAAATCCGAAACAACCTGTGCCAATAACCTGGGCAAAATCATCAAGCCCCTGGTTCTTAATTTCGGTTCGCAGATGTTCGGTAAGAATTTGGCTCTGGGAGGATTTACATCCTGTGCCTCCGCAAACCAGTAAATGAATTTTATAATCCGCCATGGATAATTGCCTCCTTTATAGTTTATTGTTCATCAATTTTCCTGTAATTCACCGGAATTATGCCTTCAACAAGCATACCCCCTTTTATATATTTTTCAATGATCTCATCGGCCTTTTTAACATCAACATAGCCGAATACAATGGGCTCTTTTCCCGGCATGGAGACCTCAACCGTAGGTTCGGCATAACAATAACCCATGCAGCCGGTTTGGGTAACCACTGCCTCAATGTTTCTTTTGTCGAGCTCATCCACGATGAAATTCATGGTCTCCCTCGATCCTGATGCAATACAACAGGTGGCCATGGCCACTTTAATCTGGATAAGACTTTCGGAATACTCACTCTTATCCCTGAGCTTTGTTGTTGTCTGAAGCCTTTCCTTTAACGCTCTCAGATCAGCAAGATTCTTAATTTTATTCATACAATAGATTATTTTGGTTCGATAAAATTATTTTTTAAGTAGTTAAGATGACTTCTTTTATGCAGGATTTTAATCATTCATACACAATTTAAATACGGTCTTAATAAATTAAACCGGTTACAAAATTTATTGGTTCAGTTCATGTAAATTACTATTGATAAAATCAACTATAAAATCAAGGCCTTCTGGTTTATTTATGCCCACACCATCAAGGTTTTTCTTAGTCTTACAAGTGTCCAGGTCAAATCCCATTTCCCTTACCCTGTCCGAAGCAGTGGAATATCCCTCCTGCATGGCTTTTTCAATATCCGGAATCCCGGGTCCTTCATCTTCGATCCGGACAACAATGCGATCGGGATTGATTCTCACTTTAATGATTCCCCGGAAAGCGTGGGCAACAACATTTACCTCAGCTTCGTACATGGCAACGGCTATGCGCCGGACCAATACAGGATCGATATTTAACTGGTTAAGGATTTTCTTAATGCTGCTCAATGCTTGACCGGCCTGGTCAAAATCTCCGCCTTCAATCGGATATTCAAACTTCATTTCTTTCATACCACCGGGACTGGTTCAAATGAGCCATAAGAAAAGACAAACTAAAAGAGCGGCTTGATTCCGGGCTGGTATAGCTTACCGTTTATGCCAAACATGGATCCGGTACTTTCAACGATCACCAGCCTGTTGTCCTCAGCCAGCTTAATCATTTCTTCGTTTGATTTCTTGTTGCGGACAAGCAAAATACACGAGACTTCTGCCATTTCTGCAGAATATCTTTTTCCAACAGATCTACCCCCCACACCACTTTTGCTCCAATAATTTCTACAATTTCAGCAATCTTCATTTTCAATTACAGATTCTGAGTGAATGTATTACCTGCTTTATACGCAAAATGAAATTTACTGTTACAAAAATAACAATATTATTGTTATTAAAATAACAATAGAAGAAATAACACAATAATAAATACTGATTCTAAATTAGTAATGAGTAATAAGTCACTAGTCACTAGTCACTAGTCACTTTTCTAATCCAATCAATCCACTCCGCAAAACCTGCTCCGCTCTTTGCGGATAATTCAATAAAACGGATTGCGGGATTTACCTTCAGGGCATAGTTTTTAAATTTGTCGGGATTGAAATCAACATAGGGCAGCAGGTCGGTTTTGTTTATCACGCATAACTGGGCACTTTGGAACATATTCGGATATTTCAGCGGTTTATCTTCACCCTCGGTGACACTGATGATCACCACACGGAAGTTTTCGCCCAGATCGAAGAGAGCCGGACAAACGAGATTTCCAACATTTTCTATGATCAGCAAAGTATTGTCGGGGGGTGAAAGTTTCTTAACAGCCTTGTTCACCATTTCCGCGTCGAGGTGGCATCCGTTTCCCGTGTTCACCTGGATCACTGACGCCCCGGTAGCATGGATACGGTCGGCATCAAGCGAGGTTTGCTGATCGCCCTCGATAACAAAAACCGCGGATCCTGTCAGGGATCTTATGGTCTCTTCAAGAATGGTGGTTTTTCCGGAACCCGGTGAACTAACCAGGTTAAGTGCCATGATATTCTTTGCCTCGAAGTAGCCCCGGTTGCGCTGGGCAAGCAGGTTGTTCTGCTGCAATACATCTGTTTCAATGCTGATACGGTTGTGCACAGGGACATGACTGTGACTGAGTTCATCATGGGAGTGATCATTGGGATGTTCATGATCATGGGGATGGGAATGATCATGAACATGATCACGATTATTGTTGTCGGCCGGATTAATCATTGTATAACCTGCACCATCTCCTTCGCTGCATCCGCAATTCTCGCACATAATAATAATAAATTGAAGATTAAAACAGGGATAAAGTTAGAAATTATATCTCAATCGCAACCACCCTTAATTCTTTACCTGAAATAATCTCCGGATTAATGTCACCGCATCCGGGGCATGGATCGTAAATTTCAACGGGTTGATAGGGTATATGGCAATTTCCGCAAGCTACCCTAAGGGGTATGTGCTTAATAACCAATGAGGCATTATCAAGTACAGTTCCTTTTCTGGCGGCCTCCCAGGCAAATTCAAGGGCTTCGGTGACAACGCCTGCAGCCTGTCCTACCTCTATCTCAACCACACTTACGTGTTCGGCATGGTGCTGTGAGGCTGATTCTGCAGCTATAGCAACAATGCTTTGTATGATGGAGAATTCATGCATAAAGGGTACAATTTTTGGAATTTTTTAGCAGATCCTTGGCAACTGTTCTCCTGCAAGTCTTTCAATTATCCTGGTACCGCCAATCACTGATTTCATTATGGCCTTACCCGGATTGGATGCAGTGATAGACCCTATCGACCTGGCATTGACACCGGCTGAGAATCGCTGCATTATCTTCAGGGCCAGGTCAGCTGATTCTTCAGTGACAATAAGCAGCAATTTGCCCTCGTTGGCCAGGTATAGCGGATTAAACCCATATACTTCGCACAATCCGTTCACCTGTTCCCGGATGGGCAGCAATTGCTCATCAATGATTACCCCGAAACTGGCAGAAGCCGTTATCTCAGCAAGAATGGTAGCTAAGCCCCCGCGGGTAATATCGCGCATGAAGCGGATTTCAATCCCGGCTTCAAGCAGGTTCCTGACAAGGTGATTGAGCGCAGTTACATCCGAAAGGACAGGTTCTTCAAAGGAAAGGTTTTCACGGGCCGACAATATGGCGATTTCATGATCGCCCAGGTAACCGTTTACCAGGATCCGGTCACCAGGTTTTATCAGGGATCCTTTCGATATGTTTTCAAAACGTTTTTCAAGCAAACCTATTCCGGCTGTATTAATGAAGATTTTATCGCACTGTCCCTTTTTTACCACCTTGGTGTCGCCGGTAATTATTTTTACACCGGCTTTCTCTGCCTCCGCAGCCATGGAATGTACGATCCTTTCAAGGTCGTCCAGGGGGAATCCTTCTTCCATTATGAAACCCGAACTCAGAAAGAGGGGTTTTGCCCCGGTCATGCACAAATCGTTAACTGTCCCGCACACAGCCAGCTTGCCGATATCACCTCCCGGGAAAAAAACCGGATCTACAACAAATGAATCTGTAGTAAAGGCGATCAGCGCATCACCCATTTTTACAACTGCAGCATCACCGAGAACATTCAGCATGGGATTGCTGAAGTTTTTAACAAAGACATCCCTGATCAGGTCGCTTGTCATCAGGCCTCCGCTGCCATGGCCAAGAAGTATGGTTTTGTTCATCGAAGTTGTTTTGGTAAATATAATGAACCCTGGCAGAAAAAAAGCAGCGGTATTTCCTGATTAAAATCATAAAACAATAACCATCGTATATTTGTTATTGTTGATTACAACCAGTATAATTGTTGTTTATAAACCACTAACCCATGAAAAACAATACAATTTTTACTGCATTAATTTTTTCAATGATACTGTTCTCATGTTCACCGAAAAAAGTAAATACTGATAATCCTCTTATGATAGCATTTAATACTCCGCTGCAGGCTGTGCCATTTGACAAGATAAGGCCTGAGCATTACAAGCCAGCATTTGAATCAGCTATGGCTGATGCCAGAACAACACTCGAAAAAATTATAACTGCTTCCGAAAAGCCGACCTTCACCAATACCATAGAGGCACTGGAACATGCCAATTATTCCCTGAAACGCATTGAACAGGTATTCTTTAATATCAATTCGGCGGAAACCAGCAAGGAAATTCAGCAGATAGCACAGGAAATTTCACCCGTACTTACGGAATTCTATAATGATATTACATTAAATGAAGCACTATTCGGCAGGGTCAAACAGATTTACAACGATGGCGAATCCCTGGATCTTACTGCGGAACAACGTAAATTACTGGAAGATACCTACAAGGCATTCATCAGGAACGGCGCCAACCTCAGTGCGGAAGCCAAGGTGGAATACCGGCGGGTAACTTCAGAATTGTCAAAGCTTACACTGAAATTTGAAGAAAATCTGCTGGATGAAACCAATGCCTACCTGCTGAATATTACGGATGAAAATGAACTGGCCGGACTTCCGGATTTCGTTAAGGAAGCGGCAGCCATGGAGGCAAAGTCGAAAAATGTCAGCGGCTGGCTCTTCACGCTGAAGGCACCCAGCTACCTGCCTTTTATGAAGTATGCGGATAACCGGAAATTGCGCGAGGAAATGTACCGGGCCTACAGCTCACGCGGATTTCATAACAATGATAAGGATAACCAGGAAATCATCCGAAGTATTGTCAATCTGAGGCTGCGCATGGCCAACCTGTTGGGATATAAAACCTATGCCGATTACGTGCTCGAAGATAGGATGGCAAAAAGCTCCCAAAAGGTGAATGATTTCCTTTCGGATTTACTTGATGCCTCGATGCCTGCAGCTCGTGCCGATTATAAAGAAGTTCAGAAATATGCAATCAAACAAGGGGCCAGTGATGAGATCCAGCGTTGGGATTGGGCATATTATTCTGAAAAACTCAAAAATGAAAAATTCTCAATCACCGATGAAATGACCAAGCCTTATTTCCGTCTGGAAAAGGTTGAAGAAGGAGTTTTTGGGTTGGCCGGAAAGTTGTATGGAATATCATTCAGGGTCGACAGCACTGTTCCGGTCTATCATCCGGATGTCAGGGCTTACCAGGTTTTTGATGAGAACGGGACTTTTCTGGCATTGCTGTACCTGGATTATTTTCCGAGAGAAGGAAAGCAGGGTGGGGCGTGGATGACCAATTACCTGGAGCAGCACAGGGTTGAAGGCCGGGATGTAAGACCACATGTATCACTGGTGCTTAATTTTACCAAGCCCACGGAATCACAACCTTCGCTGCTTACCTATGACGAAATGAGGACTTTTCTGCATGAATTCGGCCATGCCCTTCACAGCATATTTAGTGAATGTACTTATATGAGTCTCGCCGGAACCAATGTATATCGTGATTTCGTTGAGTTGCCATCTCAGATCATGGAAAACTGGGCCGAACAAAAAGCATGGCTCGACGAAGTTGCTGTTCATTATGAAACCGGCGAAAAAATCCCGGCTGACCTGCTGGATAATATTTTGAAAAGCAGAAATTTTAACAGCGGTTATACTTTTGTCCGCCAGCTCAGTTTTGGACTGAATGATATGGCATGGCATGCCCTGGGTGATTCGTTACAGGTTCCTGTAGCTGAATTTGAACAAACCGCCATGGCATCTACCGAATTGTTCCCGGCAGTGGAAGGATGCAGTTTCAGCACCGGCTTTGCACACATCTTCAGCGGGGGATACGCGGCTGGCTATTATGGTTATAAATGGGCGGAGGTACTTGATGCAGATGCATTTTCGCTATTTGCAAAAAATGGGATATTTGACAAAACCACGGCGAAGTCATTCAGGGAAAATATACTTTCGCGCGGGGGAACTCAGGATCCGGTGGAACTCTATAAACGCTTCAGGGGACAGGAGCCTTCCGTTGAACCGTTGCTGGTGAGAAGCGGATTGAAGAAGTGATGAGTAAGGAGTGATGAGTGATGAGTGAGACTTGGGTTTTGGGTTTAGTGTGATCTATGGCATTCCCAAACTCATTACTCATTACTCATTACTCATTACTTTCTTCTCCGGGTGAAATACAATCCCAGGAATACCAACAATCCATTGATTATCAGCAACTCAAATCCAAATTTATAACCCCAGAACAACCGTTCGGAATACCGGTCAAGGAAAAGACATAAAACAGGGGCGATTATTGAAACATAAGGGGCAACTTTATCCCTGATTTTATACCGGGTTAAAATACCGAATGAAAACATCCCCAGCAAAGGTCCGTAAGTATATCCCGCTATCTTAAACAGGGAGTTTATTACACTTTCGTTGTTTACCACTTTGAAAATTACAATAGCGATAAAAAAAAGCAACGAAAAACCAATATGGACCATGTTCCGTGTCCCCATGCGTTGATTATCCTCTTTAAAATTAAGGAAATCAACGCAGAACGATGTGGTAAGTGCAGTGAGGGCCGAATCAGAGCTTGCATAGGCGGCAGCAAGCAAGCCCAGTATGAATACAAATCCTACCACAGGTGGCAGGTAACTAAAAACCAGAAACGGAAAAAACTCGTCGGTTTTGCTGCATGTCAGTCCTTCAACAGCAGGATATTGCAGTTCAATTGGACAATTCTGTACCAACCCGGGATTATTAAAATGCTCAACGATTATTCCTTTTGAATTGGCATAGATATAAAGCAAAGCACCCAGTGAAAGAAACAGCAAATTCACAAGGACAAGCATGGAACTCATCCAATACATATTCTTTTTGGCATCGTGTATGTTTTTACAACTCAGGTTCTTTTGCATCATATCCTGATCGAGACCAGTCATTACAATGCATATAAACATGCCACTGAGAAAATGCTTAAAGAAATTGTTACCTGGTCTCCAGTCCCATACAAAAATTTCGGAATAGCGGCTTGAACCGATGCTGTTGATCAATCCTTGTACATCCAGGTTGAGTTCTTTGGCAATCAGAACTATAGATAAAACAACTCCGAGAATAAGAAAGGTGGTTTGAAAGGTGTCGGTGTAAACGATGGTTTTAATGCCGCCCTTGAAGGAATATACATAAATGAGGGCAATGGTGATCAATACGGTGAGCCAGAAAGGAACCCCAAAACGCGAAAGTATAAATCCGTCAATTACCAGGGCCACCAGGTATAACCGGAAGGAAGAGCCAATTACCCTGGAAAGAATGAAATAGAAAGCGCCGGTTTTATAGCTGTGCAAACCAAGCCGGTGATGCAGGTATGTGTATATCGAAGTAAGGTTCATCCTGTAATACAAAGGCATCAACACATTGGCAATTACCAGATAACCGGCAAAGTAACCCAATACAAGCTGCATGTATGAGAAGTTACTGGCCCCTACTTCGCCTGGGATCGAAATGAAAGTTACACCTGATATGGACGCACCAATCATGCCGTAGGCAACCAGGAACCAGGGAGATTTGCGGTTGCCCACAAAAAAGGAGGCATTGTCAGCTCCGCGGCTGGTAATATAGGATATTATTATTAATAAGCTGAAATATACGACAACTGTAAGTAAGAGCAACAACGGATTCATATCCTGTGAGATTACATTTGTTTACAAGGATAGCAAAAACATTTAATCAAAAAAAATCAGTCGTGGGAATAAAAGTTTAATTTTGCAGGGATTATAATGGTTTCATAAGGTACACAACATCGCGAAATATGAATTTCAATTATCCTTCCAGGTTGATAGGGGAGGCCGTGCATGAATTTTCAGCTTTACCGGGAATAGGCCAGAAAACTGCGCTCCGGTTTGTGCTTCATTTGCTCAGGCAGGACAAGGCTGCCCTGGAGGCTTTTGGAAATACAATTGCACGCCTGGGCCGGGATATACAATACTGCAGCATCTGCAACAACATATGTGATGAGAAGTTATGTTCGGTATGTGCTGACAGGAAGCGTGATCATTCCACCGTTTGTGTGGTTGAAAACATCAAAGATGTAATGATAATTGAGAATACCCAGCAATACCGCGGTGTTTACCATGTTCTGGGCGGGATAATATCACCCATGGATGGGATGGGTCCTGCCGACCTCAATATTGCCAAACTGGAGGAACGGTTAAAGGATGGAAATATTAAGGAGCTTATCCTGGCTCTCAGTGCAACCATGGAAGGAGACACGACGAATTTCTATCTGTACCGCAAACTCAATGTCTACAATTCAGCATTTTCCACTTTGGCGCGGGGAGTTTCCATCGGTGATGAGCTTGAATACACCGATGAAATTACCCTGGGCCGTTCGATTCTGAACAGGGTTCCCTTTAAAGTTTCTTAAGGTTGACCTTAGCAGCCATAGCTGCACCAATTATACCGGCATCGTTTAGAAACCGGGCAGGCACAACTTTAGCCTTTAGGTTTAGCTGATCTTTGAACAGATCCAGTTTTTTGCTGGCACCGCCACCAATGATGATCAGTTCGGGCCAGCAAAGAAATTCAACGAAAGAGAGATATTCGTTCAGTCGTTTTCCCCACATCTCCCAGTTGAGATTCTCCTTTTTACGGGCTGCGTCAGAAGTGTAAACTTCAGCATCCATGCCTTTGAATTCAAGGTGTCCGAATTCCGTATTCGGAAATAACCTGCCTTTCAAAAACAGCGAGCTTCCAATTCCTGTTCCGATGGTAAGCACAACGATCGCTCCCTTAAAGCCTGCGCCGGCACCCAGCTTAACCTCGGCAAGTCCTGCTGCATCAGCATCATTAAGCACCCACACCGGTAATTTTGTTACTTCACTGAATAGTTTCCTGGCGTTGGTGTCAATCCATGATTTGTCGATATTAGCCGCTGTCCTTACTATTCCATTTTGAACTACCGTAGGAAAACCACAGCCTATAAGTCCTTTCCATTTAAAATGATTAACAAGATCTTTTAATGCATTTGCCACTTTTTCAGGAGAGGAAGGATCAGGGGTAGGTATTCTGTGTCTCTCATCCAATAATTTGCCGGTTTTGATGTCAATGGGTGCACCTTTGATACCGGATCCGCCGATATCAATTCCAAGGATTCCTTTTTGCTTCATAGGTTAGTTTTTTCATTTAAATGACCAGGGATTTCAAGTGATATAGTTGTCTTTTCAGAATTTATTCTTTCATCACGCCCGGCAACTGCAAGGTAAAACAAAAAATTAACACGGCGAATATCTTATTTAATAATTATTTTGTATTTTCTGTAACTAAAAATTTTTCGCTTTGTGTTTTGGATATTCCTTTAAAATAAATATTTTGATGTAATTTAGAAAGCAGATTTGTTCAATAAACCTCACCTAATGGAGAATAACATTATTGCCCTGTTAAATACAAACCTCAGGGTAATTATTCCTGATTTCGGAGCCTTTATAATCAGGCAAAAGGAACCAAAAATTATAGTTTTCAATGAATTTCTTCGATACAACGACGGATTTCTTATCGGATACATTGCCAAAACAGAAGGAATAGAGAAGGAGATCGCACAGTTGCGGGTCTTGAATTTTGTTGAAGAAGGCACAAAAATCCTGGACAGCGGAAAACCATTTATTATTAATGGTTTGGGCATGCTTCAAAAGGACAGCAGTGGAAAGATCAGTTTTACCGGAGAAGAAGATTTTCTGCCTGTTATTCAGCTTGATGATGAGGAAGAAGAACAAAAACCGGAGAAAATTAAGGCCCCGGTAAGGAAAAAGGCAACAGTCCGGACAACAACAAGCTCAAAAGCTACTGTAAAAAGAAAAACCGGCGTGAAACCAGTTCCAAAGGTCAAAGCTGAAATTGTAGAAAAAACAAAAAGCGAACCACCTGTCCGGGGAATGCCTGTTACTGAACAAGTGGTACCTGAACACCCTGTTTCAGAACCTTTACCCGGTGGACTTCATGATACGGAATTCCCCATGATGGAATCGCCGCTTAAAAATGAGAAATTTCGCTTCCCGAATATTTCAATTTTAGCGGAACCGAACAGGATCAATCAGATTTTGCTGTGGGTACTGCTGATATTATTTGTCAATGCCGCTATTCTGGCCTGGTTTGTTTTTAAGGATGACGTCCGTAGTGCGATTAAAGGAAAGAACAGCCCGCAAATGATTTCGGACTCTGTTTTCCAGGCTTTATCCGATTCGGTGAGGATGGTGGTTGCCGAAGATACAACACTCATTTACAGCGAAGACGTTGGTGTGGCATCAGGGGATGGTAATGCTGCCGGTCAGGAAAACGAGAAGTATTATATTGTTGCCGGGTGTTTCCGGGACGAGGACAACGCGAACGTTTTGGTCGAATCGTTAAAGGACCTGGGATATGATGCCGAGAAATTTGGAATTATCGGCAATCTTCATGCAGTAAGTTATGCCTCCTTTATTGATAAGGAAATGGCAGTGAGGGAACTTCAGCATATCCGTGAAACTGTTCCCGATGCCTGGATGACCAGATTTTAATCAACAGTGTTGTTAACCAATTCAAACGAGTATGTATAAAAGAGGATTACTTTCCGGAGGTTTTCTGATTTTGGGTATGGTTTTGTCTGTATTATCAGCCCAGATGAAGCAAGTATTTATTTTGAACACCGATATGACTGCCGATACGATCAGCAGGCATATTTACGGTAATTTTTCCGAACATCTCGGACATTGCATATATGGTGGAATTTGGGTAGGTGAGGATTCGCAAATTCCCAACACACGGGGAATCAGGAACGACGTGGTTACAGCGCTTAAAAGGCTTAATCTGCCTAATCTTCGCTGGCCCGGAGGTTGTTTTGCCGATGAATACCACTGGATGGACGGCATCGGTCCTCGTGAGAACCGCCCCAGGATGGTGAATACGCACTGGGGAGGTGTGGTTGAAGACAACAGCTTTGGTACGCATGAATTTCTTGATCTTTGTGAACAGATTGGAACTGAGCCTTATATTTGCGGTAACCTGGGCAGTGGTTCGGTGGAAGAAATGTCAAAATGGGTTGAATATATAACTTTTGACGGTGAGAGCCCCATGGCTGAACTGCGCAGGCAAAACGGAAGGGAAAAACCCTGGAAGGTTAAGTTCTGGGGCGTGGGCAATGAAAATTGGGGCTGCGGTGGTAACATGACCGCCGCGTTTTATGCCGATCAGTATAAGCGATATGCCACCTATTGCAGGAACTATGGAGATAACCGGTTGTTTAAAATAGCTGGCGGGCCCAATACGGATGACTACAACTGGATGGAAACCCTGATGAAGAATGTGCCCTCACATATGATGAACGGGGTATCCCTGCACTATTATACGGTACCGGATAACTGGCAGAATAAAGGTTCTGCCACCCGGTTCACGGAAGACCAGTTCTTCTCAACCATTAGAAAAACATTGTACATGGATGAACTGGTGACAAGGCATGCATCCATTATGGATCAATATGATCCTCATAAAAGGGTGGGATTAATGGTTGATGAATGGGGTGCCTGGTACGACGTGGAACCAAATACAAATCCGGGATTTCTTTACCAGCAAAGTACCGTCCGCGATGCCCTTGTAGCAGGAATAAACCTGAATATTTACAATAACCATTGCGACAGGGTAAGAATGGCCAATATTGCCCAGATGGTAAATGTTTTACAATCGGTAATTTTTACGGAAGGAGAAAAGATGATCCTGACACCCACATTTTATGTTTTTGAAATGTACAAGGTTCATCATGATGCCGCCCTTATTCCGATGGATTTCAAATCACCCGATTATGAATTCAAAGGTCAGCGGATTCCCGCTGTAAGTGCATCTGCCTCCAGGGATAAACAAGGCCTTGTACATATAACATTTACGAACGCCGATCCGCATAAAGAGATTGAAATGAGCTTTGAATTGCGTGGTTCTCCGGTGAGCAAGGTGAACGGAAAAATAATTACTGCAGATGAATTGAATGCGCACAATACCTTTTCAAATCCCGAAGTAGTTAAAACTGTAGATTACGGGTCGGCCAGACTTGCCAAAAACATCCTGACCATAAAATTGCCCCCGGCATCTGTAGTGATGGTAGAACTTAAGTAATCGGGGAGCACGGTTGGTTTATAAAGTATGATATTATGAAAGAGAACAGAAGGGAATTTATCCGGAAAAGTGCATTTACCGGCGTGGGAATGCTGGGACTGAATCTAACAGGCCTTGTCCGGGCGGAAGCAAAACCAGAAAAAAAGGAAAGCAAGGAACCAGGCAGCATCCGCACAGGATTTATCGGGGTTGGAAGCCGCGGCCGAAGTCATGTTAACGATTCCCTGGGAATACAGGGTGTTGAGATCGTTGCAATATGCGATATCCGGCAGTCATCTATTGATGCGGCCCTCAAGATCATTTCCGGGAAGGGGAGGACCCTCCCCAGGATTTATACCGGCAGTGAAGATGCTTTTAAGGACATGCTGAATCAGGAGGAGCTGGATGCTGTGATCGTTGCCACGCCCTGGGAATGGCACGTTCCGATGTCGGTGGCATCCATGAAGGCAGGCGTTCCCTATACCGGTGTTGAGGTTTCTGCTGCCAATACCCTGGAAGAGTGCTGGGACCTGGTGGATGCGCATGAGGAAACCGGCAAACAGTTGATGATCCTTGAAAATGTATGCTACCGTCGTGATGTTATGGCCATACTCAACATGGTGCGTACCAACATGTTCGGAGAGCTGATCCATTGCCGCTGTGGTTATGAACATGACCTTCGAAGCGTAAAATTCAACGACGGTGTTCACTATGATTATATTCCGGGCGGTGAACTTAAAACTGGCAAAGAGGCCTATTCCGAAGCGCAGTGGAGGGCACTGCATGCCATCCGCCGCAATGGCGACCTATATCCCACACATGGCATCGGACCGGTGGCGAATTACCTCGACATAAACCGGGGTAACCGGTTCCTTACGTTATCTGCCATGGCTTCAAAATCAAGAGGATTGCACGATTTTATCGTAAGGAACGGGGGAGCAGATCATCCCTACGCCAATATTTCATTTAACCTGGGCGACATTGTTACTTCCATGATTAAATGCGCCAATGGTGAGACAATTATTGTAACGCACGACACCAATCTGCCGCGACCATACTCCCTGGGTTTCCGAGTTGAAGGTACCAGAGGCCTTTGGTACAACGACGGAGACAAGATTTATATCGAGGGAAAATCAAAGAATCCTCATGAATGGGACAGTTCCTCCGAATGGACATCCCGGTACGATCATAAGTACTGGCGTGATCACGGACAAAAGGCTCTGGGAGCCGGACACGGAGGTATGGATTATATTATGCTGGTTGACTTTTTCGATGCGGTAAGAAACGGGAAGGCGGTGCCTCTCGACGCATACGATGCTGCAGCATGGAGTGCGGTTTCTGCACTTTCGGAAATGTCGGTTGCCCGCGGTGGTGCCCTGGTCGATTTTCCTGATTTTACACGTGGCAAATGGATTAAACGGAATGCGGGGTTCGCTATTGATGATCAATTCCCGTTTGACCGCGAAAGGATACTTATCAATGAATTGTTTTGATTTATGTTTATTTTTTGAGCAAACTATGAGAACCACCCTGATTGTATTCTTAGCGGCCTTCACCCTGGCTGGTATTCATGCCCGGGAAGTTTCAGGTTTAGTACAATTATTTGATGATGACTGGCGGTTTCACCGTGGCGGTGCCCAGCGTGCCGAGCAACCGGAATTTGATGATTCAGGCTGGCGTAAGGTTGATCTTCCGCACGATTGGAGTATTGAAGATCTGCCGGGCACGCAGACACCTTTTGACAGGGATGCGATTAGTCAGGTGAGCGGCGGATTTACCACCGGAGGAACAGGCTGGTACAGGAAAAGCTTTCAAGTTGCTGAGGGCAGCCGGGATAAGCAGCTGTTTATGCGTTTCGACGGGGTATATATGCGTGCAGAGGTATACCTTAATGGCAGGCGGTTGGGTATTCACCCATACGGATACACCTCATTTGAGTTTGATTTAACCGGTTTCATAAAATATGGACAGCAAAATGTAGTGGCTGTGAAAGTCATGAATGAAGGCGAGAATAGCCGGTGGTATTCCGGCTCCGGAATATATCGCCATGTGTGGCTGATTACCAAAGATCAGGTTCATATTGGCCGGGACGGCATTTTTGTTACAACGCCGGAGGTACGTGACGCCGTTGCGCGTGTAAAAATCAATACAAGGGTGGAGAACGAAAGCAACATATCCCTGCCTGTAAAACTGGTGGCCACAGTTCTGGATCCGTCGGGCAATGTATCGGTTACAGCGAATATTACACAAAACCTGGATTCCGGCAGTGAATTTGTTTTTGATCAGTCACTCGAAGTGAAATCACCCCGGTACTGGTCAACAGAGACTCCAGCCTTGTATACCGCAGTCATTGAACTTTTTCAGAATGATATCCGGCTTGACCGTGAACAGGTTGCTTTTGGGATAAGAACCATTTCTTTCGATGCGGACCATGGTTTTCTGCTCAATGGTAAAAACTTCTTACTTAAAGGCGGTTGCATTCATCATGATAATGGACCTCTGGGTGCGAAATCCTATGACAGGGCTGAAGAACGCAGGGTTGAACTGTTAAAGGCCAGCGGATTTAATGCAATACGATGTGCTCACAATCCTCCGTCTCCGGCGTTCCTCGATGCCTGTGACAGGCTGGGAATGCTGGTCATTGATGAAGCTTTCGATATGTGGAATCAGGAAAAAACCCCCAATGACTATCATCTGTTTTTCAATGAATGGTGGCAGACCGATGTGGAAAGCATGATCCTGCGTGACCGGAATCATCCTTCGGTGATCATGTGGAGCATCGGCAACGAAATTCCTAACAGGCATAAGCAGGAGGTTGTGGAAATTGCCGGAAAGCTGGCTGCCTTTATCCGTAACCTTGATCCCACCAGGCCGGTCACCTCAGCGGTAAATGACCTGAAACCAGATAAGGATCCGTATTTTTCAACCCTTGATGTTGCCGGTTACAATTATGCTGCGGGTGGAGACCACCTGCAACAAAATCTTTATGAGCAGGACCACGACCGGATACCCGGACGGATCATGTACGGTGCGGAATCGTACCCGCTGGAAGCCTTTCAGAGTTGGATGAGCGTTCTTGATTATCCCTATGTGATCGGAGATTTTGTATGGACAGCCTATGATTATATTGGTGAGGCAAGTATCGGCTGGAGAGGCTATTGGCAGGAACAGGACTTTTTTCCGTGGAACCTTGCCTTTTGCGGTGACATCGATATATGTGGCTGGAAAAGGCCACAGTCCTTTTACCGCGATGCCCTGTGGAAAACGGATCAGTTATCGGTCTTTGTCACTCCCCCGGTTCCTTCCTTCGTGGAAAATCCCAACCGCCAGAGCTGGTCGAAATGGCACTGGGTGGATGCTGTAGCCGACTGGAACTGGAAGGGATATGAAAATAAATCAATGACCGTTTCCGTGTACTCATCCTGTGAACGGGCGGAGCTGTTTTTGAACGGAAAATCGCTGGGCGCAAAACCAACCGGAAGATCAACCCGGTACACAGCTTCGTGGGAGGTGCCTTACGAGGCGGGGGTTGTGAAAGCGGTGGGTTATAACGGCAGGAAAGTAATTACCACCTCAGAACTAACAACTGCAGCCGAGCCTGTACAGTTGAAGCTGTTAGCCGACAAAACCGGCCTGGGAACAGGCGGGCAGGATTTATCGTATATCACGGTTGAATTGACCGATGCTTCCGGCAACCGCAATCCCAAAGCGGAAAATCTTGTGAAGTTTTCACTTGAAGGGCCCGGTACCATAATAGGTGTTGGAAATGCCAATCCGGTGAGCCTGGAAAGTTACGTGCTCCCGCAGCGCAAGGCGTGGCAGGGAAGATGCCTCGTGATTGTAAAGGCAGGGAAGGAACCGGGAAAGATTGTGATGAAAGCAACGGCGGATGGCTTGGCAGCGGCTGAGGTCGAGCTTTTGGTGAAATAATCCCGCAGAAGAAGAAATTCTCGCAGATTTCGCAAATCTCGCAGATTTTTTGTTTGCAGTCTACCGTTTACTGTTCACTGTTCACTGTTTACTGTTTACTGTTCACTGTTCACTATTCACTTTTCACTAACTCCACCAGTTCCTCCGGTGTAACCTTTACCTGCTCTCCGGTTACCATATTCTTTACTGCAAGCAGGCCTTCCCTGATCTCATTTTCCCCGGCCAGCACAATGAATTGGATATGCCGGGCATCGGCATAAGACAATTGTTTCTTTAATTTGGCATTATCCGGATATAGTTCGGCTGAAACACCGGCAGCATGAAGTTTGGCAAGCAGCGTAAGGCAGTAAAGCGCTTCATTTTCACCAAAATTGGCAAACATGATCTGTGAGGATCTATCGGTTTCCCCGGGAAACAGTTTCAGGTGTTTCATTACATCATAAATCCGGTCGGCGCCAAATGAGATCCCTACTCCCGAGATATCTTTCAAGCCGAATATTCCGGTAAGATCATCATAGCGTCCTCCTCCGCATATACTGCCTATCTCGGCGTCCATTGCCTTGACCTCAATAATGGTACCGGTATAGTAATTTAACCCCCGCGCCAGTGAAATATCCAACTCAACGGTGGATTTCAGATCCAGCGGTTTTAGATAGGCCAGCAGGTTTTTGATCTCATCGATGCCTTTCAATCCGGTTGCACTGTGTTGGAGTATTCTCCCCAGTTTGTCAAGTTTTTCCTGATTGTAACCCGTAATCGCGAATAAGGGTTCAAGTTTGTATATACCCTGAACGGATACGCCCTTTTGCTCAAGTTCCTGGTTTACAGCGTCGAATCCGATTTTTTCAATTTTATCTATGGCAACGGTGATATCCGTGATCTTCTCAGGCTGACCGATATAATCTGCTATACCGGCCAGAATTTTCCGGTTATTCAGCTTTATTTTTGCCCGTACGTTTAATTTACTGAAAACCGTGTCAATGATTCCAAGCAGGTCTGCTTCATTGAGCAAAGAATTACTCCCGATAACATCTGCATCACACTGATAGAATTCCCGGTAACGACCTTTTTGCGGTCTGTCCGCCCTCCATACGGGCTGTATCTGATAACGCCTGAAAGGGAACTCAACCTCCTGCTGGTGTTGTACCACATACCTGGCAAAAGGAACGGTAAGATCATACCGCAGGCCTTTTTCGCACAATTTCATCGACAAGGCCCCGGACGTCATACCCTCCGGATCAATACCATTCAGGAAATCACCCGAGTTGAGTATTTTAAAAAGCAGTTTATCCCCTTCTTCACCGTATTTTCCCAGCAGGGTGTCCAGGTTTTCCATGGCGGGGGTTTCAATTGGCACATAGCCATGTTTCTTAAAAACCCCGCGGATGGTGTCAAAAATATAATTACGCCTTGCCATTTCTTCCGGTCCAAAATCCCGGGTACCCTTTGGTATGCTTGGTTTTTGATTCGACATTATAGTTAATATATTAACAATTTAAATTTATTAAAGCCTACAGCCTACAGCCTATAGCCTACAGCCTACAGCCTACAACACCCCTATCTCCCCCAACACCTTCATCTTAAACTCCTCACATCCTTCTTCCCCCACCCTCGGGGCCCAGGAGGCGAAAAACTTATCATCTGCCGGATCCCAGGGACCGTCCTTTACCTCGTATACCACTGTACCGCTTTCCAGCGCAATAAGACTGTGCCACAAATGCGGGGCAAATTCAATACCGAAATTGCCGGTATCCGGATCAAGAATACAAAAATCGGTTATTTCTCCGGAACCGGAATATTCAACGGCTGCAACTTTTCCTTTCAGAATAATAAAGGCTTCACGTTCGTCGGGATCTTCATGCTTGTGCGGTTGCACGTAAGTTTCAGGTTCCATCCCATGAAGCATGCGGTGCATGGGATCATCTGAAGAATGGTGAAAATTGTAGTTCTTTCGCTTCCTGGCTGATTTCCTGGCCATTTCGGTGACCGGACTGATAAGTGAGTTATCGATGTGTATCATAACGGTATTATTATCAACGTGGCAAAAGTAGAAATTGTCTGATAAAACGGAAGGAATATCGGCGATAATTCAGATTTTCATGCAAAGAATAAGAAACATTTATCCTAGTACTCATTGGTTAAATATCAGAATCATAGGAATATAGTATTTAGCATGAATTGTTTCCCTTGAATTGTTGACAATAGAAACATGCTTGTATTAAGGAAATGTTTATATTTCGTCACTAAACTTAATACGATGACTACTATGAAAAAACAATTTTTGCTGATTGCTGGCCTT
>DATEVU010000068.1:0-31136 GCA_035258345.1 Bacteroidales bacterium
TTAATTTTGTAATAACACATATTCGGATAATATGAAATGCTGAACGGTATGGACCATTAAGAACATCTTTCAGGAAACATTCATGAACCCGCGATCACGAATAGGAAAATTATCAAGAGCATATATACCTGCACCAGGCACCAGTCGTTTTCCGGTGGTTGCTATCGGCGCATCGGCCGGCGGACTGGAAGCGTTGGAGCAATTCATTGGTAATGTGCCTGAAAACAGCGGCATGGCGTATGTTGTTATACAGCATCTGGATCCTACACAAAAAGGTATGTTGCCGGAGTTGCTCCAGCGGGTTTCCAGCATGAAAGTCTTTCAGGTAAAGGATCGTATGGCAGTAAAAACAAACTGCGTTTACGTGATCCCGCCAAACAAAAGTATGTCAATTTTGAAAGGCGTGCTTTACCTTTTTGAACCCATTGAAGAAAGAGGACAGCGACTTCCTATTGATTTTTTCTTACGCTCACTTGCCGACGACCTGCATGATCGGGGTATCGGCATCATTCTTTCAGGCATGGGTTCCGACGGCAGTATTGGACTTCAGGCGCTGAAAGAAAAAAACGGCATAGCCATTGTTCAGGAACCTGCTACGGCAAAATTCGACAGCATGCCCCGCAGTGCAATGGATTTCGTGTTAGCCGATATAGTGGCCCCCCCCAACGAGTTGCCATCAAAGCTTATTGCTTTCCTTAAACATACTCCTGGTGTCAAATCCGATCATGAAATTGGGATTAAGGACAAAAGCTCTCTGGATAAAATTATTATTCTGCTGAGAACCTATACCGGCAACGACTTTTCCCTGTATAAGAAAAATACGGTGTATCGCCGCATCGAAAGACGCATGGGTGTTCATAATATTAAAAGGATATCTTCCTATGTCCATTTTTTGCAGGAAAATCCAAAGGAAGCAGTTATTCTTTTCAAAGAATTGATGATAGGGGTAACCAGTTTTTTTCGCGATACCCCTGTATGGGAAAAATTGAAAGAGACAGTTATACCGGTTCTTATTGCCAACCAGCAGGCTGGTACATTATTGCGCGCATGGATACCGGGATGTTCTACCGGCGAAGAGGCCTATTCCCTGGCAATAGTATATAAAGAAGCACTTGAAAAGGCCAATATTCACGGAGGTATTTCGTTACAGCTATTTGCTACCGATCTCGACAATGATGCTGTTGATATAGCCAGAAAAGGCATTTTCCCGGCAACTATTGCTTCTGATGTATCACAGGAACGTCTGAGACGTTTCTTTGTTAAAACAGATGACGGCTATCGCGTAAATGCCGAAATAAGAGAAATGATCGTATTTGCGCAACACAATATTATTGCGCACCCGCCCTTTACCAGGATCGATATCCTTTCATGCCGCAACCTGCTTATTTATTTGGATGCCGAGCTGCAAAAAAAACTGATCAGACTATTTTACCACAGTGTCAATCCCGAAGGAATTATCCTGTTGGGCAGCGCTGAAACCCTGGGAACACAGAGTCAACTTTTTACGTCTGTCGATTCCAGATTGAAGATTTTCAAACGCTCTGCTACCATGCTTAACCCTGAATTATTTGACTTTCCTTTTTCCTATTCCAGAACCAGATCAGCTCCCGTGGAAAAACAACTACCTGACAAAGTGATCATGAATATTCAAACCCTGGCCGATCAGTTGCTGTTGCAACACTTCGCACCTGTCGGTGTTCTGGTGAACGAAAACGGTGACATCGTATACATCAGCGGACATACTGGAAAATACCTGGAGCCTGCGGTTGGTAAAGCAAACCTGAATATTTTTGCCATGTTGCGGGAGGGTTTACGCAACGAATTTCCTGTTGCTTTCCGTAAAGCCATCAAGAGTAAACAATCCGTGATGCTGAAAAATGTCAAAGTTGGTACAAACGGCGGCATACAAGCCATCCATGTTACTATTCAATGGATTGAAAAGCCGGAGCCTTTACAGGGTATGCTCCTGATAATTTTTGCTGATGTGCCCGAACATGCTGAAAGTGAAGGGCAGGGAAAAAAAGGGAAAAAAACTTCAGACAATATCAAACAAAAGGAATTGGAAGATGAGTTGCAGCATGCCCGGGAAGAAGTACAAAATACACTCGAAGAAATGCAGACTTCACAGGAAGAACTGAAATCTACCAACGAGGAATTGCAGTCCGCAAATGAAGAACTGCAATCAACCAATGAAGAGCTTACTACTTCAAAAGAAGAAATGCAAAGCCTGAATGAAGAACTTCAAACGGTAAACGCTGAACTGCAGTCGAAGGTAGACGATTTTACCCGCGTGAACAATGATATGAAAAACCTGCTCAACAGCACCGATATTGCCACTTTGTTTCTCGACAAGGAATTGAATATCCGCCGTTATACCAATCAGGCCACTAAAATTTTTAAATTAATAAAAAGCGACATCGGCCGGCCTTTTACAGACCAGGTATCCGACCTTATATACCCGGAATTGGCTGCTGATGCCCTGGAAGTATTAAGAACCCTCATTTTTATACAGAAAGCAATACCTACCAAAGACGGACGGTGGTTTACCGTTCGCATAATGCCCTATCGCACCCTCGACGACAGGATAGACGGCCTGGTCATTACTTTTATCAATACGTCTGATCTCAGGCAGGTGGAAGTAAAATTACACGAAACAGAACAGCTAAGCAGCCTGCTTTTGAATTCATCCGCTGATGTAATCATTAAATTATCATACGACCTTAAAATACTGGAGTTTAATCCGGAAGCGGAAAAGTTTTTTGACAAAAAACATAAAGAAGCAGTAGATCAGAATTTTATCCAACTGTTTATTCCTGAACCGGTGCAAAAAAAAGTTGAAAAGGATCTGTTTAAACAGTTGGGCCAACTATTGGAAGGCAGGTATAAAATGACGGTAAAAGCATCCGGTGGCAGGACACCAGTCCTTGAATGGTCTGTAAATCTACTGTTCAACACTCTGAATATGCCCTCGGGGTTGATCTTATCACTAAAAACACAGTCAAGCCATGAGTAAAAAAGAACCGGATCTTACAGATGCCCGGCAACTGCGTAGAAAAGCCGAAGAACGACTGAAAGAAAAGCAGAAAAAAAGTGTTAAGCCCGTTTTGGAAGCTGATATAAAAAAGCTCATGCATGAACTGCAGGTGCATCAGATTGAATTGGAAATGCAGAACGAAGAGTTACGTGAAGCTAATGAAACAGCAGAAACAGCACTTAAAAAGTTTACCATGCTGTACGATTTTGCTCCTATGGGTTATTTTACGCTCGACTCCGAAGGCAGTATCTGTGAATTGAACTTCACCGGTGCCGAAATGCTGGGCGATAAACGCATTAGCCTGGTAAACAGCAATTTTAAGCTCTTCATTTCCGAAGATTCGCTACCTGTTTTTAACGATTTTTTCAGGAAAGTCTATGCCGGTGATGCCAAAGAATCGTGCAAAGTGATTCTTGGCTATGATGAAAAAACATTTTGTAATGTTTATATCGAAGGTATAGTTACCGGCGACGACCGGAGTTGCCTGTTGTCGGTGGTGGATATTTCAGGATTCAAAAAGTGATCACCTTCGGGCGTCAACTGCCCTCAGAAACAGGCTTCTTCTTTATGAATCCTTAGAATAATTGTTGAGTTTTACTTCTGCCCGATGCTCCCGGCGATCGTCAACCAGGGGGATAAACTTATCCTGACATGCAGTCCCATCAAGCATTATAGTTAGTTTTGTATTGCTTTCCTGCAGTTGGGTAAACGAAATACTGTACGGGGTTTCCCTGTATCGGTAATGAATCTTAAAAGAAACCCAATCGGAGGGAAGACAAGGTTCAATATATAATTTGTCTGTTTCAAGCCTTAACCCGAGCAGGGATTCCACGATAAGGCGGTACATCCAGCCGGCTGATCCGGTATACCACGACCATCCGCCCCGGCCAATATGGGGCGACAGGGCATAGACATCAGCAGCAATTACATAGGGTTCCACTTTGTACGTTGAAATCCCTTCGGGAGATTTGGTATGATTGATGGGGTTGATCATGGATAAAATTTTCCAGGCTTTTTTACTGTCTCCCAATTTTGCAAATGCCATTGCGGTCCATATGGCCGCATGGGTATACTGACCCCCATTTTCTCTTACTCCGGGGACGTATCCCTTAATATATCCGGGATTCAGATCTGATTTATCAAAAGGAGGATCCAACAATTGAACCAACGCATGTTCATGCCGGACTAGTCTTTTATTCACAGATTCCATTGCTGTCCGTGACCGGTCAGGACTGCCTGCACCTGAAAGCACTGACCAGCTTTGAGAGATGGAGTCAATCTGGCATTCAACATTACCAGCCGATCCAAGTGGCTGGCCATTGTCGAAATATGCGCGACGGTACCATTCGCCATCCCATGCATTCTTTTCAATATTCTGCCGGATTATTTCAACCGCATTCCTGCAGTGTGCAACAAATTCAATGTCACCTCTGGCCTGTGCAACTTCTATAAACCGGGTCAGCACCTCAAATAGAAAAAAGCCCAGCCAAACACTTTCACCCTTGCCCTGGTTCCCAACCTTATTCATACCATCATTCCAGTCGCAGGTACCGATAAGAGGGAGCCCATGACCGCCAAATCTGAGTCCATGCATGATTGAACGTTTACAATGATCATATAAAGTACCTTTTTCATCCGACCGGTTTGGAAGGTCATAATATGAATCGTCTTCCGGGTTGACCGGGCGTCCTTCGAGAAAATGAACGGATTCATCCAGTACTCCTGTATCCCGGGTACCAATAACATAGCGACAGGTTGCTAAAGGCAACCAAAGGTAATCATCTGAACAATGTGTGCGAACACCTTTTCCGGAATGTGGATGCCACCAGTGCTGGACATCTCCTTCCAGAAATTGCCGGCTTGCAAAAAGAAGAAGATGCTCCCGGAGGAGATTTGGCCTGGCATGAATCAAGGCCATTGCATCCTGCAACTGGTCGCGAAAACCAAATGCCCCGCCTGATTGATAATATCCACTGCGTGCCCAGATCCGACAGGCCAACGTTTGATACAAAAGCCAACCATTGGCCAGAACATTTATTGACTGATCGGGTGTTTCTATCTGCACGGCACCCAATGTTTGGTTCCAGTATTGCCAAACTGCTTCCAGTGCTACACGTGCAGAACCTGATCCGCGAAAACGTCGTATGAGGTTGGCTGCATCATCCATATTCCTTCCTGAGCCAAGCCTGAATATTATTTCGCGTTCCTGTCCGGCAGACATTTCAAAAGCGACCTGAATGGTTGCGCAAGGATCCAACGCTACCCCTTTTTTCCCTGAAAGTCGCGAACGTGACAATGCAGCAGGATTTTTCAATGTACCGTTTCGTCCTAAAAATTCTGTACGGTCACAGGTTAATGAGTTTGTTGGATCATCGGTCTGAAGAAAAGCAACCCGTTCAGCACAATCCGGATGATATGGATTTATTGCAAATATCGCACTACTGATCAAATCAACACTGGTATTCACATGCATGGCAGATTTGTGCCGTAAATCGCCCAATACCCATTCTACATAACTTATAGCGGATAATTTGACTGACCGTCCGGATTCGTTCCTCACTTTTAATACCGAAAACTTTACAGGGGCATCCAAAGCAACATACACCCAAAGTTCGCTGAAAATGCCGCCCTCGTTGTGTTCGAATACGCTATAACCAAATCCGTGCCGGCACAGATAGAGTTTTGATTCGCTGTCGGTCAGAGGGGTTGGCGACCAGAAGTGACCTGTCTCTTCATCGCGGATATATAGGGCTTCTCCGCTTGCATCGGTTATTGGATCGTTATACCATGGGGAGAGACGATATTCATGTGAGTTTTCAGCCCAGGTATAGGCAAGTCCGTTCTCAGAAATTACAGTCCCGAATCCCGGGTTTGCCAGAACATTTACCCAGGGTGCCGGGGTTATCCTGTCTTTTGATGTTGTAATTACATATTCCCGCCCGTCCGGTGTAAATCCTCCGAGCCCATTGTAGAAGATCAGGTCCTGTCGGGGCAATACATCATCTGATTGTGGATTGGGCCTGTAAGTCCGTGTTGGTTTGAAATTTGAAACCGATAATTCCCCATAACCACGCCGGTTAATTTGATCTGCCAAAGCACCACGGGTATCGCTAAGGATAACGCGGGCAACTGTTTGGAAAAGAATTCGGTCCTCGTTGGATATCTGGTCTGCAGAGCGCACAAATATTCCACCTGGCCGGTCAATAATATTCGCTTCCACTCCTGCCGCTATTAATCCGATTATTTGTTCCTGGAGCAGCTGACGATAACCCGCACGATCTTCATTCCAGATTACAAGATCCACGGCTAAACCTTTTAATCTCCAATAGGCATGTGCCTGAACGAGCTGTCGTACTAAATTTATGTTGGCCGGATCTTCAATTTGCAGCAGTACAATTGGTAAATCGCCGGAGATAGAGTACCCCCATAAACCGGATTGTCCACGATGGTTCTTTACAAGGATTCCTGACTCTGCCCGAAGGGACGAATTCGCAAAAATAATAGAACTGGCGAGCCTGCCATACAATTGAGCATCCGATTCGCTGGCATTGATCTGCCGCAATACTACCTGGCTGTGTGTCCAGGCAAGTTCAAAAACCCGGTTTGCAAATTGCTTATCCTGGTACTTTTCAACAAGATTTAATGCTCCTTCACGCGATACACTGATTCCTGTTACCATATCAATGGTGGCTGACCCTTCTGGCTCCAATACAATTTGATATTGAACAGAAACAATCGGATCGAGCACTGAACCCTGACTTCCTGAGAGGAATCTGGCATTTGTCATCGCATACGGTGCTACAAGCGTATTTCCGCGTCCAATGAATTGCAAACGGTCGGTTTCATAAGTAATACTCCTGATTTCAGCCCCATGAACTGTCATCAGGTGGAACATCCATGGCGAATGTTCGTTTACTGACCTGGGACGCCGGGTGCAGAGAATGGCCTGTCGCTGGTAAATAATTTCGGTCTGAACAAAAAGATTACTAAATGCAGGATGTGCTAAATCAGCTCCATTTGGAGCCAGTACAACTTCTGCATAGCTGGTAATATCTATAATCCTGTTTGTCCGGATTCTGTTTGTCAACTTTACCCTTCGCAATTCAATGTCGTCTTCCGGGGAGACCACGATTTCACTATGTGATTCAATATCATAGTCGCGTCGACGAAATTCTGCACGTCCTTCCGAAAATATGGCTTCATATTTTTCTGGTCGTTGAAGTGTAGGTTGATAGGTAGTTGACCAGAAATTTCCGGTTTCTGCATCACGAATATAACAAAAAGCGCCCCGATTGTCGCAGGTACTGTCTTCCCGCCAACGCGTTACCGCAATATCTTTCCAATGACTGTATCCGCCTCCTGCGTTTGTAATTATTACCCGGTATTCGCCCCCGTTTGATAATAATTTGACTTCCGGAAATGGTGTATCCGGTGTGGTAAACACGCGAAGAGGCATCTCCAGGTTGCTGGCGACAGGGCGAACATTGGTGGCACCGGAAGTATGGGTAAAGAACGTTGTGGCCCTTGGGATCCTTTCGTGAAGCAACAACAGGGTCGCCTGGAATAATGGATCCGACTCAAACCTCTTTTGCATCAGGCGATCTATTAAAACATAAGCCAGGGAGAGAAAACTCATCCCTTGATGATGGACCATGAAAGACCTTACAACAGCCTTTGACTGCCCTCGTGGTATGCGTGCTGATGTATAATCTACAGCCTCATAGAAGCCATATTTTCCCATAAACCCTTCATCAGCAAGAAGCTCAAGATTGGCACATGCTTCCTCGGGAAGGACCATTAAGGCAAGTGCTGTTGCATAGGGTGCTACAACCAGATCTTCAGAAAGTCCTCTTTTGAGACCAAGACCTGGTACTCCAAATGCACGATACTGATAGTTTAGCTGAACATCGACACTGTTGTATCCTGATTCCGAAATACCCCATGGTACACCCCTGAGTTTTCCATATTCGATTTGTCTGATTACGGCGGCTTTGCAGGTTTGATGAAGCAAACTATTTGCATACGAAGGCATAACGATAAGAGGCATAAGGTATTCGAACATTGAACCACTCCATGAAAGAAGAATGGGTTCACCAT
The DNA here is from genome assembly GCA_035258345.1 of Bacteroidales bacterium. Taxonomy (GTDB): domain Bacteria; phylum Bacteroidota; class Bacteroidia; order Bacteroidales; family UBA10428; genus UBA5072. The sequence goes on from DATEVU010000068.1 coordinate 8,132, forward strand.
CAAGCGTGGTAAGAAGACGCCCAAGTGCAAACCAACTTTCCTGGGGTACCTGGTCCTGTGCAATAGCTACAAAACTCGACAATCTTGCTTCCGATGCCAATAAGTCATAATAGGTTGAATCACATCGCCGGTCTTCAACATCATAGCCAACTGTTTGCAAATGACGCGACTTATCGTAAAGAAAACCATAATCCATGTTCGCAAATTCACCCGATTGCCGGGCAAGTGCTTCGATAAGTTCAATCCTTTTCTTTGCGTGATCATTGGTTTGGGCTGTTACGCGTAAGGTAGGAATAGCATGAATATCCTTATATTCGTCGGGTATATCAGGAGAAACCGGATGAATTATCCATGGAGCCAGCATGGTTAATTCATCAAATGCCCCCTTACATTGTCGTGAAAGATTATTTGCCCAAAGCCTGGATTGTTCATCCGATTCGGTAGTGAATGCATTTACAATTTCATCAGAAGAGGTGGTGAGTTTTTCCAGGCATTTTCGCATATCAACAAGCGTAACCGGGTGTTCGTATAACAGTACCTGCAGAGAATCCCGGAATTGAAGAATTTGGGCAGGTATTGATTTTCCTGCCTGTTTTATAAGAATTTGCAATGTATCATTGATCCCTTCAAAAACCCGGGCCCCGATTATCATTTGATCAGGCAGGGTTAAAAGTCCCTGTTGCAGGGTCAACAGATGACCGGCAAGGTTTCCGCTGTCGACCGATGAAATATAAAGTGGCCTTAAAGGTTTCAAAGATTGGGTATCATACCAGTTAAAGAAATGGCCCTGGTATCTTTCCAGCGAATTCATGGTGTTGAAAGCATTCGAGGTTCGTTCAAGCAGCTCACCGGCAACAATGTAACCAAAATCATAGGCTGACAGATTTGCCAGCAGTGAAAGACCCATATTCGTGGGCGATGTTCGATGAGCTATCACTGAAACGGGGTGTTCCTGATAATTGTCGGGGGGTATCCAATTGTCCCCAGGCCCAACAAAAGTTTCAAAAAAGGACCATGTTTTACGCGACAATTCCCTGAGAAAGTGAACTTGTTTAACGGTCAGTTTTGCTTCATGTGTACCAAGAGGTCTGCTGATCCACCAGGCAAAAACCGGAAACACAAACCATAATAAGATAATTGGCCAAACCAGGACAAGCGTTTTTGGAAAAAAAATCAAAAGACAGGTTGCAGACAGGAAAGCCATAAACGGAGAACTCCATAGGGTCCGAAATGAATCAATAAGTTCATGCCTGCCAGGGTGCTTGCCACTTACAGTAATATTCCATTCGAGAAGACGTTTTTTTGAGATAATCAATCGCCAGCAGGTTCGCAATAAAGCATCCATACTATAAAAAGCTTCATACGGAAGGCTTACCAGGATAAATACAGCCTGGTAAAGCTGTCGGGCAAACAATTGTCCGGTTGCCTTTACATGTTGCCGCAGAATGACGTCCTCAGGTTTTTGAAAAATGTAAACTACAGAAATAATTAAGGGAGGAATCATAATAATTCCGATCACCACCAGAGTCCAGAACCAGGATGTTGATAAAATGGTCCAACCTGATAACAAAAATAGTGTCAAGGCTAACGGAATAAGACTACGCCTGAGATTATCCAGGATTTTCCACCACGATAGGACAGACAAAGGGTTTTTTCGGGATGTACCCTTAACCTTGGGTAAAAATGGCAATAACCAGGGGAGCAATTGCCAATCGCCTCTTATCCAACGCGATCGACGGTTTACATCGGTATGATAACTCGCTGGATACTCTTCAAATAAAAGAACATCGCTTAACAATCCCGAACGGGCATAACAACCTTCCAGGAGATCATGGCTCAGAATTCTGTTTTCCTGAAACCGATCCTTCAATGTTTGTTCAAATGAATCCACATCATATATGCCTTTGCCGATAAAGGATCCTTCTCCAAACAGGTCCTGGTATACATCAGATATGGCACGGGTGTATGGATCTATACCGGGTTCATTGCCAAACAGCTTTGCATACCTGGACCGGTTAGTGCCCGGTAAACTCACAGCAACCCTGGGCTGAAGAATGCTGTATCCATCTGTTACACGGTGTTTTTTTGCATCGTATTTTGGTTTGTTCAGTGGATGCGACATAGCCCCGATAAATTGTCTTGCTGAATCGCGCGGCAATTGCGTATCGGTATCCAGTGTTATGACATACTTGATTTTTTCTAAAACTTCAATATTACCGACGATCAGCGAAAACACATTTTCAGGGCCTCCGCGCAGCAGGGAATTCAGATCTGAAAGTTTTCCCCGCTTTCGTTCATAGCCCATCCATATCCTATCTTTTGAATTCCATTTTCGCGGACGATGAAACAGGAAAAATGTATCCTTATTTTCACCCGGATATTTTTCGTTTAGCTCCGAAATTTTTTTACTGACCAGTTGAATAAGCAGGCCATCTTCCACTAATTTTTCCTGTGCTGCATCTTTAAAATCGGTCAATAACCCAAAATGCAGGTTAATATCCTGATTAGCCAAAAACCTTACTTCCAAAGCCTCTGCCAGATCTTCAATATTCTGGGTGTTTAAGAGCATAGTAGGAACAACAACCAGGGATCGTGATTCCGGAGGGATCCCTTTTGAAAAGTCAAGCCGCGGTAACGGGTAGGGGTTGACAAAAAGTGTGACCAGCCAGTTCACTACGGCTATTGACAGATAACTGGTACATAAAAGCAGGAGAAATCCCAGGGCCCAGATATGCCAGCTGCCAGTTCCATCAACGCGGGCTTTTTCTAACAGGCTCCAGGAAAGGATTACCGTCAACAATAGTATGGAACCCAGATAGAAAACCAAGGGAAACCGGAAAATCGTCTTTCTACCTATCGAAGATAAGGTGTGTTTTATTTTTGTAGTGTGCTCAAGTTGAGGGAGGCCTCTGCCAATGAGGTAAAATCCAACATGGGCCGTACGGTCCCCGGGGCCATTGCGTTCAGCTCCTTTCTTTGCGAGTTCAACAGATTTTCGTGCCACCTCAATTTCAGTAAAATCGCATTTTTTTGTAATCTTTTCGATAACATGGCGATAATGGTCACGGGTGTTAAAATCCATTGAGATGTATGCTTCGGCAGGGTCCTCGTGCAGAACTTGTTCTACATGGCTCATAGATTCAACGAATTCACGCCAGTCCAAAGCGCTCAGGAAACGAAGACTGCTTATGCTGTTGCTGATAGAAACCTGATCTGCAGCTTGTTTCTGGTTCCCATACTGAATTAACTGAACTGTGGTCTGATTTAATTCGGAAAGCCGCTGTTCAATCCACGTCAATGGAAATGCCAAAGCCGGACTTTGTCCCTGTAAACGCCGGACAAATTCTGAAACGAAAGGTGTTGACATAGGAGGATCAGACCTTGCCATATCAGCAATTACCAGGATCAGGCTTTTGGGGTCCTTTTCTGCGATTTCTATCATCTGGTCAGCCCAGGAATCAGCAAGATTCCTGTCGATTCTGCCGGCGGCTACCCTGGCAGCAACACGTCGAAGGTTTTCGATAAGGGCCAACCGCAACATAATAGGAATAGCCCACAATTCGCCCAATTTTAAAACTGTTATCGTTTGATATGCTGTTACGAAACGGCGCAGACTTACGGGATCGACCAGCCCGTCTCCGTGCGATATGATTTCTTTTGCGATATCGTAAACACGGGGCAGTCCGGCAGACGGCCCATTCAGTAAACGGGGCAGTTCTTTGCTGTAACCCTTGGGCAAATGTCTTCTCCCGGTGCGTATCTGCTCTTCAATTAAATAAAAATTATCAAGCAGCCATTCACCGGCTGGTGTAATTTGACGATTGGCCTTCACTGCTTCTGATACAAGATCATGTACTTCCAACAGTATAGCCTCATTTTCTGCAAGGCGGGAAAGTAGTTGCTGGCCATGATCAACTTTTGGACCCAGGATATGTAAACCGGCTAAGGTTTTGCCATACTGCTCCATTTGTTCGGTACTGAATAATTCCGAACGCAGGGGTGGTTCCCCACCGGCGTATTTTTGCGAAAGGTCATCGTCCCACAGGTGGGATTTCAACCGTTGCAATGATTCGTTAATTATAGAAGGCACTACCTTCATATATTACTATTCCTCTGTAAATAAAATCGGGTATCGGCAATGCTATGCTGTTTTTCAACTTCTCAACCCATATACCATCTGATAATGATAGCCATAAACGGTATAGGTAATTGCATCAACCAATGATCCTGGACGGTTGAAAAGAGCCCATATCAATAATTTCCAATATTCACTCCTCCCTTTGTTCAGAATTCCAAGAATTAAAACCGATTTAAAGAATGCACCTAGAATGGAAGGATTTATCCTTGCCGGTCCTTTACCAATCCGCCTATAATTCAGCAGCATCTGACGTATCCTTTGATAATAGGGCTTGGTCGCATAGATATTATAAATAATGCTTTTGTATCCTTTTAACAGTTCAATGTAATTCATTTTTGGGATGAAATTCATCGAGGCATCCGTGTTGTTGCCGGTGGCATCAATGGTAAGCCTGTTTTCCTCCTCCAAACGTTTGTATAGCCGGGTATTCTTGGGTGCATTCAATAAACCCACCATGGCTGATACAATACCGCTTTTTTGAATGAAATCAATCTGCCGTTGAAACACACTGGGCGTATCGCTGTCAAAACCTACAATAAATCCGCCGGATACCTGAATTCCGGATTTTTGTATCTTAATTACACTTTGTAGCAGATCACGGTTATTATTCTGAACCTTATTGCATTCACGCAGGGTGTTTTCATCCGGTGTTTCAATACCAATAAAGGTAGAGTTAAAACCTGCTTCAACCATAAGTGACATCAATCGCTCATCGTCAGCCAGATTAATTGAGGTTTCCGTATTAAAAACAAAGGGGTATTTATGAATCTTCATCCAATTGATCATGGCGGGAAGCAGATTATTTTTTATCACCCTTTTGTTCCCTATAAAATTATCGTCGACAATTAATACCGGCCCACGCCACTTGAGGTTATATAACATATCCAGTTCACGTAATATTTGATCTGTATCCTTTATTCTGACCTGGTGACCCAGCAGAGAAGTTATTTCACAAAAATCACAGGCAAATGGGCATCCCCGTGTGACCTGGATATTCATCAGGGCATATTCTTTCCTTGCGAGCAAATGGAAATCGGGTACCGGAGTAGTTGTAATATCAGCATATTCAGAAGTCTGATAAAGCCTGAGAGGCTGTCCGGCCTTTAAATCATTTAAAAACCGGGGCAAGGTAATTTCTGCTTCATTCAGGATAAAATGATCAATTTGTGGATAGTTATTATAATCCTGGGTAAATAGCGGTCCGCCGGCAACAATTTTCGTATGGTGCTTTATGCACTCACTGATAACCTGGTCAACGGATTCCTTTTGTATGTACATGGCACTGATAAAGACATAATCCGCCCACTGGATGTCACTTGACCGGAGTGTGGCGACATTCATATCTACCAGTTTTTTCTGCCATGCTGAGGGGAGCATGGCAGATACCGTTATTAATCCAAGTGGCGGCAGAGCGGCTTTTTTGGAAATAAACCTTAAGACATGGCTGAAACTCCAAAACGAATTTGGGTATAGCGGATAAACCAGCAGGATATTCATTGTTACTTTTTAAAAGGGCTTATACTTTTATTCCGGGGTCACCAAGGGTTATCAGGAGAATACAATTTCCGGTTTATATTCGTCTTTTACAAATTTAAAAAGACAAAACGACAGGATTATTACACAATTTTTAATAAATCTTACATAATTCACACATCTTCGAGTGTGCCGCGTCGCTTTTTTTTAAGCTTTTTGAAGTGCGAAGGGGTTAATCCGGTAATTTTTTTGAATTGATTTGAGAGATGGGCTACGCTGCTGTAATGCAACTTCCAGGCTATTTCAGTAAGATTTAGTTCGTCGTAAACGATCAGTTCTTTTACTCTTTCAATTTTATGGCTCAGAAAGAACTTTTCAATGGTAACGCCTTTAACTTCTGAAAAAAGATTGGCCAGATAGGTATAATCGAAATTGAGTTTTTCACTCAGATAATCCGAGAGGTTCACCTTGATTTGTTCGTCTGTATAGTGCACCAATTCGATAATCGCACTTTTTATTCTCTCAACAAGAATACTTTTTTTGTTATCCATCAGCAGCAATCCTGATTTTTTTAATGCATTATCAAGCTGCTCCAATTGTTTTGGGTGGATATTCTCAATGATGCTTGCTTCTCCGATTTTTACATAATGAAAATGCAGGCCAACTTTTTCCAGTTCGGCTTTCACTACCATCTGGCAGCGGATACAAACCATATTTTTAATATAGAGTTTCAATTAACCTGAATAAATGATGGTATGATCAATACTATCTCCTAGTAAAGATAAAATCTTTTTAAAATTAAACCAAAAGTTGTCCGACACGGCAGATCCGAAATTTAATATATATCCTGTATTTTTTTACACGGTAAGATTATCTGCTTTCGGCGTTTATGGCGCAACAGATGATGATGCGGAGCCATTTCCCTAAAGGATACCCGGCCCGCACGAAGCTATGGGGGGTCAGGAAGTTCGGTCAATACTTAGAAGGTATCAGGGGGGCGGTGGATTTAGAAATCCTGTAACCAAACTTTGAAATAAAGCGGTTTCTGGCTTCACCGGGATCGGCACCACGTGCAATATATATTTTTGTCCGGTAATCAATTACAACTTCCTGCAACTTTGTCAGTTCGGGTGATTTAAAGCTATTTTGTATTTTTTTCATGGATTACATTATTTTATTCAGTTTTTCCTGCCAGTAACCGGAAATCAAATTGTCAGGTGCCTCAAATTGTCAAGCAATCCAAATACTTTCAGGAGCCATATCACAACAAGGATAACCACAACGACATTAAGAATGGATTTGAGGGTTCGCTGCATGGGAATGTAGCTGTTCACGAGCCAGAGAACAACTCCGGCCACGATAAGGACGAGGAGGACAGTTAGAATAGGCATAAGAATAAATTTAAGTTAGTACTAATAATTACTATGAAAAGGTAACCCTCTTTCAGCCGGAAACTATTACATAACTTTAGAAAAAGATTACATAATTCACACATTTTCCGGGATATGGTGCTTATTTTTTGAATAAGTATATCTTTCATGACAGCCTGATCGTCATGAATGTCAACCTGAGAATCATTGCACGGTTATTTCTGTTTATAACTCCATCCGCCGGCTAAACCAAATGTGAACCACGCCAGTGCTACCGATCCGAGAGCGAACAGGGTGTCGCCAACAACACGTAACCATTTAAAGGTTAGAATATGGGGTTGTTGCATGAATTCTGCAGAACGGGCATACCATAAACCTTCCTGCACGCTGGCAACGGTTTGTGCCAGACCAACAGGCAAAACGCTTATCAATACCATTGCCGCCAGACCAATATTGATAGCCCAGAAAGCAAATTTTATCCAGCGTTCGTTCCATTCCTTTTCTTTATTCATGTCGCGCAATACAAAAAGCATAAGACCAATGCCCAGCATGCCATAAACACCGAACAAGGCCGTGTGGCCATGGACCGCGGTGGTGTTTAAGCCCTGCATGTAATACAACGCAATGGGAGGGTTAATGAGGAACCCGAAAATGCCGGCGCCCACGAGGTTCCAGAATGCCACGGATATGAAGCTGTAAATAGGCCATTTATAGGCTTTGATCCAATCGTTGCTGCGGCTCGCTTTCAGGTTATCCCAGGCTTCAAAACCCATGAAAACAAGCGGTACCACCTCGAGTGCACTAAATGTAGCGCCAAGGGCAAGCACCGCGGTTGGTGTACCTGTAAAATACAGGTGATGGAAAGTACCCAATATGCCCCCCGAAAGAAATACGATGGTGGAGAATAACACGGCAACGGTAGCAGTAGCCACCTTAACAATTCCAAGGCGGGTGAACAGGAAAGCAACCACCACGGCAGCAAACACTTCGAAGAACCCTTCCACCCAAAGGTGCACTACCCACCAGCGCCAGTATTCGGCCACGGCCAGGTTGGTTTGCCTGCCCCACATAAAGCCGGCACCATAAAAAGCTGCAATGGCAATGGTTGAAATAAGAAATAAGATCAACAGGTTGCGGCTTTCACTTTTTCGCCTGATAACCGGCACGATGGCCCGGCTCATTAAAAACAGCCAAATAACAAGGCCCACAAAAAGAAACAATTGCCAGAAACGACCCAGGTCGACATATTCATAACCCTGGTGACCGAGCCAGAAGTTTTCAACAAGGCCGAACTTTTGCATTACACCCAGCCACTGGCCTATCAGTGAACCCAAAACAATCACAAGCAGTGCCCCGAACAGGAAATTCACGCCCAGTCGCTGGTATTTGGGTTCATGTCCCGAAATAGCTGGCGCATAATATAAACCGGTTGCCAGCCATGAAGTCGCTATCCAGAATATGGCAAGTTGTATGTGCCAGGTTCTAGAAATGGAGTAGGGCAGCCATTGGGCCAGGGGTATGCCGTAAAAACCTTGTCCTTCGACTGTGTAATGGGCTGTTACCACACCCATAATTACCTGAACCAGAATTAATGCAGTAACAACCCAGAAATACTTGCGTATCGCTTTTTGCGATGGGGTTTGCTTTTCGTTTTTCAGGGGGAGCGCGGGGGGTATGATCGCCGGTGAATCTTCGCGGAGCCGGGCATAATACCATCCCATCAACCCTATTCCCGCTATCAGCATAATCACACTGAAACCGGTCCAAAGCAGCAAGGATCCGGTTGGCTTATTGGCCACCAGTTCTTCGGCCGGCCAGTTGTTGGTATAAGTGATTTCCTGACCGGGACGTTCCGTAACACACGACCACGATATCCAGAAAAAGAATGCATTCAGTTTGCGAACCCTTTCAGGGTCCTTCAGCGAATTTTCAGGAATGCTGTAAGCGTCCCTTTCTTTGTCCATGGCGGGATCATTGGTAAATAAACCACTATAATACCTGCTGTTGTCAGCAATGGCTTTGGCCCGCAAATCGGAAACACTTAGTGTTTTATTTTCTGCATTATAGGTATTGGCCCGGAGTTCTTTTTGAAGCGTCACTTTCAGGGAAGCTTTGCGCTCATCGCTCAGTTCGTCGAAATCCGTTCCTTCGGTCGCCAGGGCAAGGTTATTCAGCATGAACACGGCCTCCCTGTGCAGCCAATCAGCACTCCAATCCGGGGCCTGGTAAGCGCCGTGACCCCATACCGTTCCCATTTCCTGTCCACCCATCGACTGCCAGACATTTTGGCCGTCTTTAATGTCCTGTCCGGTAAACAAAATGGTTCCGGATGATGTGATTACCTTTTCGGGCACGGGAGGTGCCTGCCGGTAAATTTCCCTGCCATAATACAGCAAAACAGCAAAGGAGATAGTCGTAACGGCCAGAAAGCCCAACCAAAGTGTACGTGTTTTCATGGAGTATTCATTTTAAATGATAGGATTAAACTGGTTATGTATTGTTCAATACAAATATAAAAACATTTACTAAACGACCAAAAGGTCTTTTTATATTTCGATAAAAAATTTCTTAATTTTGTTTTCGAAAGGTTTACCGGAAAAAATGTTTAACAAAGAAACTGAATACGCATTGCGCGCGTTGGTTTATATCCAACTGCAAAACAATAAGGGTCGCCGGCCCGGAATTGCCGAGATAGCCAGGGAAATCGATGCACCCGTATTTTACATTGCCAAAATATTGCAACGGTTGGTGAGGATGGGGTTTGTAATATCGCTCAAAGGAAAGGGAGGGGGATTCTTTTTTGATAAGGACAAACCTGAACTCACGGTTAAAGAATTAATTATTTCCGTCGAAGGCAACAGAACGATTACGGGTTGTGGTTTTGGGTTTAAAAATTGCAGCGCCGAAAATCCATGCCCGATACATGATCAATATGCTCCCATCCGGGAGGCGATTGACAGGCTGGTATCCGCGGAAACCATACAGTCGCTGTCAAAAAAATACGATAAGCACCTGATGCATATTGGATTATAACATGCATTTTTAATAAAGCATTACCATGAGTGAGCTAATCAACAATTCAAAATTCAGAAAAGAAAAGCTGAAAGAGCTTATCCTGAAACTGCACCAGGGAGAAGATCCCGGAAAGGTGCGGGCCGAACTGATCAATACCCTTCAGCAGGTCCCCTATGGCGAGGTGGTTGAGGTGGAACAGGAACTTATACAGGAGGGCTTGCCCGAAACCGAGGTTATGAAACTTTGCGATGTACACGGCGAGGTGCTCGATGGGCATATCGATCTGAGCAATGCACAGGCAATTCCGGAAGGACACCCCGTGGATGTATTCCGGCACGAGAACCGGGAACTGCTTAAAGTGGTGCAAAAGGCCGGATCAATTTTGGGAAATCTGCATGCCGTAACCGAAGCAAATTTCAGGGACCAGGCCTTGCAGTTATTGTCGTGTTTCAACGAACTGATGGATGTTGACAAGCATTACCGGCGCAAAGAGTATCTCGTGTTCCCCTACCTTGAGAAAAAAAATATTACGGGTCCTCCCAAGGTAATGTGGGGAAAACATGATGAGATACGTGACCAGTTGAAAGGCTGTATAGAAATTCTGAGAACCGTGGAACTGAAAAAAGCCGACCTGGAGGATGCCATGGAAATCCTCTATGCACCCGTTTTAAAAGCCCTGGGTGATATGACCAGAAAGGAGGAGGAAATCCTTTTCCCCATGTGTATGGATGTGTTTACCACAGAGGATTGGTGGCATATTAACAAACAAACCCTCGAATTCGGTTTTACCCTGTATGATCCCCAGGTAGAATGGAAACCGGAAGGATTGATCGTTGAAAATTATGAAAACGCAGGCATAACCAATGAAAATGGTTCCATTCAGTTGCCATCTGGAAGTTTCACAGCCGGGGAAATCAGGGCTATTTTAAACACGGTGCCTGTTGATATGACATTCGTGGATAAAAACGATAAGGTTAAGTATTTTACCCAGGGCAGCCACCGCATTTTTGCCAGGAGCCGTTCCATCATCAACCGCGATGTTAGGTTATGCCACCCCCCGGGAAGCGTTCATATTATTGAGAAAATTCTCGATGACTTCAAATCGGGTAAGGCATCCCACGCACCTTTCTGGATCCAGATGCAGGGAAAGTTCATCTATATCGAATACTATGCCTTGCGGGATGAGAACGGGGAATACCTTGGCACACTGGAAGTATCGCAGGATTTAACCAATGCCCGGAAACTCGAAGGCGAACAGCGGATACTCTCCTACACCGGTAATAAAGAGTAATTATGGATAAATTGATCATTACCCCGAAAACTAAAATATATGATCTGCTTGAGGCTTATCCCCAGCTGGAAGATATATTGATTGCCTCGGCGCCTGAATTTAAAAAGCTGAAGAACCCTGTTTTACGAAAAACCATTACACGAATTACCAGCATTGGTCAGGCAGCCATCATTGGCGGACTTAACGTGGAAGACCTGGTGAACAGGCTGCGTGAGAAAGCTGGGCAGGACAGCATTGAACAAATTGATGACATGGGTGCCGGGTACACAACGGATTGCCCCGGCTGGTTTAAAAAGGAGGCCGTTGTAAACACGTTTGATATCCGTGAAATGCTGAACAGGGGTGAGCAACCTGTGCATGAAGTGCTTGCAGCCATTAAAAAACTCAGGGATCATGAGATCCTGGAAATAGTAGCACCCTTTATACCTGCGCCCCTGCTGGACAAAACCCTGAGCCTCGGCTGCAAACACTGGTTGGATAAGAGATCTGACGGAGAATACAGGGTGTATTTTACGGCACCATGAGAGAAATTACCATTATCTTTTTTTGTTCCTGGAAATTTGCTGCAACATTTCCTGTTGCAATTTATGTCATGAAAATGTCATTTGCTGAAACCCTGCTTTATTCAAACATCGGGGGCATTATAGGAGCTCTGGTTTCAGTATATCTTTCCGGTTTTCTCCTTAAAATGTGGGACAATTACTGGCACGATAAGTTGAAGTTTCGCAGAAAAGCATGGAAAATATTTACGAAATCAACCAGAAGACTGGTAAAAATTAAATCTGCTTATGGCTTGTTCGGAATTGTGATGTTGAGCCCTGTGATCTTATCCATACCCCTGGGGTCATTCCTCATGGTTAAGTATTACGGGATCAGGAAATCAAATTTTCTGTTGTTAATAGCCGGCCAGGTTTTCTGGTCGGTTGTTTATACCTTTTTTTATTTGCAGATAAGGATATTTGTCGCATAATTCACGATATTGCAAAGTACGGGGTCACCAAAGTGAAAAGTATGCACCAGCAAAAAGTCAATGCACCAATCAGCAGGAGGGAATTTACCAGAAAAACTGTCCTTGCACTTGCAGCCATGAGCGCAGCCGGCATGATTGGTTATGGTATTTTCAATTCAAAAAAGCTAAGAAGCTTTAACAATGTGCACAGGATGGGACACTGTGCACCAAGCGTTATGCAAACGCTTCTCGAAATAAATGGTATTGATAATACGGAAATGGTTCTGTATACCGGCGCAATGGCCGGGGGCATAGCCGGCCCTGATACGGAGTGTGGATGCCTGACGGCACCTTTGATGTTTGCCGGTTTTCAGAAAAATGGTTTCAATTCAATTGCCGAAGAACTTAACCTGCTTTATAAATCACAACTATATGTAAATGAGTTTATTGCTTGTAACAATTCAGGTATTTGCAGCAAGATACGGCAGGGGGGTATGTCGTCATGCACGAAAGCTGTTTGCACCTTTCATAAACCTTTTTCAAAGGCAATGTCGAGCACTGGCTGTTTATCCGGGGAGGCAACTGAATCTTATACAGGATTGCTGAAGGCATTTGAAGATCATAAATTCCATTGTGCCCATAACGTGCTGCATAACCTTAGCAGCAAATTTTCAATCACAAAAGAACTTTTCGGTTCTTCCTGGATATTCATCGGTGGTATAGCCATGTTGAACAGGACCTGCGGGGCGCTTGCCGCAGGAGTTACGGCATTAAGTGCCAAAACCGCAAAAATGGAGGACAGCTATTCGAGAGTTTCAAAAATGAACAGGTTACTGCGAAGTAAGAGTAACGAGGCAATGAATGAGGACATAAATAATTTTAACCGGTCAATACTGCTAAGTGAAGAATTAGGCTCCTGGTTCCGGAAAGAATTCGGTTCCACCTCATGCCGTGATATTTGGGGGTATGATTTTTCTAAAACAAAAGATTCGGAAGAATTCATATCCGGCCGTTGCATGGATCATTGTGCGAAAATGGCATATAAGGTAGCGCAACAGGTTAACACAATGATTTAAATTAAAGACATGTGTTAAGCCATTACCCAGAACGCATATGGTTTAGGCCTGAAATTAACCATGAATTTTATTATTTTGTTTCGAATAATCTTTTGAAAAAAGATCTCTTTTTCCGTTCAGTTTTGTTGACCTCCTTATCAAAAGTGATCTTATCTTTCTTAAAAATATTCATGAAATTATCAAAGGCATTTTTTTCTTTATAATCAGGGCACCCGAGTTCCTTCGCCAAATCCGGCGATAATTCCGGGAAAGGGGTAATAAGATGTTTCCTTAAATCGGTATTGAACTGTACCTGCTTCAAAGTCAACGCTACCAGTGGTAATGCAAGCCTGCTGCCCGAACCATTTGTGCTGTTACTGAAATGAACCGCCGGGAGTGATGCTCCCACCCGGCTAACCACTACCAGCCCGGGATTATAAGCTATAAACCAGGCATCGGTATATTCATGAGAAGTTCCTGTTTTCCCTGCTATTGGTAAATTTACACCATATACCGAACGCAATGAGCTTCCTGTACCCTCATTGACAGCTTTTTGCAGCATGGCATTCATTAACCGGCTAGTTCTGTCGGATAAAACCCTGACCTGGGCTTCGGGGAATTCATGTTGCCAGATTACCTCTCCACCGGGGCTTTTTATGGATACCAATTGTTGTGGTGTGATCTTAAAACCGCCGTTTGGGAAAGAAGAGCAGGCAATGGCAAGTTCCTGAATATTTGCTTCGGCAATCCCCATGGCGAGTGAAGGAGTGTTCATCAAGGGGAAAGAAAATCCCAGATTTCTCCACAAGGCATCAAGTCCGTCAAATCCAATTTTCAAAAACAGGTTAAAGGCCGGGATATTCATAGAGTGAACCAGTGAGCCGGCAACCGAATATTTTCCACCGGAAGAATGGTCAAAATTTGTTGGACTCCATTCTTCATACCCTGATATGGCAACGGAGTCATTCTCCAGGTAAAAGCAAGGATTAATTCCCTCCTCAAGGGCAGAGGCATACAGGATGGGTTTAAAGGTTGAACCCATTTGCCTCCTCGCAAGTATCTGATCATAAGGCTGTGTTCTGAAATCGATACCACCAACCCATGCCTTGATAGCTCCGGTTACCGGATTTACAGCAATCAGACCGGCATGCAACAACTGCAGGGTATGTTTCAGACTATCTGCAACAGAAATTGTATCGGAGAAGGCCCCATCCCAGTCAAAAACCTGCCGGAGGCCGACTTCATCAGCCTTTTCGGTAAGCTTTAGTTTTTTCAGTTCACTTTCTGCCAGTTCATCCATAAATATTTTTCCTGATCCGTCTGCATATTGCTTATTCAGTCTTTTCTGCATCACAGACAGATGATCCCGGAAAGATTTATTTGCAAAGTTCTGGAGGGTAAGGTTTAACGTAGTTGTAATAATCAGTCCGTCCTCTTCAACATTCCATACTTTGCCGGTGGATTGATTAATATTTTCCAGGATCTGTTTTACTTCTTTTTTTACCTGGTAAAGGAAATAGTCGGCCGGTCCTTGTGATTCAAGGTTCGAATAGTTTAGAACCAATGGCAGTTGGCTGATAGAATCGGCATCTGCTTTTTCCAGGTAATTGTATTTCAGCATCTGGCTCAGTACCACATTTCTTCTTTTTTTTGAATTATCAGGATAAAGCCTGGGATTAAACAAACTATTTGCCTTAAGCATGCCAATTAAAACTGCAGATTCTTCAATATCCAGCTGTTCGACTCTTTTGCTGAAATAACGCTGAGACGCCGCTTCAATACCAAAAACATTCTCCCCGAATGGTACGGTATTAAAATAAAGGGTTAGGATTTCCGTCTTTGAGAATACGCTCTCAATCCGTCGTGCCAGCATGATCTCTTTCGTCTTGGTTACGAAAATGGCAAACGGGCCGGTGATTTTTCTGCCAAACATGTTCTTTGCCAGCTGCTGGGTGATGGTGCTTCCTCCTCCTGCAGCTTTCCTGTTAAACAGAATTGTTTTGAAGAGGACCCTTAACAGGCTTCTTGAATCAATACCGCTGTGTTTATAAAAACGGGCATCTTCTGTCGCAATTAATGCCTGTATGAGGTTTATGGGAATCTGGTCGTATGAAATATTTGTCCGGTTTTCACTAAAGATCTTCCCGATGAGTTCACCTTCCTGGGATAACACCACAGAGGCAGCTGCATTTTTAAAGCTCAGTAATTCCTTTTTATTCTGCAGGTTGCTGAGTGCCCTTACATAAACAACAAAAAGAAAGATGACCGGCAATATAGCGGCAAACAAGGTGATCCTCAGTATTTTTTTCCAGCGCTGTTTCATATGATGGTTTGACGCGGTGATCACCCGATAGATTTCAAAAGCCCGCCGTCGATCGGAAAATTTGTCCCGGTAATATACGAAGCATAATCCGAAGCCAGGAAAGCAACCAGGTAAGCATATTCTTCCGGCCTGCCAAGTCTTTTCATTGGTATAGCCTCTATTCTGGAAGCTTTGTATTCTTCATAACCCAGGTCTTTTGATTTTGCCTGTAAGCCGATGAGATAGCTCATTCGCTCGGTGTCAAAATTACCGGTGAGAATGGTATTTACGGTTATATTGTCCCTGGCGACTTCCGTGGCAAGCGATTTTGCCCAGCTGGTGACTGCAATTCGTATCGTGTTGGAAAGAACAAGATTCTGGGAAGGTTCCCTGATGGAAAGTGAGGAAACATTGATTATGCGTCCATAACCAATTTTTCGCATAGCCGGCAAAGCTTCCAGCGTAGTGAAACAAACGGTTTGAAAAAGCAGGTTAAATGCATCCTGGTAATGTGCCGGGCCTTTCTCCAAAACGCTTCCCGCTTCAGGCCCCTGTGTATTATTAATCAGAATGTGAATTGGGTGTGACCTCAAAAAATCACCAATCGTTTTTCTAAAATGTTCCAGGTCAGAAAAATCAACTACAAGATATCCATGCTTTTGCCCGGATTCCGTATTCAGTAATTGCAGGACCTTTTTAAGCCTGTCTTCATTCCGGGCCATCAGTGTAACATTTGCTCCGCATGCGGCCAGCTGAATGGCAATTGCTTTCCCCAAACCCTGTGTACTGCCTCCAACCAGGGCATTTTTATTTTCAAAAGATATTTTCATCCTGCTAAATTAACAACTTTCTTAAATTTTGGTTTGGAATCGGGCCAATTAAGCCCTTATCTTTGTGCCATATGGCATAAAGATAAGGGCGAAATCCATATATGTGTTTAAGTTGACGGCGATGTTCTCGTCCCTTGTCCCTATTTTCCGATGCAGAAAATATACCTGGGACATGGTCAGTTGATACTGATCGGTATAAGAAGCGGTGTAATCAATCATAGATTTGTACATATCAATCCTTTCCATTACTGGTTTTTTCAAGAAAACTTCTTAACACATAATGCAATATTCCACCATTTTGATAATAGGCTATTTCCATTAACGAATCGAGCCTTGCAATGACATTAATTTCTGATTGTGTTCCTGATGGTTTTGTTACCAGAACTTGAATTTCCTTGTATGGAGTAATCTCTTCAAGATTCAAAATATCGAACTTTTCATCTCCTTTTAAATCAAGAGACGAGCTGTTTTCGCCTTTTCTGAATTGAAGAGGTAAAACGCCCATCCCCACCAGGTTACTCCGGTGTATCCGTTCAAAACTTTCGGCAATAATAGCCCGAACCCCTAATAACGAAACTCCTTTTGCAGCCCAATCGCGTGAAGAACCACTTCCATATTCTTTTCCGGCAATAACAATGAGTGGAATTTGTTCTGCTTTGTATTTTTCAGCAGCGTCAAACACTGTTGTGACCTTACCGCTTGGAAAGTGCATAGTAAAACCACCTTCCTGATCAACCAAATTATTTTTTAAACGGACATTGGCAAAAGTGCCTCTCATCATTACCTCATGATTTCCTCTGCGCGAACCGTAGGAATTAAAATCCTTTCTATCAACACCATGAGCTTTGAGATAGTCACCAGCCGGAGAATTTTCAGCGATGGAACCAGCTGGAGAAATATGATCGGTGGTTATCGAATCTCCTAATTTCAGCAATACCCTTGCCGATTTAATATCCGAAATTTCAGGAGGTTTTGTGGAAATATCTTTAAAAAACGGCGATTCTTTGATGTAGGACGATTTTTCATCCCATTGATATACATTGCTTCCGGGAGAATTCAGCATTTTCCATTTTTCATCACCCTCAAAAATATCTCTGTAATTAGCAATATAGTCTTTCGAATCCAATACCTGATTCATTACCGTTTGAATCTCTTCCGAAGTTGGCCAGATATCTTGTAAATATACCGGTTCAAGATTCGGATCAAAACCTAGAGGCTCATCCTGAAAATTGATATCAATCCTTCCGGTAATTGCATAAGCAACTACAAGTAGGGGAGAAGCCAGAAAATTCATTTTTATAAGCGGATGGATTCTTGCTTCAAAATTTCTGTTGCCTGAAAGAATGGAAGCAACCACCAGTTCATTGTCGATGATGGCCTTATTAATATGAACCGGCAGTGGTCCGCTATTTCCAATACAGGTGGTGCATCCAAAACCAACTACATGAAAGCCCAGCGCCTCTAAAAAGAGCAGCAAATTGGCCTTCTCCAAATACGTTGTTACAACTTTTGATCCCGGGGCAAGACTTGTTTTAACCCAGGGTTTGGTCATCAGCCCTCTTCCGATAGCTTTTTGGGCAAGCAATCCGGCGCCTATCATAACACTCGGATTGGAAGTATTTGTACAACTGGTAATTGCAGCAATAACCAGTGTCCCATCACTTATAATGTATTCCGAATTATCAACTTTAATTATTACACTTTTGAATCCGTTCTTCTTTTTACTTTCCGGTTGTATTTCAATACCGGCAGATTTAATTTTTTGATCTTCTGAATCTGCTCCCGAAATATTTTCATCGAGATGCCCGCCTTCATTCGACCATCGTCCTTCAGCTCTTTCATCCACAGGTACATATCCTCTCTCGTAGCTTCTTTTCAAAATATCAATAAACCTACCTTTTACATTGGTCAATTCAATTTTGTCCTGCGGTCGCTTTGGACCGGCTATGGATGGTTCTATATCTCCTAAATTTAGTTCGATAACCTCTGTAAATTTTATCTTATCTTCATTTTTCCGCCACAACAGGTTTGTCTTCAAATATTTTTCAACGGTTTCTATGTGTTTATCATCCCTTCCTGTAATCCGTATATATTCCAGTGTTTTATGATCGGGCGGAAAGTAGGTTACCGTGCATCCGAATTCGGGCGACATGTTGGAAATTGTTGCCCTATCGGGTACTGTCAAATGATTTAAACCATCGCCAAATACCTCCACAAATTTTCCGACTACGCCTTTCTTTCTTAATAGTTCAGCAACTGATAATACTAAATCGGTTGATGTTGTTCCTGCCTTTAAATTTCCTGTAAGTTTTAATCCGATTACTTCAGGAAGCATAATGTAAATTGGTTGTCCGAGCATAACGGCTTCGGCTTCAATTCCACCAACTCCCCAGCCAATAACGCCAATTCCATTTACCATTGGAGTATGAGAATCAGTACCTACCAAAGTATCCGGAAATATAATTCCTTCTCTCATAGTGACTACTTTTGCAAGGTATTCAAGATTTACCTGGTGGCAAATACCCATGCCAGGAGGAAGTACGTTAAAGTTTTCGAAAGAGGTTTTGGCCCACTTCAACAATGAATACCGCTCACTATTTCGTTCATATTCCAGAGTTACATTTCGCTGGAGGGCATAGTTTGTACCAAAAAAATCGACTTGTACGGAATGATCGATAATTAAGTCAACCGGAACCTGAAGATTGATTTGGGAGTCTATATTTTTACGAGCTACTTCAGATCGTATGGATGCGATATCTACAATAGAAGGAACACCGGTAAAGTCCTGCATCAGTACTCTTGCCGGTAAATAGGCTATCTCGTTTTGTGCCGACTTTGGACTCCAATTTAAGATGTTGGTTAAGTGATCTTTACTGAAACTAACACCGTTGTAATTTCGAATTATATTTTCCAATAGAATTCGGATTGAAAACGGAAATTCCTCAACATCAATACCTTCTTTTTGAAGTTCATTCAGGCTAAAGTATTTAAACTCACCCAGTGGTGTTGACATTACCTTACACAATTCTGATATTCCATTCATAAATTGAAGTTTTAAGTTTCAAATAACTGAACAGCGAACTTATCCGCTTTTACTTTCCAAATATTCAAAGCAAAAGTTATCAATAGATTAGAACAAATCATACCATAAAAGTGTTCTAACAATTCCGAATTCCAACAGAGATTATTGATAATTTTGATTTACAATATATTGACGGACGTTTTATTGCAGAAACTCATTATGGTGACACGAATACGTCTTTTACCCATCCAACTTTGTTTTATTCATGCCTGATGTCAGAATAATTCAAGCAGCAATTATAAAGTGTTTAGTTAAAAATAAATAGAAAAAACTCAATAAGCCATGGATGATTTTCTTGCTGCACGATTGCAAATGGCCGTTTCATTTGTATTTCACATTGTTTTTGCCTGCATTGGAATGACCATGCCCTGGTTAATGTTTGTAGCCGAATTGAAATGGATAAAAACCGGACAGAAAGTATACCTGAATCTGGCAAAAGCCTGGGCGAGGGGAGTGGCAATTTTTTTCGCCGTCGGTGCTGTATCAGGAACAGTATTGTCGTTTGAATTAGGAATGTTATGGCCAAAATTCATGGAACATGCAGGTGCAATTATTGGAATGCCTTTCTCGTGGGAAGGAACAGCCTTTTTTATGGAAGCTATTGCCCTTGGCATATTTTTATATGGAAGGAATCGGGTTAACAAGCGCATTCACCTGGCCTCCGGGCTTATGGTTGGAATAGCAGGAGTACTATCCGGAATATTTGTTATTGCTGCTAATTCATGGATGAATACTCCGTCAGGTTTTGACTGGGTTAATGGTCAGGCCATCAACATCGATCCGGTGAAGGCAATGTTTAATAAAGCCTGGTTTCATCAGGCGTTGCACATGACAATTGCGGCTTTTGCATCAACAAGTTTCGCAGTGGCCGGCGTACATGCATATATGTTGCTTCATCACAAAGGAAACGATTTCCATCGGCAGGCTTTACGCATTGCACTTGGCATTGGAACCGTGGCAGCAATCCTGCAACCCCTTAGTGGTGACTTTTCTGCAAAAAGGGTAGCCGAACTACAACCAGTAAAATTAGCAGCAATGGAATCGCTGTTCAAAACTGCACAGCCTGCATCACTTGTAATTGGGGGAATACCAAATGTTAAAGAAGAGAAGGTCGAATACGCTTTGCATATTCCCAAATTATTAAGCTTTCTGGCCCATGGGGATTTTAATGCTGAAGTGGAAGGATTGGACAAGACAAGCAAAGAGAATTGGCCGCCGGTAGCCATTGTTCATTATGCATTTCAGTTAATGGTGTTCATGGGTATATTAATGATGGGAGCAGGAATTCTATTCCTGATTTTTAAATTCTGGTGGAAAGAAAATCTTGATAAACGATGGTGGTTAAAAACGATGGTATTGCTGACACCCACTGGGTTCATTGCTGTAGAAGCCGGTTGGATTGTAACAGAAGTGGGGCGGCAGCCTTGGATCATTTATGGCATCATGAAAACCAGCGACGCTGTTACGCCTATGCCAGGTATTCAGTTTTCATTTTATACCATCACCTTCATTTATATCTTGCTTACTTTTTTGGTTTTTTGGCTGATGCGCCGCCAGATATTGGCTATTCATATGGATCATCAAATCTTCAATACACTTGATTGAAATTCTCATATTTGTTTTAGGAATTGCAGTTTTACTCTACGTACTGCTTGGTGGTGCTGATTTTGGTGCTGGAATAATTGAATTATTTTCCGGAAAGAAAGGTATTGATATAATTTCAAAAGCAATTGCCCCAGTGTGGGAAGCAAACCATATCTGGCTTATATTAGCTATAGTGATCCTCTTTAATGGATTTCCTTTTGTTTTCACAACGATTACTACGTATTTACATATCCCCCTTTTTATTGTTCTTTTAGGTATTGTCTTCAGGGGTGCTGCCTTTACTTTTCGGTATTACGATACCATAAAAGACAATACTCAGAAGTATTATACCCAATCTTTCCGAATATCAAGTCTGATAACTCCCTTTTTTCTTGGTGTTACCCTTGGGGCAATTATTCTGGGAAAAATACCAGCCAACTTTGATGGTACTTTTTACGATATATTTATTTCTCCCTGGTTTAACTTTTTCACTTTTACAACGGGTATTTTTCTAACACTTTTGTGTGGGTGGCTGGCCGCTGTTTATCTTATCGGAGAAGCACATGACGAAGAATCCTACCTGACATTTGCAAAAATATCACGGACATTTTATATATTGTTGATATTGTCAGGCCTGGGAGTGTTTGTAGTTGCCGAAATGTATGAATTACATTTATTTAGCCGGTTTATTCATTCCTGGATAGGTGTAGTAAGTATTGTCGTTGCGACTCTGACCATTCCATTTTTATGGAGGAATATAAAACGAGGGAATAGTGTACAGACAAGGTTATTGGCCGGAATACAAACAGCATGTATTATTATTGGTTGGTTTGCTGTTCAATTTCCGGTAATGATATTCATAGCAGATGGCTCCCATTTGACTGTCTGGAATAGCAAGGCACCTGACAGAACAATTGATTTATTGGTATATGCGTTAATAGTTGGCATTTTACTTATACTTCCAGCATTTGCCTATCTTTTTAAAGTGTTTAAATTCGAGGTCAATGGGAACAACAAAAATAGCCAGAGCTTGTAAGAGAAGTATTTGAAAAGAAAAACTATATTAAAATTTTATCATGAAAAATAAAATGAGTAATACAACAACAGTATGGATTAAACTATTGCCCTGAAAGGCGAAATTCGTATAATTGCATAAGTTGACGGAAATGATCTCGTCCCTATTTTCCGATACAAAAATTCCTGAAAATATTACCCAGCACCTCATCATTGGTGATCTCTCCGGTGATCTCTCCCAGGTAGTGCAGCGTTTCACGGATGTCCTGGGCCAGGAGGTCGCCGGTAAGTCCACCGGTAAGTCCAACACTGGCCCTTTTCATGGCAGACAACGCCTTTTCCAGGGCTTCGTAATGCCGCACGTTGGTAATGATCACATCGTTCTCTCCGGCAACCGCTGACCCTGAAACTTCCACGAGGGCCTGTTCCAGCCTGGCCAGGTTTGTCCCTGATTTTGCCGAAAGGGCGATCAGGGGTTCACTGCGACTAAGCAGCCCGTTAAACCCGGTCATTATTTTTTCAAGCTTTTCGGTGGTAACTGTGTCCATTTTGTTCAGCACCACGATCCGGTGTTTTTCTTCCGCACCGGGAGCGGCCTTCATCTGTTGGGTGAGATGAGTTATCTCTTCCGGGTTGCTGGCCGTATCCAGCACCTGGATGATGACCGCTGCCTGGTCAATTTTTTGCCAGGTCCGCTCAATTCCCAGCTTTTCGATGGCATCCTCGGTATGCCGCAAACCGGCTGTATCGATTAGCCTGAAATGCACCCCCCGGATGCTGATCAGGTCTTCGATGGAATCGCGTGTGGTTCCGGCAATATCTGAAACTATGGCCTTTTCCTCACTGACAAGCAGGTTGAGCAGGGTGGATTTTCCTACGTTGGTCTTTCCTACAATGGCCAC
>DATEVU010000069.1:0-49216 GCA_035258345.1 Bacteroidales bacterium
TTGATTGCTTTTTCCTGATTTTCCAAAATGTACTTTTTTAATTTTTGTGCTGCTGCTTTATCAAAAAGTTGTGCTCTATGACTCCACAGAAGCCAATCCTCAGGGGTTACTATAAATTCGTAGAATGGATTTTCGAAACGGTTTCTCACCGAATTTATAAAATTCAGACAAAGAGCCCCTCCATCCAATTCCAGTGTTTCTATGGTACGTATAAATGGTCTCATGTGTCAAAATTAATACTATTAATTAACACTTGCAAATATATTATTGATGGTGTTAAATAAGTATCTATTTTTGTGTAACTCTTATAGTATTCACAAAAAAACTTGTTTGGATTATGATTAATCCAAGATCATTTATTTGCAGGGACCACTATTTTGTATTGAAGACTTATTTCATGGTCCAAATATGCATTTACCGCCTTAGCAGTAAAATATGCTGTTTATTTTAATTATTGTTACATTTTGGATCATATTTACCGCTTTAGAAGTAAAATAGCTCCTAATGCAGTGTTTATAGCCAGTATTTCTTATAATTTACCGTTTTAACGGTAAATAAATGTTAAAAGCCTTGTTTTTTACATCTGTTTCATATAAATTTACCGCTATAAAAGTAAAAAATGGCACAGCCTCAAGTATTAGCCGATATCGTAAAGTTGCATCGCAAAGAAGCCAAATTAAGTCGTGTACAGTTGGCGGAAATGGCGGGTGTTGGTAAAACCGTGATTTTCGACATTGAAAAGGGGAAAGAAACCATTCAGCTTGATACATTACGTAAGATTCTCAAAGTTCTAAACGTAAAAATTGAATTTTCAAGTCCGTTAATGACTAACTTCCAAAACATTGGCAATGAGAAAAGCTAAAATATTTGTACAAGGTATTGAAGCGGGAACATTAAGTGAATTGAAACGAAGTGGTGAGTATGTATTTGAATATCTTGACGGATATACTGGTCTTGAAATTTCAAGGACGATGCCCAAAAATGTAAAAATTTATAAATTTCATAAATTCCCGCCATTCTTTGATGGATTACTACCTGAAGGTCTTCAGTTAGAAGGTTTATTGAAGATAAAAAAAATAGATAAAAACGACTTCTTTTCACAGTTAATGGCTGTAGGGGAAGATTTGGTTGGTGCAATCACAGTAAAAGAAATCCCGGAATGAATCTTTGCCCAATTGCATATGTTCCTTGTGGAGAAAGCCGTTATAGCGAAGTCGGTCTAAAACTTTTAGCTTCAGGACTCTCAACATTGAATGACCTCGAATATTCTGCTGAAGAACAACGAAAAGAGGCATATCATCGTGCTGTAAAAATGTCCATTCAAGGGGTACAACCTAAATTAAGTGCCATTTTAAACATAAAAAAAGAGAAATTTGACTTTGTGGACACAGGAGGTAGATATATTCTCAAACCACAACATAATTTATATTTTCAGATGCCGGAGAATGAGGATTTGACGATGCGTTTAGCTGAAGTGATTGAATTAGAGGTTCCACTGCATGGTTTAATATGGTCAAAAGACAATTCTCTTACGTATTTCATTAAACGATTCGACCGGAAGGGACAAAATGATAAAATTCCTGTTGAAGATTTTGCTCAACTTGCAGGGTTAAGTCGGGATACCAAATATGATTACAGTATGGAAAGGATTGTAAAACTGATAAATAAGCATTGCACGTTCCCGGCAATTGAGAACATTAAGTTGTTTAAACTCGTACTATTCAACTTTTTAGTTGGTAATGAAGACATGCATTTGAAAAACTTTTCCATAATAAACAGGGACGGTAAGATAACGCTATCTCCTTGTTATGATTTAGTAAATTCAACAATCGAATATAACCAACAAGATGAAGAGATTGCTTTACCATTGAAAGGCAAGAAAAAGCATTTAACACGTAACATGTTGGTTGAATACTTTGGAAAAGAAAAATGTGAGTTAACAGGAAAAAGTATTGATAAGGTTTTGGAATCAATATCTTCCTCAATACCTGAATGGAGGCGTCTAATTGATATATGTTTTTTATCCACTGAAATGAAAGCCAAATATCATGATTTGCTAAATAATCGATTGAACATCCTGAAACTTCAATAATTCACAATTTTTTAAAGTTGTTGTACCGATCTTTGCGTAGCATTTATCAACTCATATGTGATTGTTACATTGCGCGCCAAACAAAAGTGTTTGCTTTAACACAAACTATTTGCTGGCGAATCTCTCCGTCGCCCTCCTTACGTCGGGTTATGGCGAGCGAAGGCGAAGAGGAAGTTGTGAGTTCCTGCTCTGTTGTCAGATGAGGCAGGGAACTCTTTTACATGACGGCTGAAATCCCGCGGGGACGAAGTCAAATCAATTACTGCTCATAAGTAAATAAAACCGAATAGGGTTTTGACATGAGAAACTGAGAATTGCTGACGCTATTGATAAGATAAAAGATAGCGCCATCGAAAAAATAATTGTACTCAAATGCCAATGTACCGGTATAAGAAGGTGGCACCCAACTACCATTGCCACCTTTCACAAGCACCGTAACTCCAATTATCTTTGTGGCATCCAGGCCATGCGTAAAGGAAACCAGGCCGCCCTGCGTAGCAGCTGTAGTGCCCGTTACTTTTTTCATCCTTATAAAGGGTGCAGTTTGATTATCACCAAGTTGAGTATACTGGCTTAAAATAACATTTCCTTCTGCTGTATAAAGAGCTGTGCCCGAAGCTGACTGAAAAAAACCACCTATTGCGTTTCCTGTATCTGCATAACCACGCACAGCTATCCCTCCGGAATCTGCTACACCCAAAACACCTCCGATTCCCCTTATTGCAGCTCCACGCCCGCTGTTGATAACTTCAAATGCTGTACTTACAGAATTTACGGAATCTGAAAAAGGAAGCGTCAATCCGCCTAAACTGTCAGGAGCAGAAATCCATGTTGTCCCATTCCATTTCAGCACATCGTTAAGCATGGGGATGGCATTTACATCCGTTATATCATTCAGCTGCATATTGGTGGCGGATTGTGCATAAACCGAACTGTCGGCATTTACTGCATGATTTGATTCATTGGCAACAAATGCATAAGGCACACTCAATAATTCACTCGTCCCTGATATGGTGTAATTGGAACCTCCTGTTGGGTCAGTTTCGGTTTTTAAGAAGTATGTTCCATTTGCCCAGTCAATGGTTGAAAAGTCTCCGGATATAACTGTCCCGTTACCGATTTCAATACTCACCAAACCATTTGCATTGGTGGTTGGGCTTTGTGTTTCAGCATAAACTGGTGTTCCGGTTGACGAACCTTGTAAAATGCTTATTTGCATTCCAACAACCGTATTGGTTACAAGATTGTTGCTGCTGTTACGGATTACAGCCTGATAGCTCATTTTTTGCGGACTTTGTGCCCATGCACCTGCAGTTAATATCACTGCTACTAAAATGGTAAATACTCTATTCATAGTTGGTTAGTTTTTGATGATTTGGAAGGTCTTTATTTCTTTATTTTTGTCAACCACCTTAAGAAAATAAGTGGCTGGAGGACAGTCCTGCATTGAAATACTGGTTTCAGCTTTTTCAATGAGTCTTACTTTAAGCAACTTCCCATTGATATCCAATAACTGGTAACTTGGGTTTTCAAGATAATCCCGTGGTATTTTCAGCGTCAGAAAATCAGTCGCCGGGTTTGGGTAAACAGTGCATTCAAGCGTTATTTTATTATCTGACTCAATTCCAGTTACAACAAGTATTTCAAAAGGTTGCTGAACCCCTTGCATAACCATGCCAGAATTACCGGTGATTGTAATATAGTCCGATTGTCCTATTGTGAAACTCATAGTGCCCCCCGCACCAGTAGCTTCTCCGCCAGCTGTTGATACTGCCTGTTGTGCATTACAGAAGGCGCACCAATAAATGCCAATTATAATGTATTCAATTATTCTTTTCAAGGTTTGAAGATTTAGGTTTTGAAAACTTTTATTAGCTCTGGAGAGTAGCATTAGGCTGTAATAAAGTCATAACGTCAAGTCAGACATTTCTGAAACAAAAATGATAATATATAGTTCGTTTTCTGGATAGAACAATTTCATAATGGTTGTTTTATTTGGAGTAATTTGATTGCTCTAAATGCCTCCCTGATCCGGATCAAAGAATCAATGTTTCTATTGAGACTTTTTACTACAGGACCAGGGCGGTGATCAGATCATGGGAAATTTAAATATGTTTCATTTGACTGGGATCCCATAATCGGCACATTGGCAGCCAGTCGTCATTAGGTTCATCTGATACAAAGCCCAGTCGCTTATTAAGCTTTATTCCCTCATCATATTTTCAATCTAACTCGTTCATGGTAAAATGTTTTGAGTTGATCAGTGAGAAAAAAAGCGGTGTATTTTAAAAAATTGCCCTACAAGTCATTGACTTACAGGGCAAAGATAATTTTTCAATGATCATTTGTATTGTATGAATTTATTAATTTATTTTATTGAAATACAACATATTACAAAATAACAAATCTTCTCGCCCCAACCTTGCCCGCCAAAGCATCGGTCCATGCGATGCGAAAGTGGGCTTCTCTTTACTAAGGAATTCTCTAAAATACAAGCTTCCTTGGGCAAAGCCTGTCAGGTATCAGCGTTCTCTGGTTATAAAAATACTTCTTTATATTATTTTACGAAATCTGATTTCATAAGAAATTCTGCACTTTGCTTAATTCCTTCGAGGGATGTTTTAAGCTGTTCAGCCTGTACCTTTGGATCCTGCGGATCGAAACCGGCCTGAGGAGCGCCTTGACCACCCTGCGGGCGATTTATCGAAAATGGCTTCGTAATTTATCTTTCCGCTTTCTCCAATCACATAATCGTCTTTGATGTGTAATAATTAAAAATAGTTTTGATGCATAATGTTAGATATATTTAACAATAATGCCTATATTTGTAAGTTATATTATACATTATGAAAAAAAGTAATGTTCTGTTACCGAAAGCCCAAAAGACTGCCTCAATTCTTGGTGAAAATATAAAACTTGCAAGACTGAGAAGAAAATACAGCATGCAGCAGGTAGCTGAAAGAGCAAATATCAGCAGGCCTACATTGCTATCTATCGAGAAGGGTAATCCGAATGTCAGTATTGGAGCCTATATCAAGGTGCTATTTGTACTTGGACTTGAAAAAGATATCCTGAATATTGCCAAAGATGATGAATTGGGCAGAAGACTCCAGGATGCAAAATTGATAACCAAAGAAAGAGCACCAAAAATAAGAATTAAAAACCCTGTTGATGGTAGCCGGTGACAATAATAGAAGCATATTTGTCTATGCACATTGGGTTGGAATGAAAGATCCATTTTACATGGGAGTGCTAAGATCGGAATACGCAAGAGGTAAAGAGATTTTTTCATTCAGTTACTCTGATATTTGGCTTAAATCTGGCTATTCACAGATTCTTGACCCTGAATTGCAGCTCTATCCCGGCTCACAATATGCCAGGGATGAGAAGTTGAATTTTGGATTTTTTCTGGATTCTTCACCCGACAGATGGGGACGTCTTTTAATGAAAAGGCGTGAAGCTGCATTAGCAAGATCAGAAATAAGAAGTGAAAGAAATCTCCGGGAATCAGATTACTTGCTTGGCGTCTTTGACGGCCACCGTATGGGTGCATTGCGATTCAAAGAAGAACCGAACGGACCATTCCTTAATAACAATGATCATCTTGCTTCACCTCCCTGGACTTCAATAAAAGAACTTGAACAGATCAGCTTAAAGCTTGAAGATGATGAAGCAATTGATGATCCGGATTATGCCAAATGGCTCATGATGCTGGTAAATCCAGGTTCATCTTTAGGTGGGGCAAGGCCGAAAGCAGGTGTATTAGACAAAGAAAAAAGATTATGGATTGCCAAATTCCCGAGTAAGACAGATAACAAGGACGTAGGCGGATGGGAAATGGTGGTGAATGATTTGGCAAGAAGCGCAGGCATACATGTCGCAGAATCCAGGATTCAAAAGTTCTCAGGCAAATATCATACATACCTGACAAAAAGATTTGACAGGACTGAACGTGGTGAAAGAATTCATTATGCTTCCGCAATGACGATGTTGGGTTATATTGATGGTAATAATTTTCAGGAAGGAGCAAGTTATCTTGAAATAACTGATTTTCTTACAAATAATGGTGCTAACACAGGTAATGATTTAATGGAATTATGGAGGAGAATAGTTTTTAATATTTTTGTATCTAATACGGATGATCATCTCCGTAATCATGGTTTTATACTAACGGAAAAAGGATGGATTCTTTCCCCTGCATTTGATATTAATCCAAATGAGTATGGTACCGGGTTATCACTCAATATTTCCCTTGATGATAATTCCCTTGATTTAGATGTTTCTTTGGAAGTTGTTGATTTTTTCAGGCTTAATAAAGAGAATGGTCTGATAATAATTGATCAGATAAAAAGATCTGTAAGCAAGTGGCGAAAAGTAGCCAATATGTATCAGCTTCCCAAGTCAGAACAGGATCTTATGGCAAAGGTTTTTGACAGGTTTTTATGAGTTTATAAGTGGTAATTATATTCTTACCTGTACTGACCTGGCAGGTATGTTTCATTTAAAGACCCTGAAATTTTACCCTGTACAGTAACCTGTATAAAAGGGGATATATTTCACATGCAACACAAAATCCAAAAGCAGCTTCGAGAAATGAAAACAGTCCCAGAATGCCCGCCAATGCGAACGCGGTCAGATAGGCATGAAGTGCAAAAGCTATGATAATAAGACTGCTAAAAACCAGACCAATGCGGGTTGCGAATATTTTTGGCCCGGCATTAATTAGGTTATGATTCAAAGCTAAGTACCGGACTATGCCATTCGATGAAATACCTATAAGACTGTATTTCGAATAGTCCGAAGCCCTTAATAAAAAATCAATTGCAAGAAAAATCACGGGGAATATGCTTTGCGTGAAACCAAAAACTATAAGCAACAATACAGTGAATGCTCCATTTATACGGGCTACCCGTTCATTTACCCTTTTGTCGGAAACTGGGCAGAAAGCTGAGGATTTTATATTCATACCATTTATTTTAATTAAACTCAAATAATTCTTTTATGCCGAACCGGTCATACGATCCCGGTCGTACAAAAGTACGTCATGAAAATTCTGTGGGAAATAACGCAAGCAGGGTATATTACATACCGTCTTTATGGTATATGAATACACCCGGAAGGAAGGGTTACTCTGAAACTGTTCAACAAATCATTATCTTGAACGTTTTTAGTTTTTATCCTGCAATAACCTGTGCAGCTTAATGCAGACTGTCACCGGAGAATTGTTAACGGATACATAATTCCAACAATAATAAAAGGAGGTTATTATGAGCAGTTATCACGTTGAAAATGAACAAAACAGAATTATTGACGTGTTTTCCGGGAAAGCAAAGGCTTACATAAAAAATGCCGGGAACCGGAATGTGTTTCCGACAAATGAAGCATTGGGAAATCTAAGTAATCTTGATATGGAACTTCAGGACGACCCGGTAAATTCAGAAACAGTCCTTGATGAACTGGATAATATCGGATCCCCGGCTACAGTTACCAGTGCCGGGGGCCGGTATTTCGGATTTGTTATCGGTGGCTCATTACCTGCTGCAATGGGTGCTAACCTGCTGGCCGGAGTCTGGGATCAGAATGCCGGACTTGAAATTGCCTCTCCCATCGCCTCCCGTCTTGAAAGTATTTGCAGCAAATGGCTGAATTCGCTATTGAATTTACCTGCGGAAACAGAGGCCGGCTTTGTGACCGGGGCAACCATGGCAAATTTTACGGCCCTGGCTGCCGCCAGACATGCCATGCTTGAAAAAGCAGGCTGGAATGTGGAAGAAGACGGGTTGTTCGGTGCCCCGCCAATTACTGTTATTATTGGCGAAGAAGCGCATGTTAGTCTGCTTAAAGCGCTAAGTTTACTGGGACTCGGCAGAAACAGGGTTATCAGGGTTCCCTGTGATAACCAGGGTAGGATGTTGGCCGAATCGATCCCTGAATTTTCCGAAAATACAATACTATGTATCCAGGCCGGAAATGTGAATACCGGTGCTTTTGATCCCGCAGATAAAATATGCGAAATGGCACACAAAAAAAATGCCTGGGTACATGTGGATGGTGCTTTTGGTCTCTGGGCTATTGCTTCGTCAGAAAGAAGATATTTAACAAGGGGATTTGAGAAAGCCGACTCCTGGGCAACGGATGCGCATAAGTGGCTGAATGTGCCCTATGACAGCGGAATTGCATTTGTTAAGGATTCCCGATCCCTTACCGCTTCCATGTCACAGCAGGCAGCCTATCTTATACAGCAGGGAAGCCGGAACCCGTTTATTTATGTGCCGGAATTGTCCCGACGGGCCCGTGGAATTGAAATCTGGGCCGCCTTGCGTTCGTTGGGCAGAAAAGGATTGGAAGACCTGATCAACCGGAATTGTGATCTTGCTGTTGTTTTCGCCGAAAAGCTTAAAAGTGCCGGATTTCATATTTTGAATGATGTGGTACTTAACCAGGTGCTGGTTTCCTTTGGTAACCCCGAATTAACGAAAAGCATTATTAAACTTATCCAGGATGACGGAACCTGCTGGTGTGGCGGCACAACCTGGCAAAATCAGACGGCAATGAGAATAAGTATTTCTTCATGGAAGACCTCAAGGGAGGATATCGACAACAGTGCCAATGCCATTATAAAAATAGCAAAGGAATTTGTAGCCCATCCTGCATAGCCTATTCATGGCAGTCCAATTATCCCTGCTGACTCCTGCGCCGGTACCGGAGTATGAGTATGCCCAGCCAGGCCAGATGAACAGCTAATGCCGAAATGTTGGCAACAGGTGAATCAGGGTTTTTTATTATGGCTGTTATCCAGTAAGCAGGAAAAAACCAGGACAGTACTGTCAGCCACGGCATCGAAAAAAGATCTGCAAAGGCAAATAGATTCAGCATATTCAATCCCTTTGCGAATGTCAGACCTTTCACTTTGTCATCTGCACCGCAAAAGAGAAGCAGTCCGGTAATGGCGGAAACCATAGCGAGCAACAATATGATATATGCCAGGGAAATAAACGGGATATCATGGATACGCAGCAGGTAATACGCCGCAAAGCAATAGGGAATACTTAAAAATGCCGATGTGAGCACAATGGACAGAAAAAGAATGATCCAGTTTACCTGGCCATGCCTGCTCAACATGGCAATTGCAAATCCTACCAAGAGGGAAATGAATGCCAGGGAAATAAGCTTTGACAGTATATATTCCCCGGTCCGCAGGGGCGTAACAACAACAACCATCAGAACACCCTGAAGCTTTTCCAGCATGATGATCCCCCCGATAAAGAACAGGCCGAGCACCGAAGGATCGGAAAATATAACAACCGGTACGGCAACGTCCAGGGTATTTTCGGGAAGAAAGGACAAAATCACCAGGTACATGATGGTTATTGCCGCATAAATATAATAAAAGCCCTGCTTCACCTGAAAACGAATATCGGCTATAACAGCATGAATAATTCTCATTAGTTCCGGGTTATGCATGATGGCACGGATAAAATTCAGCCGCATTTTCATGCCCTTGGAGAAATTTTCAACACGCATATTCTTGTCGGGTAACAGGCCCACCCTGTCCAATAATGCATCCAGGTTTTCCGGAACTTTTTTATAATAGGCACCGATCAGTTTCAGGTTCTCTCCCGCAGTGAGTTTTATATAAAGATTCGGAAAATCAAATGTCACGCCGATCTGCTCGAAAAATTCCTTTGACCATGTACTTCTCTCCCTGCCGAAGACACGGATATGCCCTGTGTAATTGCGAAGAAGTCCGATAATGAGCCGCTGGGTAGTTGTTTTGCCTGCCCCGCTTGGACCCAGAAAGCCAAACACCTCGCCCTTGCGGATGTCAAAACTCATGTTATTAACAGCCTGTTTTTTTGTCCTGCTGTAGGTAAAATTAAGTTGAGAAACTTCTATCATGGTAAATGGTTAGAATAAAACCGGATGATTATTCATCCTTTTGCAGCAATGCAAAATTTCGTCCGGCCTAAACCGAAATTAGTATATTTACGCATATTTAAGAATATCTTTATTGAGTTTCACCCCAAATACTTTAATAGATATCTATTAATTATGAGAATTAAGAGTCGAAAAAAGTTTTAAATCCTAACTAAGAAGGCCAAAATGAAAAGTAACTGATGAATAACCCCGAAGGGGTTTAATCTCAATAACCGTGGGTGCAACCCACGGAGATAATGACTGACGCTTATCGCAACCCTGAAAGGGTTGAATTTATTAAGTAAAAGTCTTTATTATATTCAACCCTCAGGGTTGAGGTTCCTTATATTCTGCTTTCCGTGGGTTTTACCCACGGTTATTAAGATTTAGCCACTTCGTGGCTTTATAGTATATTCGATTATTTTACATATTCATAGTAACGTTTCAACTCTTAATTCGCATTAATTCTTCAATGCTATGAAAACCAGTATTATTCCGCTTATCGTTTGTTTCCTCCTTACAGGTGAACTGAACGGGCAGGCTAAGGACGTTCAAACCGATTCAGTCGAGGTCATCACGGAATTCAGGAACCTGTACAGGTACCAAAACTATTTCCTTGGTGGTCAGCCTACCTATGAAATGCTGCAATGGCTCAAATCCCAAGGGGTCACTAAGATTATAAACCTTCGTACCGAAAGGGAAAACAGTGAATTTACCACTGGCTCATTCAATGAAACGGCAGTAGCCGGACAAATGGGTTTTACATACAGTTTATTTCCGGTAGACGGGAGAAAGGATTATTCCCCCGGAAAGCTGGAAGAATTTTCCCGTCTTGTATCAGGAGAAGACATCATATTCATTCATTGCGCAAGTGCCGGGAGAGTAACGAATTTCTTTATGGGTTATCTCATTAAGAGCAAAGGAAATTCTGTTGATGAGGCGGTAGCTATCGGCAAACAGCTGGCTTTCTACCTTCCGCTTGAAGACCTGCTAAATGCTGAAATTCACATGGAAGCTGGTAAATGAGGCCGGACCAATATATTCAGCCTCATTAGTGTGGCAAAATGAATTATAGGATTCTCGATGAAGCAATCCGGCATATATCATACAAGCGGTTAATACCCCAGATGGTATAAGTTTTCAACGCACTATCCTGCATGATTGATTTCATTTCCCTGAGATGCTTCCCGGCCAGGCCGGTTCTGTCAGATGCAAGTGCTGCCATACCCCGTGAATAATGCCAGATCACCCGGGGGTATTTCAATTCCTTTTCCGGTTCAGGATAGTTTTGTATCTCTTTCCATTTACCAAGTTTGACCTGAACAAACATGGGTATGCTATAAAAATGCTGCAGGGTTGTCCAATAAGGATCGAGCAATAGTTTTTCATAGGCATGATTCTTTGTCTCGTATGCTCCCAGCATGGCATTCTCACTTTCTCCGGCCAGGGCACCACAGGCAGCAAGGAAATGACAATTGTGCGGGTATTTCAGGTAAACCAGGCGCATCCGGGAAGCATAGGATGAATCAAGGACCGACCGGGCAATATCCGGATCATCCGAATACCTGCTGATGAGCGCATCAATCAGATCCTTTTCCTTTTGCGTACTGCCCACGGACAATGCCTTTGCCTTTTGTACAGCTTCAAGTGCACGCGGAAGGTTATCCGGTTCCATTCCGCCATTGTAATTGGGACCGAGCACATAAGCAAAACCCCACCAACAAATTGCACAGTTTGTGTCCTCCCTTGCGGCTTCAAAAAAAGACCGGGCTGCCTCAGCATGGTTAAATCCATTTTGTTCAGTACCTGTTCATTCTTGAATCCGGGCGGGTTCATTACCATATCCGGTCTGCCTGTCTTCATACCTGTATTGAATAGCTTATTTTCCACAGGTTAAATTAACAATTTTTATAGCGCAATTTTTTACTAAAATTTCTCGATTTCAAAAATTTTCGTCGTATCTTTATTTTTATTTAATCTAAATTAATATAAGCCATGAAAACACTCAAGTTATTTATGTTTGCCTTTATGATTTGCTTATTTGGCAGTTCTTTCGCACAGACTACAAAGTCTGCAGCCAAAGCAGAGGATAAAAAATCGGTGTATTTTGTTCAGGTGCCTCATACCAAAGAGCAATGCTTGGATGCTTTGGTAGAGATGAAAGACAAGGGGGATGCCCTGCTGTCAAAGTTTGATTACGGATGTATGTCGGGAGATCACACTGCTTATGGTTTCCTTGAAGCAACCTCCGAAGAAAACGTTAAAACTATGCTTCCGTCATCGGAGTTAAAGAGCGCCAGGATTGTAAAAGTTCATAAATTTACAGTTGCGGATATTGAAAAAATGCATAAAGATCATATGTAAATTATCCTGACTGTTCATTTATAGCCCTATGGCTATCAGGAACTTTCGTACAATTTTGTTAAGCACCGCCTGCGATAACAGGGTAATCCTGATAAGATTAATCGTTGGACTGATTTTTCTTTCCGAAGGTATCCAGAAGCTTTTATTCCCGGAGTTGGTTGGAACCGGCCGCTTTGAAAAGATCGGTTTTTCCGATCCCGCATTCTGGGCGTATTTTACGGCAACCTTTGAAATTATTTGCGGTGCACTCGTTTTACTGGGTTTATGGATCAGACTGGCTGTAATACCCTTGCTCATAATAATGATCACAGCACTGGTGACTACCAAATTTCCCATACTTGCAGAAAAAGGTTTTTGGTCAATGGCCCACGAATACCGGACCGATTTTGCCATGACCCTGCTGCTGATTTTCCTGTTGATCTATGGAGCGGGCAAATGGTCAATAGATACAAGAATTTTCAAGTCCCCGGTGGGGTAAAAAGGATTATATTAAAGAAACAGGCATACCGTGCGGTATGCCTGTTTCAAAAATCAGTCCATCAGGAAATCTATTCCTTAATGAATTTCGACTTGTAAACCGTTCCTCTCTGATCAGTGACATTAAGCATATACATACCTGATGTTAGGTCAGAGACATAAAACTTCCTGTCAGGATTATTGATACTCTTAACCAATTGTCCCAGAGAATTATATATATCAATTCTCGATAAGGGATCTTCAATACTCAGGTACATAACATCCACAGCAGGATTAGGATAGAGGTGAAGGGCCTTCTGTGTTATTTTATTGATGTCTGAAGGGGCTTCAACGATCTGATAAACGAAATCATCGAAATAGGTCCAGCCTGCATTTTCAGGATCAAAGTCCGCCTTTTCCGGTGTAATGTAATCTGGCGTTTCAACCAGATCATTATTAACAAACATGGTAAGGTTGCCCCCGATATCGGTGGCGGGATTGGTCCAGTTAATAGTCATCTCTGTCCATTCTTCCACAGCAGGAAGTTCCCATCTGGCTGCCAGAGGTGGAACAGTAACACTAAGTGTATCAGGCGATAAAACAAACGGGGTACCTTCCGGCTTTCCGAATTCATCTATTATTCCTGCGAATACGTCATCGATATAGGCTACGTCAGCTGCATCCCAGGTTCCGACGAAATCATATTTCAATGATGCCGGAGCAGTAACTGCTGAATCGGCCAGCCATGAACCCTGATCGTAAATAAACGTGAACTGGGTCCAGGTTTCGGCATCAAGCAACCAGTTGATCTTATCTTTATCAGCAGTAGCACTTTCGGGTACAATGCTATCGGGATCATTTACCAGGTCATATTTGAGGCTGCTTCCCAGGTACAGTTCAAACTGTCCTTTTCCCTTGTACCAGAAACTGATGACATAGGTAGTATCATCCACGATTCCATCAAAGGTACCTTCAGCTCCGGTCCAGTTGGGATCGCCCGGCAGCCAGAAAGAAGATGTGCCCGAATGTTGTTCGGTGTCAGTTACCCCAGTGGTCCAGTCGTCCCAGGTATAGTAATCCGAACCCGACCATAACCAGGAAGATCCCGGCATTTTCAGTTCAGCCGGATTATCAAAATTTTGGGATCCAAGTGATTTCACAGGAATTGTGGATTCATCATCAAACTTCAGGACTGTACTGATATCGTATACCGTATTGGCAACGTCTTCCACCAGTATAGATCCATCAGGCAGGGGAAAATCATCCGGAGTTACGCCATAATTACCATAAAACCTCAGATCAAGGGTTGCAGCATTGCCCTTGTACCAGAAATTCAACTCCATATCTTCCCCTTCAGCTCCCAGGGCAGGAAGGTAGTAGGTTACATTCCGGTCCTGCGACGAGGTATCATCCTCTTCCGAGACCATCATGTAGTCCATAAGGCCCAGACTTTGAAGTCCGGCATCCGTATGATTTTCTACCGATGATAGAAAGTCATTGGGTCCGAAAGCATCCCATGGGGCCAGGTTAAACAACCATTCGCCATTCAGTTCCGTTTTTTCAAAATCCCCGTTGATAAAACCAAAGGGTTCCTCGCCCGAATACTGGCCTTCGTACCATTCTCCGTAATAAAGATCATCTATGTATGCCGGGTCATTTGTTCCGTACCACATGGATGTATTTCCCCAGCCTGGGAGGGTACCCGGGAAGTCCCATACAAATTCAAAGTAGGTCCAGTCTTCCGTATAGCCATCGTCTCCTCCGAATTCGAATTTGAGGGCATCCTGACCCCCAAACTCATGATAGCAAGTGTCGGCCCCGATATATTGCACAAGTGCAGGGGGTATGTCTTGCTCTGTAAGGCCAACATCACGGTAAACGAAATTCCAGTAGCCCGTCATATATCCCTTGTACCAGAAGCTCGCTTTGAATGTTTTCTCTTCATGCCCTCTGATGGGATAGGATACCCAGACCCAGGCACCTGGTATCAGGTTCATACTCCAGTTGCCGGAATGTGCATCTTCGTTCGACATATACTCTGAGGCATGGGAAACAACGCCATTCGTCCCGTAAATGGGATCCCAGCTACCATACCAGAAGATGGCATTCAGTTCATGCTCCATATTTGGATTCTGGATATAATTGGTTGGTATATCCTGAGCCCAGACAGGAGCCCGCCATCCTATTACAAATAGGATAAACACAGCAGATAATAGTACTTGTTTTGAGTGCATACGCTTTTAGTTTAAGGTTTAAAAACTAGTTCTCATGAAGGATAAAAGTTATTTCAGTTTTAATGGCAGATACCAGTTATTCATATCCATCAGGCGGTTTTTCACCTCTTCCCTTTTTTGGTCGTCATCGAATTTGGCTGCAATCTTTTCCGCCAGGTATGCGGGATCACTCCTGTGCCTTGCGATGCGCATCAGATCGAACCACCGGTGACCTTCATAGGCAAGTTCAAGTGCGCGCTCCTCGACAATGAGATCCTCTACCGGTACCACCAGGCGCGGATCAACAACACTCACCCCCTTCAGATTTGCCCTTGTCCGGGGTCCTGTCCCCCATGCAGATTTGTAAAGGATTCCGTCATTCAGATGTGCTAAAGCGTCTGAAGCCCTGTTGAGCCTGGCATAGGTTTCACAGGTTTTCAGGTGAGAATCAGCCGTCCTGTATACCAGGATTCCCGCATCATAATCAAAGGGTTCCCGGAACAAGGAATACTTGGTAACTACCGGTTTCCCGTCAATGCTGTCATAGGTCACACCTTTCCCCCGGTTCAGATCCCCTGGAGCACCCCTTTCATGTTCAACCTGTACCTCATATCTGATTACCTGTTGGGCCTGATATGCATTGATGATGTAATCGGTTGGCTTTACAAGATATTCACCACCTTCGCCTAAAACGAACATGCGCTGCAGGCTGTGTTGCTGATTATACAGTTTGGAAAAAGGTACAACAAAACTGGTCTCTGTTTCAAAATCGGATGAACTATAAT
The DNA here is from genome assembly GCA_035258345.1 of Bacteroidales bacterium. Lineage (GTDB taxonomy): Bacteria > Bacteroidota > Bacteroidia > Bacteroidales > UBA10428 > UBA5072. Next base: position 15,828 of record DATEVU010000069.1, read on the forward strand.
TAAACTGAAATATGTTCTTCCAGTTCACATCCTGAAAATCCCAGGAAGTAATATAAGGCAATCGTGTGGTTCCTGCGAAACCCTCCGTGGCAAGTATCTCGAATATTCTGTCATAGGACCTTTTTGCGAATGAGTAATTGCTTCTCCAGAGGTGTATATCTCCCTGCAATGCCCAATTGGTGAATTTATTAAACCGGATGGAGAAGAAGGGACTCTCCGCCAGCATATTCAGTTCAAATGTGTCTATTTCAATGATCTGCTTCATGATGGTGTCCAGGATGTAATCTTCCGGTTGCAGTGTCTCCAGTTTTGCTTCCAGTTCCCGGTTCGCGTCATAATTACTCAGCGGTTCCTCAAAATAGGGTACATTGCCATAGATCTGTACCATTTTAAAGTAGATCCATGCCCGTATCAATTTTAGTTCAGCGATATAAGAACTTAATTCAAGATCTGAGAAATTCTCATCGTATTCTTTGGCCTGATGAATTTTATGCAATACTTCATTACAATTTACGATGATTTTGAAAAATCCTGAAGCATCAGCATATACATTGAATTCATCCACAGTATGCTCATTCAGTTGCCGAAGATCATTGTCCGCATTTTCGGTGACTGTCAGCAGGTCTCCCTGTAATTCACCCAGGATGACAAGATGTTGTGCTACATCCTGCAATAAAGCATATACTCCCATCACAGATGATCGTGCTGAAAATTCATCCACAAAGGCCTGGTCCTCGGGAAGCAAACTGTCATTGGGCAGCTCGAGCATTTTTTCACAGGAAGTAATGAATATAAAAACACCCAGAAAGCCGCAGATAAGTTGTGTAAAAATTCTCACCTTCATAATTGATCGATTTTAATCACTACAATCCAATCTTCAATCCTATAACCATGGATCGGGGCTGTGGTATTTTTCCATAATCGATACCTTGTCCGAGAACACCGTTTAAATAACTGAATTCCGGATCATAGCCCAGATATCGCGTTGATGTAATCAGGTTTATTCCGGTTAAATAGATATTCAGTTCATGGATGAAAGACAGTTTCCCGGGAAAAGTGTAAGAAAGCGTAGCACTTTTCAACCTTAAAAAAGATCCATCCTCGATCCACCGGTTTGAGAATCTGTTATTGCCCATGGGGTCACCAAAACTTGCCCTGGGTATACTGGTACTCTGTCCTTCCGTTATCCACCTGTTATAGACCGCAGTGGATTGATTTTCAACTCCGTCCATTGATTCGGTCTGAGATCTGAGATAATTAAAAACATCTACACCTTTTACATAGTAAACAAACAGGTTCAATGAGAATCCTTTAAAGAATATACTGTTGGTAAAGCCCAGTGTGAAATCAGGATGCGGATCGCCGATAATTGTCTTATCCTGCTCATCTATAATTCCATTATTATCCAGGTCTTCAAAATGAATATCGCCTGCGTTGAACCTTCTGCCTGCCTTATCAAAAAGGTTTGCCTGGTCAGCCTGTTCCCGGGTAACGAATACACCCAGGGATCGGTAGCCGTAAAACATTCCCATAGGATAGCCAACTTTTGTTATCTTTTCTCCTCCCAGAAAGGATGTGATGATCTGATCATTTTCCAGCTCCAGAATTTCATTTTTGTATGATGAGAAATTCGCACTGATCTCCCATTTGAAGGCTTTGTCTATCGGTTTACCATATAGGTTGAACTCAAAACCCCTGTTCTGACAGGATCCTCCATTGGAGATATATGTTTCATATCCATAATATGCAGGAAGTGAGGTTATTGTTATCATATCCTCTGTTTTGGCCTGGTACCAATCGACATTCACAATAAGCCGTTCTTTGAACATGGCCAGATCCAGACCAGCATTTAACTGTTTTAGTACTTCCCACTTCAATCCGGGATTGTATATACCATTCAGGGTGAATCCGGTAATCGAATAATAAGGTATGGTAATATAATATAGCCTGGTATAATAGTTTATGAAATCATCACTGCCTGTAAGACCATAAGATGCTCTTATTTTCAGCTCGTCGAGAAATTCAAAATCAGGAACAAAAGATTCGGAAGATATCCGCCAGGCAATCCCGACCGAAGGTAAAACTGCAAAGGGATAACCTGCCAGCCTGATACCATCCTGTACTTCAGTGCCAAACTTTGAAGATGCATCCATAAAAATATTTCCGGTAATGATATAGCGGTCTTTTACAATATAATTTGCTGATAAAAAGTAATTCAACCAGCTCCATTTTTCCTGATACCCGCCCACGGCCTTCTCATCAGCCTTACCGGAATTCAGGTCCTTGAATTCGTCGGTGGCAGAATTCTGAGCCGTGCCATAATCCTGAATAAGTCTGTTTACCATATAGCGGGCGCCCGCATCCATCGTAAGATCATGAATGTAATTAAATCGATTCCGATAACTGAGCCTGGCCTCACCCAGGAGCGAATAAAACTGATCCTCTTTAACCTTCATGGACCTGTCTGCTGATCCATCCCCCTGCGGGGCAATACCCCACGAGGGTATAAAGATCTTCTCATTCGATTTTAACCTGTCTAAGCCAAATTGTATCCTTGCTGAAAGCTTTTCTGTAAATTTCAGGTCCAGGTAAGAAACACCCAGGAATTTGGATGTAGCATCAGATGATTCAACCTTATTCACTATAACGACAGGGTTGCTGAGGTTAAAATCTGCAACATCATCATAAACAGGTAAAGTAATTCCTTCCTGGTCTTTCTTATAAACTGTCAGCAAAGGAGATTGGATCAAACCGGCATATAGCGGATTTGTCTGGTGGGTAGCTCCTGTTTCCATAAGATTATACCTGCCATTGGTATACCCAAGATTAAATCCGATATCCAGTTTTGATGTTACCTGAACAACCGAATTAAACCGGAAATTAAATCTGTTATAGGATGTGCTATTAACAATTCCCTGATTCGTCAGGTATCCGCCGGAAAGGGCGTACCTGGCTCTGCTATCTCCTCCTCTCACGGTCAGGTGAGCATCATACAGGTTTCCTGTTCGGAATATTTCATCCTGCCAATTGGTATTGTTGCTATACCTCGATTGGTACAAATATCCGGGATTGTATTCCAGGAAAGGATATTCCCTGAATATTTCCTCACTGCTCAATCCGGCATCATAAAGTTGTTCCATGATATAGGAACTGTAGTGGGGCGCATCCATAACAGGTATTTGCGGAGGTGATGTGGCGATACCTCCCGATACCGAAACATCCAGGGTTGTTTTCCCTCCCTGGGGAGGAATAGTATTAATAAGCAGCACCCCGCTTGATCCCTTGATACCGTACAATCCGCTGGTAACGGCATCTTTTAATAATACAATACCTGAAATGTCTCTTTTGTCCAGATCAACCAGTGGATTGTTATGGAATCCATGGATAACGGGATCTTGAAAACCCTCTGACCTGATGATCATTCCATCTACCACCACCAAAGGAATTGCAGAAGAGTAAAGCGATGCATAACCCCTTGCATGCATAAAAGCTCCTTCACCAGGCATGCCTGAACGGTTTACCACATTAAGTCCGCCTACCCTTCCCTGCAGATCCTGGCAGAACGACGGTTCAGATGATCTGTTAAAGTCAGCAAAAATGCCCGGATCAACGGCACCGGAGATATCCCTCAGGGGTATCTCTCTAAACGGCATACTGATTTTATCGCTAACAGAGACATCCTCCTCACTGAGCAACCATACCGTAATACTTTCCCTGCCATCAACAAATACTGTTTTTTCTTTGTATCCGGGATAGGAGATGCTGATCTGTTCATTTCTGACCGGCAATGTTATTTCGAATTTTCCTTCCGGGTTCGTACTCACAGGTTCTACTGAGGTATTTAAAGCGCTGATCCCGATATCTCCGAGAGGCAAACCGGTTTTAGCAGAAAAAATCTGTCCCCGGACCGTGAAACCGTTTTCCTGTCCAGACAGGCTCAGGCTATACAGTAGAAACAGAATCAGAATAGCCAGGCCAGCGTATTTCTTTCCGCTAGGGTTCATAAATATCATCCGGAGTAAGTTTAATATAATCAACATAGATGGCATTAAATCCGATCACGGGTAATTCATCCACAATGACAATTCTGATGGTCTTGGTGCCAAATTCATCAAAAGTATAGGCACCGGCGACAACCGGCTGCCATGGAATTTTTGTCCAGTTATTTACAGGATCACCCACATTAACAAATTCACCTGAATTATCATCCTTAACAAACAGCTGATAATGTGACGGGCCCTGTCTTGGTCCTGTCCAGGTAAACCAGTAGGTAGTTTTGAAAACCATTTTTACGGTGAATTCAAGATAATCCCCTACAAACCGGCATCCGTAAAAAACATAGGATCCATTGGTAGCCCTAGAATCACTTAACTGCTCTATCGCATATATCGTATTCGAAACCCTCCGGTTTTCTTTCTGGTCACACTCCACAACAATAGGTACCAGAAAAAAGTTCTTTGGGATGGTCATCCCATCAAGCAGGTGTATTATTCCATTGCTCATTTCCAGGTTAGCCTCATGAATGCTGAGAATCGACTTTGCCACCAATTTACCTGTAACCGATACAATGGTATCCGGCAAATTTTCACGGGTAACCGCATCTCTCATGAAACTTCCGCTAAAAGCGATAAATAACAGCTGATTATATGTTTCCTGATCCAATTCATTAATATCGCCAAAATAGCCGGCAATAGAATTTAAGGCTAGCTGAACAGCAGCATTTGAAGGAATAAATCCCGTATATGCCTCACTTTCATCATTCAAACCGGCAATGTTGTCCAGGAAATAGTTATCAGTTTTCCAAACAGTATCATAAACGGGATCACCATTGTCATTTACACCAATCCGCTCACTTTTATCATAATCGATATATCGGGTATCCATTGAAGCAAGAAAATTCTGCAGCATGCTGTAGGATGAATCAAGGGCCATGATATATTCGAAAAGATTGGGTTTGGGTATCAGCAACTTATCAATTTCATGGATCACCCCGTTCTGACAATAGTTGTCCACACTGTTCAGATTTACAGTGGATTCAAATATTTTATAGTTGCCGTCTCCCATTTGTCTCATGTTGAGATACTTTCCGTTGACGGTGAGTAAATTGCAGTTGGTAAAATCGGCGGAATACAGGTTTGCATAAACAATGTGAAAACCAATGATTTTAGCCCATTCAGCAGGAGAATATTCAGGCAGTCCCTCAAATGCAGTATTGGGAGGTATGAAAACAGTAAAATACTGATTTTTAGATAGTAACTCCTCGAATCCGTTTTCCACCAGTACATCATAGAACCGGCTGTAGTTTTCATTTTCGCTTATCAGGGTGAGAAGATAGTCGCTGTTGCTTTCCGGCGGGTTTTTATAATGTTCATCCGCCTCGGTGTTCAAAGTGCAGGAATCATGCATCCAGGCAACAGCCATCGTGATCGCAATTACCAAAAACTTCAGCATGATATCTGTATATTTTCTTTTCATTGCTTTTAATTTTCAACCGGCCAAAGGACTATGTAATCAAAATTTCCGTAACCACCTTCAAGCGCAATAAATTTGATCGTGTGAGAACTGGTTTCATTCAGCAGGAGTCTTCCCATCCACTGACTTGTATTGTAATCATATTTCCACTCAACACCGGGCCATCTTTTACTGTGTACGAAACTGAACGGATTGCCCAACCGTGCTCCGTCCCAGAATGCCTGTGCCCACCAGCAATGGTCCTGATGACTTGCCCAGTGCAGGTATACATCGTACTGACCACGGAGGATTGGCGGCAATTCAAATTCTACAGTCCATCCAACTTTGTTGCTGGTAGTCTGCAGGTTTGTTTCGCCATCTCCCAGGATTGAGTTTCTGAAATACATTCCTGTATTCTTAACCAAAATACCCCGGATATCCTGGAGATCCTTTTCAGTGTAAATTTTCCCAAGGCTAATGCCCTGGTAATCGGTGAAATCTATAATCATATAAACCGGGGAAGGCACAAAGGGCTCCATGATCCTGTCTATGCTGTGTATTACTCCGTTTTTGGCCTGCCGGTTGGATATATGATCATTAACGGTAATGAACTTCTCGACGGATTGTCCCTCCACGATTTCCATATGCCGGTTAAGGTAAATTTTATCGCGCAGATGTACGTTGATCAGCATGTTCTCCGCCAGGGTGGGATAATTGAATGAATCGATCGCATTCAGGTAATAGAGCCCCGGCATAATATGATAGGCCATAAATTGATAGAATCCGTCCTCCTTTCCGGTGGGATCCCCGGTATCTGAATACCGGGTCACCAGGTCCTCCGCATTGAATATCCCTTCCTGGTTGTAAACCTCATCCGGTTCGGCAAACAGGGTAAACCTGCTCCTGACAACGATGTCTTCATTGAGTTCGATCATGATTATGTGCAGGCTATCCGCAAGCCCGCTCAGTTCAAGGGCATTGCTGAAAATGCTGTAATCCCCGGATTCCTTTAAAAAGTCCATGACGGAGCCAACGATTGGGGTAAGTACTTTGTCAATTTTATGGATAAACCCGTTTCCCACCTGAATATCGCGTTCCGTGATCAAGGCATCATTAACATGGATAGTTTCAAGGCCACCTTCGGAAAATGTTATTACAAGGTAATCTCCGGAATAGGTAGTATCCTGAAAGGCCCCGTTCCTGAAATAGGCACTTTCGGTTTCAACGTTGATCAGATGATACCTGACCAGGTTTGCCAGATAGTCTGTGTCAAACTCTTCGACTGACCCTTTTCCGAAATGTGCGCAGAAATCATCGAACGCATGGTTGCCGGGGGCAAAAAAAGTATAATGTCCATACGCATTCAGTGTGCTCTTCAGATTTGTGATCTCAAGTACCCTGATCAATGTTGAATATTCATCAGCATGCTCTTCAAGGTAAGCTGAAATCAGCAGTTCATCCTCTTCAAAAAAAACCTCAAGCGGTTCCTCCTGCTGACAGTTGATAATAAGAGAAACAGCAGCTGCTGCCAGTAAGATAAGTATAAGGGTTATATGGGTATCCTGTCTTTTCATCTCAGCTACTGGTTGATATAATATGGATTCTGGACCAGTTTATTGTTCTGGTCTATCTCATCCTGGTGGATGGGAAGGTACCAGCTGTTGGTGTTTAAGTATTTGCTCCGGATTATTTCGGCTTTTTCATACGATTTATTATCCGAAAGTATTTCTATGAAACGATTCATTCGTTCGCGATTATTTCTTCTGCCCATCCTGATGAGGTCAAACCACCGTTTTCCTTCACCGCAGAATTCCTTCGCCCTTTCTTCCAGTATGATATCTTCCAGTGTGTTTTTGCTGGTGATCGCTGTAACAGGTTCCAACATGGCCCTTGTTCTTACCTGGTTTATCAGCTCAACCGCCTGCCCGAATTCTCCTGTCTGAACCAGGGCTTCCGCCTTCATTAAAAGAACATCGGGATAACGGTAAATTATCCATTGGGCATCACTCTCCTTATTGCCCATTCTGTAACCGGTTGCACCTGCTCCGGTGACCGCACTGGGGGATCCTTCCGTGCCAACGTATTTCCATAAAACATAGGTTGTCTCGAATACGTACCAGCCTCCTCCGGAAAATTTAAAGTAAGTTCTGTTTCCCGCTCTTCTGTCGCTCGGGTATTTCTCAAAATCGATCACAAAATAGGGTGATACCCTGAATTCATCATTGCCGTCAGGGTAACTTCCGCCTATCGAAGGAGCCATCATGCGGTACAACATATTGGTCTGGTTCAGGTCCTTGTCAAACTGGATCTCAAAAATGCTCTCATTGGAGTTGCCGGGGAAGAAATTCATAAACCAGTCCTCTCCGTCGATCATTCCGTATAATCCACTGCCTATTAATTCGTTACATGCATTTATGCAGGCCTGGTATTTTTCAAAATACAGGTAGACATCAGCCATCAGGGCGTAAGCGGCAGATTTGGTTGCCCTGCCCTTGTTATATTCCATTTTCGCATAAGAAGTTGGTAAATTCACCGCGGCAATCAACAGATCGTCTATGATCTGAAGAAAGATATCCTGTTCGGAGGTGACAGCCGGATAGTAGTCCTGGGCATCGTTTTCTGAGGCTTCCAGGACAAGGGGAACGTCCCTGAATATCCGGACAAGGTAAAAATAACACAGTGATCTGAGATAAAGCGCTTCGGCCTCTAAAGCCTTGCTCTCATTTTCACTGAAGGTCTGGTCACGTTCAACAACAACAGGAGAGAATTTCAGGACCGTGTTGGCAAAGTTAATGGTCCGGTATAACTGATTCCATCGGTTCAGGTCATTCTCCGGGTAAATGAATCCCTCCATTATTTTCCGGTCGTCGGCACTGATATTCTGTCCGGGAACAATGAGGTCTCCCCTGAGTTCACCCCATTTGAACAATCTTTCAACACTCCCTGCCAGTTCTTTATAGGTTCCTGCAACAACAGCCTGCACATCATCGCCCGACTGCCAGAACTCTTCACGGGTCAATTCGCTTTCAGGTTCGAGTTGCAGCCATTCGGAACACCCTCCTGGCATAGCAACCAAAAGAAGAAATAGTATATATTTAAACCATTTACCCATATATCTTAATTTTCAGAACTTCACATTCAAACTAATAATATAGTTTATGGGAGGCGGCGTATCCGCTTTGTCTTCACCAATAAAGAAAGGATCCGTGCTTAACATGGGAACTTCCGGATCAACTCCGGTATACCCTGTCCATGTATACAGGTTATATACCATGAAATTGATTTTCAAATCATTCAGCCTGATTTTTTCAGCTACTTTTTTGAAGTTATAACTAACACTTGCGCTTTTAAACCTTACAAAGGAACCATCTTCCACAAAACGGTCCGATCCAAGCCAGTTATACCCCTGATTATAAAGGGCTCTGGGTATATCCGTAATATCTCCCTGCCGTCTCCACCGATTCAGTACAGAAACACTCTGATTATTTCTGTAGTACATATTTTCATTGTACATTTTTGTCATGTTCACAATATCCTGTCCAAGCCTGTAGTGGAAGAAAAGTGTTACTGTAAGATTATTCCAGGAGATTTTAGACCCGAATCCGCCTATAAATTCCGGATTTGAGTTACCCAGTCTGACTATATCCAGTTCATTGATCAGGCCATCGTGGTTGATGTCTTCATAAATGGCATCGCCTCCCCTGAAGCGATATCCATCGGCATTTTCATATCGCATATACAGAGGCTTGCCCTCCATATCATATATAATGTTTCCATCAGCATCATGTGCAACCGCATTCACATCGGTAGAGTAAACACCCAGATACCGGAATCCGTAAAAGGTTCCGATCGGATGTCCCTCCTGCGCCCGACGGGCATATTGTCCGTTACTGGCTTCGGAGCCAAATTCAAAATCAAAATTCTCCGGTATCTCGGTTATTCTGTTTTCATTATGGGCAATATTGAAGTTAAGGTTAACATTGAGCTTTTCCTTCTTTAGAACATCAGCTGCCAGCATGAGCTCCCAGCCTTTGTTATCCATCGACCCCCAGTTCCTGGTAATTTGCGGAAAACCTGATGTGGCCGGCAGTTTCAAGTTTTCCCATATAAGATCTTTGCTTTTTTGACTGTATACATCAAAATGAACCTCCAGAAAATTGTTCAACGCATTCAGGTCGACACCATAATTAATCTGCGAATTTCTTTCCCACCTGAAATGATCAAGCTGCAGATTTGTTGGGACAACTACAGGCATATCAATATAAGCCTCACTGGTACTGTATAGATTAAAATAACCATAACTGCTGCCTGGCTGATTTCCATTTACACCATAGCTGTACCTTAATTTCAAATCATTGATAAATGGCAATTTCTTCATGAATGGCTCAGAAGAAATGCGGTATGCGATGGAAATGGATGGAAATGTGCCCCATCTTGAATCAAAACCGAATCTGGAGGAACCTTCCCTGCGCATATTCAATTGAATGAGGTATCGGTCCAGGAGACTATAATGTATGAAACCCAGCACGGCAACCATACGGTTCTGACTGTACCCGTCACCTATCCAGTAAATCGGAGCATCTTGCGCATAACTCCTCAGGAAGGCGGAGGGCAGGTTAGATGTACTTCCGTAATACCATCCATTCTTCTTTGCCGACAAGGTAAACGCTAACATGGATGTCAGCTTGTGTTTCGTTCCTTTTTGAAGGGTATAAACCAGTTGTGACTGGCTTTCCAAAACAGAACTCTGATAATCCATACCTGATGCCAGGTTGACATAAGGGGAGGTCCATTGCACCCCGGTTACAATCTGTGGTAGAAATTTATTTTCCAGTTGGTTATCTGCATCAAATGCAACAAAACTCTGAAAAACAAGATTATCCAGGATGTCATATTTAAGTTGAAGCTTTGTTCTGAGCCTGTGCTGTTTCATATTCCAGGTGGCCTCATTGGCCATGGCAACCGGATTGTACCATTGAGAACCATACCCCTGAAAATTATCCCCGGGTGAGAAATAATTGTCCGATTGATTGCCCTCCTTATCGTAATCATAAATACTCATATTGGGTGCCTTTACATAGGCCAGAGCCCTTATGCTGCTGGAACCGCTGTTTTCCTTATAGCTGAGATCATTATCCGAGTAGGCATAAGACAGGTCCCCCGAAAACAATAGTTTCCTGGAAACGTGGTAATCGAGGTTAAACCGGGATGTGAATCTGGAAAAATAAGTTCCCTTTGTTGTTCCCTCCTGGTCAAGGTATCCCAGTGAAAACCGGTAAAGAGCGCTCTCACCTCCACCCATCATGGAAAAATTATGTTCATGGGAAATCCCGGTTTGGGTAATCGCTGCCAGCCAGTCTGTATTCTGAGAGTAATTATAATACTCTTCCCAATCTTTGTCATAGGAAAGTTCCTCAGGTATTTCTGTAGATCCGGAATTCAATATCCCTTCCATCATCAGCATGGAATAGGAGTCGCCGTCAAGCAAGGGAATGGATTTGGGTTGTTGTTGGATACTCAGCTTATACAAATATTCGAAAGTGGTTTTCCCCATAGTCCCCCGCTTGGTTTCAATAAGGAGAACCCCGTTCGCTCCACGTGAGCCCCATACTGCCGTAGCTGAGGCATCTTTAAGGACCTGGATGCTCAGGATATCCTCAGGGGCGACGTTCAGCATGCCGCTGAACTGTTCCTGAGTAACAGCAGAAAAATCAAAGTCCTTATCCAGTTCTATTTCAAAGGGAACCCCATCAACCACTATCAGGGGCTGGTTAGATCCGCTGATGGATGCTGTTCCCCTTATCTTGATTGACATACCAGCTCCCGGATCACCGGAAGCCATTGAAATATCCACATTGCTGGCCCGGCCCATCAACATTTCACCTACCGTAGAAACCTGAACTTCTTTAAGCGCTTTCATATCAATGGTTGATACGGCACTTGTAAGTTCACGTTCGGTGACCGGAACCAGTCCTCCAACTTTCTTGCTTTCACCGGTAATGATGACTTCATCCAGGAGGGTGGTTTCTTCTTCCATTTTCACCTCAAAATAGGTTTGTCCTGAAAGTGAAAATTCTTTTGACTTGTAACCTATATAGGAAATCTTTATTTTATTTTCAGAAGAGGTTAATTTCAAAGCAAAATTTCCGTTTATATCGGTCACGGTCCCATTCAATGTTCTGTTTTGTTCATTTATTTCAGCAATGATCACTCCAATCAGGGTCTCACCTGTTGCAGACTCTGTCACCTTTCCTTTTATTACGGTTGGTGTCTGGCATACCACGAAGGGCCCGGTCAGCATAAAGATCAAAAAAACAGCAGGGATCTTTTTCTTCATAATAATGCTGCAATTATTTGAACAATAGAACCGAGTCAATCTGATGGATCACCCCGTCTTCCGCCATATGATTAGCAGATATCACATTTCGGATATTCCCCAGATTATCTTTGATATTAATGTCATTCTGCTGATTCATGATTTCAATTGTATTGAAGAGGTAACCACTTTCCTCATCGATCCTTGTGGTGTTGAATTCTCCTGATTTTTCCCCGTCAGAGAAGATCACCCCCTCAACAAAATGATAACGCAGGAACTGTTGCAGGGAAACCGGGTCAGTTGGAACAGTTCCGTACGCGAGGCCTTCGGTCAGGGCTTCATTCGTCGGGATAAAACAGGTATAATAGGTTCCGACAGAAATATTGTTAAGGCTCAGGGGATTCATATCCTTATCCAGCAGTATTAAACCTGATTGGTAACATAACTGATAAAATTTCTGATACTGGGGATAAATGTTCGGATTTGACAGTATTTCAAAAATCGAATATTTTGGAGAGATCATCATCCGGTCGATATTGTAGAGAACCCCTTTTCCACTGACTATTTCCGGGCTGCCCATTTTTGCAGGGGTCAGGTCGCCTCCTGCATATATTCCATCCTGGGTCATCCCAATATAAGTATGCTGAGAGGTTTCAATAAAACTTCCTTCCACAAAGTCACTTTCGGCCAACTGCCCGAAAACCAGATGCGTCTTGACAATATCCGAAGCCTCCCTCCTGGGCAGAGGCGCCAATGGATTGGATTTTGAATACAATCCCCAACCCCCCAGCCCGGTCCTGAAAATATATCCGGCTTTATCAATGGCTGCATTTGTCGGGGCAAAAAGGGTGAACTCAAGGTCTTCTTCATTCAGCAACGATTCAACCTGATAATACACCAGCATATCACAAAACCATTCGTATTCCTTGTTCCCGAAAATTGGCTGTGCTATTGATTCAAATATCTTCGGAAGAAAAAACTTGTTTATCCCGCAAAACGGACCATTACTGGCCATCTGGGCATAATGTATGTCTGCCTCTGTCACGTTGCAGTTTACCAGCAAAGATGTAAGGTCCAGCTCCCAGTCATCCGTCAGCGAATTAAATTCTGACGGCCAGTAATTGGCACCGATATAGTGTGAAAGATACCAGTTCATCCAATACCTGCCGATCTGGAACAATGAAGAGTAGCCTACGGTATAATCATTCAGGAAACTTAACAGGGCATCGTTTGTAGGGGCAAAAAGTGTCAGTACATTTTGCTTTCCGTTATACCCGACATTTTCAGCGTCAGGAGAACTGCCGGAGGGGAATATACTGTTCATTTTCAGGAAAAGCGAATCCAGGTCGCCATCTTCATCAACATCACCCTCATTGTCCTGCTGTGTCGTGTAGGTCTGACTGTATTGATAAAATGTATTTATCTCCAGCAACTCCCTGAATAAGCTGAACTCAGGCCTTTTTTCCAGAATTTTATCATGGTTATCAGGAGGAACAAGAACCTTATTGATCTTATGTATCCAACCGTTCTGAGCCGGTACATCAGCTTCCACTACTTCCGCCCTGTCAACATGAAAACCTCCGTACGGGGTGCCCGGATATAAAAAGGAATAGTTTGCAGCAGCATTCAGATCCTGCTCAATAAAAAATTCATCAGAATAAACCGGAATAAATTTGGATTCATGATACACTGTGTATCGCTGACCCAGTGTGTCAAACTCCAAGGTCTTGGGCGGGGTGTACTTGGTAATTTGCTTAAAATTAAACGTATTGTAATCGATGTCTTCATCCTGTATACCCAGCCCGTAAAGAAGCATAAATTTTGAATATGCCCAGAAAACAATATGATAATAAACGATTCCTTCCAGTAGTTCTTCGGGTATATCTTCCAGCGAAGCATATCCATATTCAGTAAAGAATTCCGCAAAGGCATTATCATCCGGTGCAAAGACAGTAAAATTACCTGTAACTCCTATAACATCATCATATTCCACCAACTCAACCGCTCTGATGAATTGGGTATAATTACCATCTTCCTCCAATACTTCCAATATCGTCCCGATCAGATCATCCGGAACTTGATAATATTCATCAAACTTCTTTTCGCAAGAATTAAATAAAAAAGCGCTGATCAGCAATGAGAACCGCAGTACAGGGGCGACAGGATTTTTCATTTTGCCAGCTGTGTTAATTATAAATTACAACAGGCCTAAAAAAATTATCCAAATTTTAAGTCAAAAGGCAATTTCTTTTTTATGTTCTCAATATACAGTAAGTTGCCTTACATACGGCATTGTTTATTAATTAGGTGGAGTGAAATAATAATTATTGGATGCATTCCATAGCATGCGACAATTTGCATCCAATACTTATTAAAATACAAAATTAAATGTACTTTGTACTATTATATAAAATTATAGCATTTTTTTTAAATAATCTACTATTTGATTCATTAAAAATATTTATTACTAAAACAAATAAAATTTTAATTTTTAATAAACTCAACAGCCCCGATATCATATCCTATTCCCTGGGGAAGTTGTGTTCCCAGGAAATCCTTTCCACCTATATCAATCCCGAACATTTCATTCAGGTTCAAACCTTTATCAATTAATGGCGATCCGGGTTTTAACCTGTAAGTTGAAAAGCTTTCTGCCGTTATTTCAGCGGGATGCGCTAAAGTGAATGTCCCGGGAGCAACCAGCAAAGGATCTGTGAACATGCCTTTGACCGATCCTCCAATCATTTCATTTCCTGTTGCCCTTGCCCATGCTTCAATGGTTTTATACCCTTCGAGTTCAAAACCTCCGGATAGATTCCAGTAAACATTGCCCTGGAAAACTTCATGGTTAAAATGATGCCCCTCATACAAAAATTTACCCTTGTAAACGAAAATATTATTCCGAAATTTAAATCCCGGCATACTGCTGTCGAGCCAAATGGTATTCCCTTCAGGATTGCTGTTGTAGAATGTGTTATTATAGATTTCACAGTTCCGCATCGTTCCACCTTCTGCCTTCCATATACCAAGGGATCCGTCATGGGTTTTTCCATCATTCTGACTGATGTTATACCGTATGGTATTGTTTTCCCATGGTTTACTGGCGCCAAACTCATAAAGACCTATACCGGTACCCTGGTTGTTGAATGAAAAGCAATATTGAATAATTGAATTCGAGACACCGCCGTCAAGATCAAAACCACCTCCATCCCTTGCTCCCGGGTGCGTTTTGTTATCATGTGAAATACAGTACTGAATAACGAAATCTGTACAATCCCATATCCATATACCCACCGGACCATTTCCATCCCATGGCATATCCCATCCGTTGTTGAACGCCTCACAATATTCAATAACACCTCCATTTACGGAAGATGCCAGGATACCATTACCACTATGACCTTTTAATACGGTGGGGTCTCCCGGATTATTCTCAGCCACGCAATACCCAATGTATACATTGTGATTATCATAATATACCGGATCATCCATTGTACTGCCTGTCACATGAATGCCTGCAAATCCATTATCATGAGCATAAACATGCGTGATCTTTACATCATTGGCTTTATATACATGCAATCCTGAATGCTGAAATCCATATATTTCAATCTGGTCAATATGCACAAAATTACTGCTTATAATCAGCACACCATCAGTAGTATTTCCTTCTTTCCTGCCATCCCCCCGGAATTCTAAATTCCGGACAGTAAGATAGCTGCATTTCTCAGCCTGAAGGGCTGAGCCTTTTCCCCCGTTGATTGATGCTTTTCCCTCACCATAGGAAGTAATGACAATATTTTTATTCTCCTCTCCCGAATCCAGTGAATCAAGCTTCAACGTTCCCGGGAACACCTGATTCCCCTGGAAAAATATCATGTCTCCGGGATTCAGATCGGTACTGTTAACTTTATCTATTGTCCTCCAGGGTTTATCAATAGTTCCAGGATTGCTGTCCTCCCCTGACGGGGAAACATAATATACCTGCGACTTATTACCCATTTTGGCTGCGCCTATCCGGTCACAGGTGATGGTTAGACCAATCAGGATAACAACCAGAAAGCTAAAGGATTTTGAAAGTGTTTTCATGATAATTGAATTTAAGATGTTGCCTATCATGTTACTATTTAAGCAGATATTCAATGACGGTAATCGATGTGCCTTTCACCTCAAAGGTTAGCGGCTTTTTAACACCGGTGAATTCCTGCCACACCGGATCACAATCATCCGGGTCCCTGCCGAAGAGTTCCCATGCCTGGACAACAGAGCTGACCATATTTTTTTCAATATCAAGCGTGACATTTTCCTGATTTTCCATCATATTCATGATATAAACATACAGCCTGTTTTCTTCGGGAATATAACTGGCAAATGACCTTATATGCATGGTAGACGTCGTTCTTACCATTTTGTCGCCCAGGAAATTACCCCAGATCATCAGGCCATGTCCATTTGCATTGAAATTGCCGCTTTTGTCAAGTACATCATACACCTGATTTTCCGCCGAATCATTTTCTATCCACCGTGTATTCCAGTAACAGGAAAATGCAATTTGCGGGTATTCCAATTGTCTGCCAGTCATTTCAAAATTGCACAGGTTATGCCCCATATCGTTGACCATTGGCCATGTATAAGCCCAATCGAAAGGACCAAATTCGGAAACAATCAATTTCAATTTGGCCTTAACCTGCCGGGTAGCATACTGATCTATGGCTGTCAGTGCCCGTTTCACCGGTCCCATCAGGTCCTGAAGAGTATCCCGGTATGACAGGTATCCGGCATGATACTCCCATACCGGATAATTGCTCAGGCACAGATAATCGATATCATTACCGGCAATAGTTATTACATCTTTGAAAAAATCAACCGAATTCCCGTTTGGAACTATATAAATGGACGGATCAACTGCTTTCATTGTCTTTGAAAAATCAATCACATCCCGTGCATATATTTCATCAGTTGAATTCGGATTATTTTTATGCCAGCATTCATTCCCGATAAGCCAGTACTTCACGTTATATTGTTTCTTAATGTTGGCATACCGAACCCATTCAACCGCATTCCGGATCAATCCTTCCCTGTCTGTCCATGTGCATCCATCAGGATAATCAGCCAGGTATTCATCGGCAGCTACAGTAATAACAGGTTCAGCACCAACTTCCCTGCACATCTCCATGAATTCATCAAAATCGAGTACATCATACTTGTATTCCTTATCATTTTTAATCACTCTCTCATACCCGACCGCTCCTTTTCCGGTCCTTGCCAATGCAGGTTTTGAGATTTCATAGGGTGGAACTGAAAATAAATACAAATCCGATTTGTTTCCACCCGGATATCTCAGGAATTTTACACCCATAGCCTTCAGGGCATCTACAGTAGGGCGTGCAGGTCTGAGGTAATTGTCGTCATCCATGAAATAATCGACATTGATACCTACCGGACGATGAGAGACATCTGCCAGAACAGAATCGGGATATACTTTAATAAGAACAGTCTTTTGTTTTGGCTTACAACTGTTTGTTAAAATTCCCGGGAAAACAATAATTATGAATACGAATTTGGAGTATTTCATAGTTTAAATATTTATTAAAGATTTCATGATTCTGTACTTTTTAAATCCCGTTGTCTCAAGGAACCTCTCAATGGTTTCACCCAAATGCTGATCGATATTCTCCGGACCATGAGAGATGCATGTCAGCTGTTTTGACAAAGGTATCGGGTTGATCATGAATCCGGTCGCTCCCAATCCAAGATTTTTTATTACCTGACGGCTTGTGTATTTTGTTTCCATAATGCATCGTATTGCTTAAAGTATCGCATCGCCCATATATGGTTTATATTCAGTCTTACCGCTTCTTCAAATTCCGGTTTAGCATCTTTATCCATACCTTTTCCCAGATATCCCAGGCCAATCAGATAATGTGCTTCGGATTTCCTGTCATCCGCCGTTTCCCTTTCGCCAAACTTTGCAAAGAAATCTATATCCGGAATTTCAAGTCGCTGATTTCCCAATTCGATCAGTCCATCGAAAATTTCATTTGCTTCGGAAGTTTTTCCCAGTTTTTTGAATGAAAGACCCCTGTAAAAATGAATTTCGGAAAGCTGTGGATTCTGCCTCCTGGATATCGAAAGTTCCCACATTTCTTTTGCCTTTTTACTATTGCCCATTTTCTCATAGGCAGTTCCGGTTAAATAATAAACCTGGCTTTCCCTCCCACCCCTGTATGACTGAGCAACCATCATATTTTCAGGATATTGCAGGGCATATTGCCAATCTGCCAGAGCATTTTCATAATTGCCTGAATTGAATTTATTCAATCCCCTGAGAAGGTGCGCATCCACGTAGGAGCTGTATGCCTTACTGACTCCTTCCCACTGACGGAAATAGTTATTCCCGGCTATATCCAGAGCCTCGTCATACCGGCTGAGTTGAACCAGGAGCATGACTTCCCGTGACAATGCATCAGCAACATTATTATTGGAAATAACTTCATGATGATCCCTGAGTACTTTCAGCCTTTTCTCCGGGTCTGTCCTGGCAGCTGCATACAGTAAATCAGCTTCGTACAGCAATCTCTGGTCCATGCTGCTCAGGGAAATGGCCTTTTCGTAACTTGCAATAGCCTGTGTTATATCGTTGTATGTTTTATAATAAGCCATGCCCAGATTCCTGTGCACTATGGGAAATGAATTATCAATATCCCGGGATCTTTCCCAATAACCGACGGCCTTTTCAGGTTGTAGTTCATAAAGAAGGTTTCCCAGGTAATACGGAGCCCTGGGATCAGATGGGCCTAATTTTATAGCAGTTTCCAGTATATTTATTGACTCAAGCCTGAACGGGAAACAATAATCGGGTGGCATTGTGAACGCCTGATTCAGATAATCCAGGGCTTTTTTATTATTCCCATTTTGAAGCCAGAAATAACCAAGATAGTAGAATTTCATAGGATAGGATCCATCCGGGTCATTCAATGTAAGATCGGGATTTGACAAAACATCTATTGCTTCAGCCCAAAGTCCGGCATTGGCATATTCGAGTGACAGCTCCAGGTATGTCTGAACATAACTCCTGGTTCTGCTTTTAAGAGCTGATAATGCTCTTTGTGCCTCCTCATTTTTCACAAGCGCTTTGTACGCAAGATAATTTTCATACATTGACCACACATCCAGCGGATCATATTTCATCGTTCCGGAACTTATCTCCAGGGCAAGTTCCGGATTGCCTTTTTTTCTGAGGATGGCTGATTTCAGGTTGAATGCTTTTGTATTATTGGAATTTGTGGAAATTGAACGGTCCAGATGCCCGAGTGCAAGATCATGGTTACCTTTCAGCATATCAAGTTGTGCAAGCTGATAATATGCAGCTGAGTGATATGCATAGCTCCATGTGGCCTGGTAAAGATTTTCATAGGCATCCTCAAAATTCATCCTGAATTTCTGACATAAACCAAGGTAATAATAAGCCTCTCCATCCCTTGGTTTTGTATAATTATTGGTTATCCTGCTAACAGCAGTTTGCAGATGCTTTTCAGCCTCATCAAACTTACCTCTGCGGATATTCAACAGTCCAACGGCTGTATTCACTCTGTAATCAGATGAATCTCTTCTCAGGGATTCCTCATAATAAGGATACGGATCAAAAGACGGATTGTAGAACTGTTCCAAACGAAGGCCGGTATAATACAATTCCTCAACTGTGGAAATTTCTTCCGGAGACTTTGGCGGTTTGGCCGCATCAGGCATGGGTGATTCTTTCCTTTCCACAGGCTGATAACTTATTAGTTCAATTCCATCGGAAGTAAACAGGGTTAATCTGATATCCTGTTCTACTATATGCATTGGCAAAGGAACTTCTTTAAGGAAAGGATGAGAAGGGTCAATATCAATTTGCTGTTCAAAGATCCTTTCTCCTTTTATATCTAACGCCACCCTGGCATTATTTCTGGATGAGGTTGTATTAAATCCTATTTTCAATTTGTTCTTTCCTGTAAATTCGAAATTGACAGCCGCCTCCAGGTTAGCATTCTTCACACCGCCTATCTCGCGGATCGGATACCAGTACTGTTTCAGATATTTTGATTCATACGGTTGAAGCCAGCTGTAATCAGGCTGGTTATCCGAATAACCGCCGATCATAATTTCCAGCTCCGGACCATCAATTTCAGTAAGGGCCCTATCCCAGAGCTGTCCCCTGGGTCCCGTGCTCCAGGTCCAGAATTTTTTACCGGGAGCAATATGATGATTTGAAAAGCAAACTAACCCTGCTTCTTTTCCATGATCATATCCGCCTACAAAATCATCCTCATAATTCCAGGCAAAGATGGACGTCCATTCCGGGTGATTTTTCCACCAGCTGATATCAACTCCTTCAGAATAGTCAACACTGTTATATTCTTCGTGCGATATGGGCCACCTGACGAATTGATTTTTTCCATGATAAACACCGAACTCCGTAGACGGCGGAAAAACAACCTGGTAATCCACGTTTGAATGCACACCTGTATTGGCAAAATACAGAAATGAGTGTGAAAAAGGAGTTCCGTTAAATGGCCTGAACGTAATCTCAAAGTATGATTTACCCGGATATACGCTGATACCAAGCATAAACTTCATCCGGTGCCTGATTTCCAGCTCGCCGATCCATAAGGTTGCACTTCCGTCCGCATTTTCCTGCATAATATAATCCACCGGCATATATGCAGTTGCCCGGTGATGGTGTGGAAAGTTCCACTCAATCCCTCCGGAAATCCAGGCTCCCAGCATCCCGATTAATCCGGGTTTGATCACATGCTGCCTGTAGATATAATCATATTCATTGGTTTTGTCCAGGGCGCCAAACAGACGCCCCCCGATCTCCGGCAGAATATTGATTTTAATGTATTCATTTTCAAGGAAAACCATGTCGTATTCCTTTATTACCCTGGTATCTGAGAGACTTTCATAGATGGGATAGGGATAAACTCTTCCCTGTGCACCCTGATAAGCCCGTCCGTCATAAAATCTCGGGTTCGGATCAGGCGGATCCACAAGATAGGTGGGAAGCGGTACCGGTTCCTCCCAAATCCTGACAGTTTTATCTTTACCAGGGGCTGACTGCCCGTAACTATCGGCCGCAAATAATACCAACAGTATAATACCAAACCATGCTGTTTTCATCATATAGCAGTATTATATTTGTCTGATACAACGTATTGCTTACCAAATCTAAGGATTCTGAGTCAGGGATTTTATTCTTTCGTTTTATCAATACCCAGGTAGTTTAATTTTGAAAGATTTTGGCATTCCCCCTCGAGGAATGATCAAACTACGTATGGCTCAGGGATGAGACCATAAGAGCTCCAACGTCAGGCCACCACTGTTCTCAGGATCAATGTATTCATACCTGCCGGAACCCGGCTTTCCTGTTTCTCCCCATGTGCCTCCCATGGAGATAACATAGCCTTTTGATTTATAATCATCCAGCACTTTGTCCATATCCTGAACAGTAAAGGCCAGATGATGAATACCCTCTCCGTGCTTTTTAATATGGTCATCATATACAATAGGATTGGAGACCGGGATACACCATTCATACGCCACATCGCCATGCCTTTGCCAGCCCTGGATCAGATCATGATCTACCGGCTTGCTGTAATAATGTTTATTGCCCAATTCAGGATGATTCATTTGAAATTCAGGAAACCCGACCTTTTGCCAGTATGCAGAAACAGGTTTTTCATTACGGATGGCAAAAGCATATTGATTGATCTTCATATTATGCAGGTTCTCAGAGGAAAGCTCTTTCATCATCTTTATGTCCTGGTCCCCCTGGGTATATCCGAGATAATACTTCCCTTCATGCCGGGTGTCCATCAGAACATAATAAAGATTTCCCTTGTTTGTTTTAATGCTGATCTCTTCTTTGATGTTCAGACCGATCGCGGATAAACGGTTTAGTTCAGCCTGAAGTGCACTGTTGTTCTCCACCCGGTGCACAAGGCTTAAGGCACCATCGCCATAAGAATTGTGAAATTCAGAAAAAACAGATGCTTCCTCCAGGGGTTGGATCCATGTGATGTTTGCTCCCCCCAGATTCGCCTTTGCCACTCTCAGTTTAACCACCTTACCGGCAATTTTCAGTTCCGCAGCCACTGTATCCAGATCCACAATCTGGTTAAAACCAAGATTTGCCCATTGTTTCATGGTGTTGGTAAGATCATCGACCACCCATAGCACCTGGTCAACATGTTTGATGGGTTCGGGTATATCAAATTTTCTTGTCCAAAAGGAACAAAGAATAAGACAGAAAAAGACAGGTATATAATATTTCATAATCCAAGTTAGTTAAATTTTAAATTGATTAAGTTATAATTTTTATAATTCAACCACTAAAAGGTAATAGGGCTTTTGGTATTTTGGTAAGTTTCCCGGATTGTTTATTCAATCATCAGTAATTCTTTAAGTATTTGGGTCTTATCCTGAATATCCCGGGTAATCCCTTCGACCGAAATAGTCGCTCCCGATATGCCATCTATATTTTTACCAGTTTTCAGTTCGCTTTCACCATGATAGCCAATAAACTGCCTCAACCAACCCGCAGCCGTGATTTCCTGACCGTGTGTGGCCCGGTAATTAAATACCCTGACCTGGACAATTTTACAGCCTGCATCGAACAAAATGAAATAATCAAAGTATTCGCTGTCATGATCCCCGCTTTTCTTCATGTCTCCTGAACACCCCCCCGTACGGCAGCTGTTTATCCTGCCTGTATAGATGTACCGGATAGTTCCTGCAGGATTATTATCTTTTGTTTCAAAAAATTTCCCCTGGTAAATATGACCTTCGAAAGCTTCAGGAATAACAATTTCAGTTATTCCGGGCAATACGGAGGTATTTTCCCGTAATAATGCCTTATAAAGCAATTTGGGCCTGTAATTTATTTCATCCTGCGCTTCTAATATGGTGCAGCTGAAAAATACCAACAGTATTGGGAAAAAGTTCCTGATCATGGTTACCCTGTTAAAACATCACGCCTACCCCTGCATTGAATGATTTTGCAAATTCCGGAGCAGCAGCGGTTTTTATTAACTGCAAATCGGCCTTCACAACTGCACCCTTTGCCAGTTTGAGACTGAACCCGGCGGTGATTACATCATTGTCGTAGTTCCTGTTTTCAGGCAGTCCGTTTGCTGTTGAATTATGCATGTTGAAATTCTCGTACCTGGTAAACAATATCAGTTCTGAATTTGTATTCGGGTTGAATTTCAACACATTGTATCCTGCTTCCAGGTAATAACCGGCGATGGCACTGCCCAGATCATTTGTTACACCGTTCCTGGCAGTAAATACATTGTATTGGTCCGTGTTTGAAAGCGCAGTGTAATAAAATTGTCCGCGCATTTGCCAGCCGCCTGACTGGTAACGTGCATCAATTCCGATCATGGCTATTCCCGTTACCGAAGAATCTGCACGGGCCAAAGCTGTGTTGTCATCCCTGTCGATCCCGTTGTACAATTTGCTTTGCGTTTTGCCGAAGTAGCCCGATATTCCGGTATTCAGGCCTCTGATCCCATAATACTCAATCTTACCCGTAATATTGGGTGAACTGATGTAGGACTCAGCTCCTTTTTGTCGCCCGTTGCGTAATCCATCCCTTCCCCTAAGCCTGCCTTCGGTGTCATAACTATTGAACCCGTTTACCACGTAAAACTGATACTTCAGCGATGCCCCAAGCAAATTACCGGCAACACCAACCCCGATCTCCCGCCAGGTTGAGGGTGAAATCCTGGTATCAATTACCGGGCGTTCAACCCCGTTAAAGGCAGTTGGTTCATGATATTCATTTACGATCCCCATGGGTATGAGCATCAGACCAGCCCTGAAGTTTAAAAAGCTGTTGAGTTTATACTGTAAAAAAGCCTGCTCAATATACACTTCGCTGACATGTTCAAATTCAATTTCAGATATAAACTGGGTTTTCGAAGTGAAATTATACCCGAGCAACACGACCATCCGGTGGACATCCAGCACGCCATTATTCCGGATGCCTGAATTCAGGGGTTGGTTATAATGTACCTCTCCATAACCTCCCAGAAGGAGTTTGCCACCGGTTGTCAACAATCTGTCGGCGCTGCTTTGAATAGTTCCGATAAGGCTGTCGGTAGATTGGGACCTGACGGAATTTGTTGTCAGGAATATCAGGAATAGTAAAATGGTTTTTTTCATAGTAGCAATGTGCATGTAGTTGAACAGGCTAAACTAAATCATTTGTTTATTCCATACACTCCCTATATATTGTGATTTTTGAATGAACTGCGTGTATTATTTGCCCAGTTAATACAGATAGTCTTTCACTTTACTAAAAGAAAATGTAATAATTCTTGCAGAATATTTTAATATGTCGTATTTTTACGACATACAAAATAATGTAGCCCTGATCAAATACAGATTATAAAATTAAAAACACAGAAAGAAAATAATGAATAAAACCGAAGTCTTTAACGAACAATTGCAGCAATTGTCCCGATTCGCCAGGGCAATCTCCCACCCTGCCCGGGCGGCAATACTTCAATACCTGGCGGCTACAAAAACCTGCATTTCAGGCGACATATCAGATCATATTCCACTGAGCCGAAGTACAGTATCGCAACACCTCAAAGAGCTCAGGGATATAGGCCTGATACATGGCGATATTGATGGACTGAAAATTAATTATTGTTTATGCGGGTCCGCTATCAGGAAATTCCAGGATATGATGAAGGAATTTCTTAATACAATTGAATGTGACGATGGTAAATGTTGTTAATAAGTTTCTAATTTTCAAATTACATTAAATCATGAAAATATTAGTTCTCTGCACCGGCAACAGTTGCCGCTCCCAGATGGCACACGGTTTCTTACAGTCTTTTGATAAGGACATTGAAGTATACTCTGCCGGGACTGAACCTGCAAAACAGGTAAACCCGAAAGCGGTTACAGTAATGAAGGAAGCCGGTATCGATATCAGCCATCATACCCCGGCGCTGGTTGATAAGTACCTGACAGGGGAATGGGATTATGTAATAACTGTTTGTGATCATGCCAATGAAACCTGCCCGGCTTTTTTCGGAAAGGTGAAAAACCGCCTCCATATGGGCTTTGAGGATCCTTCCCACGCAATTGGAACAGATGAGTTTATCTGGAGTGAATTTCGCCGGATAAGGGATGCGATCAGGGAAGCATTTCTTGCTTTCTACAATTCCACTATTAAACGATCCGGCAATCAGACAAATTGAATTTTCAAATTTAAAACTACACAAAATGAAAGCAGAAGATTTAAAACTCGTTATAAAGGAAAAATACAGCGAAATAGCCAACCAAAGTAAGCTGCAAAATCAATCCTCATGCTGCGGAAGTGCATGTGGATGCGGCGATTCAACCTATACCGTATTCAGTGATGATTACAGCCAGCTCGAGGGGTATAATCCGGATGCCGACCTGGGTTTGGGCTGTGGCATTCCGACCGAATTCGCAAAAATCAGAACAGGAGATACCGTAATTGACCTTGGATCAGGTGCAGGAAATGATTGTTTTGTCGCCAGGGCTTTGACAGGTGAAACGGGAAAAGTTATTGGTATTGACATGACTGAAGCGATGATCGGGAAAGCGCGTTCAAATGCCGCAAAGCTTGGTTACAACAATGTGGAATTCAGGTTTGGTGATATTGAGAATATGCCCGTCGATAATAATACCGCCGATGTTATCATCAGCAACTGTGTTTTGAATTTAGTTCCGGACAAGGTGAAAGCCTTCAGTGAAATATACAGGATCCTGAAGCCCGGAGGTCATCTTTCGGTATCCGATGTCGTACTTCGGGGCGAACTACCCGCTGAAATCCGGCAGGCTGCTGAAATGTATGCCGGATGTGTGTCGGGAGCCATTCAAATTGAGGAATACCTGCAGATCATGAAAGATGCGGGTCTTGAAAACATCGAAGTGCAAAAGGAAAAGGCAACGCCGGTCCCTGATGATATTTTACTGAACTATCTCAGTCCTGAACAACTGTCGGAATACAGGAAATCGGGAGCAGGAATTTTCAGTATTACGGTTTATGCTGAGAAGAAATGAAACTTTCCTTTTTCGATCGTTATCTAACATTGTGGATTTTCCTGGTAATGATTTCAGGTGTAATCACCGGTTATTTTATGCCGGGAATTTCCGGTTTCTGGAATTCATTAAGTTCGGGTACAACCAATATACCAATTGCCATTGGTCTTATTCTGATGATGTACCCTCCCCTGGCAAAGGTGAAATACGAAAAGCTTCCCCTGGTTTTTAAAAATCTGAGATTACTGGGCCTGTCACTTACCCAGAACTGGATCGTAGGTCCCCTGGTCATGTTCTTCCTGGCCATTCTCTTCCTGCAAAATCATCCGGGCCTTATGGTTGGAGTTATACTGGTGGGTCTTGCCCGGTGCATTGCCATGGTACTGGTCTGGAACGACCTGGCCAAAGGGGATTCTGAATTGGCAGCCGGTTTGGTGGCATTTAATGCACTTTTCCAGGTTTTTCTGTACTCGGTATACGCCTACGTTTTTATAACCTTTTTACCAACCCTGTTTGGCCTAAAGGGAGTAGCCGTGGAAGTTTCCATTTCCGAGATCGCAATCACCGTTTTGATTTACCTTGGGATTCCATTTGCTGCCGGATTGATTACCAATCTGGTCCTTCGCCAATGGAAGGGCAATGACTGGTTTTTTACAAAGTATGTTCCGGGAATATCCTGGTTAACCCCAATAGCTTTACTGTTTACCATATTTGTTATGTTTTCACTTAAAGGTGAAAAGATCATTGAGTTGCCCATGGATGTCATCAGGGTAGCAATACCCTATACCATTTATTTCGCTTTGATGTTTTTTACCACGTTTTTTGCGGCCAAATGGATGGGCGAAGGGTATGAACGTTCAGCAACACTTGCCTTTACGGCAGGCAGCAACGACTTTGAACTGGCCATTGCCGTGGCTGTTGCTGTATTTGGAATTAACTCACAGGCTGCCTTCGCCACAGTAATAGGCCCCCTGGTTGAAGTTCCCGTACTTATTATGCTTGTAAATGTCGCACTGTTTTTCAAACGAAAGTATTTTCCGGCAATTGAACAGTAATGCCCATATAGCTCCGGTTAGGGATACAATCGGGTTTAGCATAATACTGACACCTGTTACCATGATATTTATCTTGTAACAAAAATGACGATTCATGCGTACTTAATGTAGTAAATACACTTACTGACTAAACTGACCCAGAATATGAAAGTCGGTTTACAGCCAATCCAGGTTAAATACTTCAATACGGTGAATGATCTTGGCGGTTTTCAGCACATTGTTTTTATCAGTTCATGGCAGAGCAGCAAAATCAATATGCTAATGCAAAAAATTTCCGGTTCCAGTACCCTGGTAGTTTCTGAGAATGAAGGTATGATCGAGAAGGGTTCCATGACCAATTTCATTCCCGTTAACGGGACCATTTAACCTGCAATAACACCAGGCAGGTCTGGTTAAAATCCTTCAGCTTCCGCTGGTAAAAAACAAAATTGTTGGCTAAATTGCATGAATTAACATTTTGATTCATGCAATAATGCTTTCTGCCCCTCCGTTTCTGCATCTCGGGAGAAAAATCAGGAGCCTGATACCAGCTTCCCGGATATTTACCGATCCGCTCTATACCCTGGCCAAAGGAACAGATGCAAGTTTTTACCGTCTGGTCCCGGGTATGGTGGTACGTGTTGAAAATGAGGCGGAGGTTATTCATGTCATCAGGTGCTGTTCTGAATCACTGATCCCGGTCACCTTTAAGGCCGGAGGTACCAGCCTGAGCGGGCAAACCGTTACCGATTCGGTGCTTGTGGAGATTGGTGACCGGTTTACAGGCTTTCATGCAACGGATAACGGCAGATTGGTTGACCTTCAGTGCGGAATAACAGGCGGACTTGCCAATGTGCGCCTTTCAGGGTATGGGAGAAGAATAGGTCCGGACCCTGCCTCAATAAATTCGGCCAAAATAGGCGGTATCGTGTCAAACAACGCCAGTGGCGGGGCATTTGGCATTAGCAACAATAGTTACAACACCCTGCACGGCATGCGGATCATTTTTGCGGACGGTACCCTGCTGGATACACGAGACAGGGATTCGTGCAAATTGTTCTCCGAAAATCATGCCGGTATGCTTGAAAAGCTGCAGCATCTTTCCTACCGGGTAAAATCGGATCCAGTCCTTTCAAAGCGGATACGTCACAAATACGAGATTAAGAACACCTGCGGTTATGGTGTGAATGCGTTGCTCGATTTTGACGATCCTTTTGATATAATTTCACACCTGATGGTTGGTTCCGAGGGAACACTCGGTTTTATTTCGGAAGTAACCCTGGCCACTGTTGAAGATTTTCCGCTTAAGGCCACCTCGCTTATTTTCTTTCCTTCTGTGCGTCATGTCTGTGAGGTCATTGGCCGGCTGAAAGATTGCAGCATTGCTGCTGCCGAGCTGATGGACCGGAATGCCCTGAGGTCGGTGCAGAATAACCCGGGTATGCCCGAAGATCTGAAAACACTGCCAGAGGAAACAGCAGCATTGCTCATTGATACGGGAGCACATACCCAGGAAATACTTGATTCACAAGTTAATAAAATATTAAGTGTATTATCAGGCATACAAACAATTCTCCCGGTAAATTTTAACACCGATCCTGTTCTTTATGAAAAACTCTGGAAGGTAAGAAAAGGGCTATTTACCTCGGCAGCAGCTACCAGGCCTGCAGGTGCAGCCTGCATTATCGAAGACCTGACTTTCCGGCCTGAAGTGCTTGCCGATGCCCTCGCTGATCTTCGCGCACTGCTTATTAAGTATGGTTACACGGATTCCGTCATATGGGGTCATATAATGGATGGCAATATCCACTTTGTGATTATGCCGGATTTTCAAAAAACGGGAAGCCTTAAACATTACAGCCGGTTTATGCAGGAAATCGTGCAACTCACCGTGCACCGCTATGACGGCAGCCTCAAGGGGGAGCATGGCACAGGCCGCAATATGGCCCCTTTTGTCAGGGAAGAATGGGGTGATGAGCTTTACCAGGTAATGCATGAAATCAAGAAGATCTTCGATCCGGAAAATCTGCTTAATCCCGGTGTAATTCTGAATGATGACCCGGAGGTGCATCTGAGGAATATCAAATCGTTCCCGGTGGCGGATGAAACCATTGATTCCTGTATTGAGTGCGGATTTTGTGAATCCAATTGTCCGTCCCGGTCAATTACGCTCACACCTCGCGGGCGCATTGTGGTTTTCCGTGAACTGATCAGGCTTTCTTCAACCGGTAATTATAACAGTACCTATTCCTATCTGAGAAAAAAATTCAGGTACGATGGCGATGCCACCTGTGCAACGGATGGACTCTGTGCCCTTACCTGCCCTGTTGAGATCAATACCGGCAAGTTGATCAAGGATTTGCGCTTTATTCACAATTCCAGGTTTTCCAATGCTGTTGCCGACTTTGCGGCCGGTCACATGAAACTGGTTACCGGTGTTGTCCGGAAGCTTCTGACTTTGGTTGGCATTTTCCACCGGTTGTCCGGAACAAGAATCATGTCATTTATTTCCATCCGGTTGCACCGGTATTCGGGTCGAAAGATCCCATTGTGGAATCCTTATATGCCGCTTGGCACCCAACCTGTCATTGCCACAACTACAGGGAATAACCGCCCTGAGCAGGTTGTTTATTTCCCGGCCTGCATCAACCGGGCTATGGGGAAATCTGCCGACTATGGAAGGGAACCGGCACTGGTGCATAAAACAGCCGGATTGCTGGGAAAAGCGGGGTTTGATGTACTGTATCCTGAAAACCTTGCTGATCTATGTTGTGGTATGGCATTCAGCAGCAAGGGATTCAAAAAACAGGCCGGTATGAAAGCCCGGGAATTGGAGGCAGCATTATTAAAAGTCTCGGACAACGGAAGGATACCGGTTTATTGTGATATGAGCCCCTGCCTGCTGACCATGAAAGAAACACTCGATACCCGGCTTAAGCTGTTTGAGCCGGTAGAATTTATCCTTCGCTATTTTCCGGGTCGGCTGGCATTCCGTCAGGTTCCCCGCACGGTTGCCTTACATAGCACCTGCAGCAATACCAGGATGGGGCTTGACAAAAAGCTGGCTGTTCTGGCCGGGATGTGTGCCCGGGAAGTAATTGTGCCCGATGATGTAGGATGCTGCGGATGGGCTGGTGACCGTGGATTCACACATCCCGAATTGAATGCATCTGCACTGAAATCGTTGAAATCACAGCTTCGTCCCGATATACAACAGGGGTACAGCAGCAGTCGCACGTGTGAAATAGGTCTCAGCCAGCACAGCGGAATAAGTTATAAGTCGATCGTATACCTGGTAGATGAAGCAACTGATCCTATTTAATTTTCGCTGGCAAATGAACTGTTTGAAAATACATGTACAAGGCTGAGGGCTTCCCTGTCGCACAGGCAATACACATCGGGATGCAGCCACAGGAATGAAGCCGGCAGTCTGGTGGTTATCTTTCGGGACATAAGATCCCTGGTGATCGATGCCTTGTTTTTACCACTGATAAGTAACAGAATTTTCCGTGAGCGCATAATGTCTGTCATACCAAGCGTAAGTCCGTATCCGGGAGCGGCTTTCATATCGCGCGCCATGGGATGATTCAGGGAGGAGGCAGTAAGCGCGGCCTTATGACAGTGCGGTGTGAGGAAATCTCCTGGTTCGTTGAAGGCAATATGACCGTTCAGTCCGATCCCCAATATGCACAAACCAATCGGTCCATGCTGATCAAGCAATTGTTGCATACGGATGCATTCCTGTTCCGGATCGGCGGGATCGCTATTAAAACCAAGATAATTCGTTTCACTGATCTGCAATGGTCCGATAAGTTTTTCTCTCAGGTAGGATTCACAGGTCATGGGGTTTTCGGCCGGTACCCCGCCCCACTCATCGAGCTTAATGATCCTTAATTTCTCAACGGGGAAGAAGTCTTTTTTTCCGACCAGTTTCCGATAGGTTTCTGTTGTGGAATTACCGGTTGCCGTGCATAACAACAGGCTGTCGGTAACATTAATGACAGAGACAATTGCATCAGAGGCGTAATCGCTCAATGCATTCATGGAATCAAAACGGTGCAGGTACATGGCTATATTGTAATATCCGGAACAAATATAACCAATTCGCGGAAACTAACTGCCAAAGCTATCCATATCAACAGGCTTGCCTGAAGCGGCTGACTGGTAACAGGCCCACACCAGCTTAACAGTCTCAAAATTGTCGTCTCCCGAATTCTCGGCTTTCCCCTCTTTCAGCATGTCGGCAAGAATATTCCGGCTTAGGGGTATTCCGCTTTCGTGATTCACAATATAGTCAGGGTCAGCCCAGGCGTAAGCAGGAAACTTCACCATTTCGGAAACAGTCCGGCCACGGGTCGTGGTCCTGATCTCAAATCCCGGACCCAGGTATACCGAACCCTTCTCACCTTCTGCCAGGATATAAACGGTGGAAAATGAGTCATGCTCAACGATTGAGGCGTAGGACATTTCGGTATAAACGGGCATGTTGTTTTTCATTTTCAGGGTAACCACGGCAAGATCTTCCCCTTTAATCCCGTGATTTATGCTCCGCGTCTGGCACCATAATGTTTTAACCTCCCCAAAAAGGAAACGTGTAACATCCAGGATGTGCGAACCCATATCGGTTAATATGAATTTATCGAGTTCTGCCAGGAATGGCTGGTTTTCAAATACCGGAAATCCCGAAAGGAATGAAACCCTGGCCTTAAAAGGCTTACCAATAACCCCTGAGTCAATGATCTCCCTGAACCTGCGTATGGGTGCCTGCCAGCGGTAATTCTCATGAATATAAAAATTAACTCCGGCATCCCTGCAAAGGGTGACCATTCTCTTCGCTTCCTCAAACGAAGGAGCCATAGGTTTCTGGCAGATGATATTTTTAACGCCATGCTTTACGGCCAGTTCGGTAAACCTGGCATGTGTGTCCACATCGGTGATGATCTCCACAAAATCTAGCTGTTCATTTTGCAGCAACTCTTCGGGATTGTCATATACCCGGGGGACCTGAAACATGTCAGCAAGTGTTTTTGCCTTGGAAAGGGTACGGTTATACAAGGCAACCAATTCCACTCCCTCGATCTCAGACCAGGCACCAATCTGGAATCTGGCCCAGAAACCACAGCCGAACACGGCAAAACGTAATTTATTCATGAGTAATCTTTTAGTCTTTAATCTTTAATCTTTGATCTTTCATCTTTCATCTGTCACGTGATATCCTTTACCTGCTGTAATACGTTGTCGGGTTCAAAGATCTGTTTCCAGTCCTCCTTAAAAAGAATGCTGCGGCCCCGTTGCAGGGCTTTGTTGGCAGCATCGGAAAAAACAGCGTTTGGGAGTTCCTTAAACAATACCGCCAGCTGGATATTGATATGCCCAAGGAGAAATGCCCTGGCTGCTTCCGCCGGAACACCTCTCTTAATTATTTCTTCCATGCCTTCTCTAACCAGATCGAGGCAGGAAGAGGATAACGTTTCCACAAGTGCAGGTTCCAACAGCGCCATTTGTTCCATGGTAATTTTAAAGGCCTTTGAAACAGGGGCATACATTTCCTTAGCTACCCTTTCACCTGCCTGGTAGTCGCTATCGGACCCCTGCATCAGGGCACATACAATCGTTTGCCTGGCGAGTGTTCCTCCAAAAAAATCAGCCTGTGCCTCGGGGGTGGGTTCCCAGTTAAAAACCGAAGGATGTGACGGATGAGCGATGAAATACGATATGTCTTCCCGCAGAAACAAGCGGCCTGCGCGTGCCACAGCAGGGTCGAGGGTCATCACAAGTGCATTGCTTTTCATCTGTGGAATGATAAGTTCCGAGGTTTTGCCCAGCACAACATCGGGTACGGCAAGAATGACAATGTCGGCCCGGGGGATTACCTGATCCTCCGCAGCAACCTGAATACCCAGTTCCCCGAGTTTAGCGATTCCCGACTCACTTACTTCCAGGTATGACAGGTGATGATCCGTACGCATCAGATTTTTGGTCAACCGCAGGCCCATCTTGCCTCCGGCACCCACAAGGGTAATTGATTTCGTCATGGTTAATAAATTATTTCCTTCATATATACTATACTTTCTCCGGCCCAGGCTTCTTCCCTGGATATGGTTTCCAAAAGGTTTGCGGCAGGTGGCGTCCATAACTCAAGGATAGCACTGCGGCATCTTCCGTAGGATCCGAGTATTTCCATCAAAAGGGGCAGATTCAGGAATCCTTTTCCGGCAGGAGTTCCTTCTATTACAAAACCCATCATATGAGAAACCCTCTTGACTGAAAAATCTTTTACATGCAGGTTTACTGTAAATGGAGCCAGGTTTTCCATTACCGTAGCCAGCCCCTCACCGATCCCCATGGAATTCACACAATCGAGACAAATACCTGCAAAATTGCTGTTAACCTTTTCTATGATCTGCCGGAATTCAGAAGAAGGAAGCCGGTCATGATTTTCAAGCGCCAGTGTAATGCCATTCGATTCCAGATTACTCAAGGCATTGCGGATAACTGCCACCACGGTTTCACTATCC
>DATEVU010000070.1:0-7072 GCA_035258345.1 Bacteroidales bacterium
GTATTGCTGCTTATTTACGGATCAGGCATCACCTATCTGCATCTGCAAAATAATAATGACCAGGAGTATTACGAAATTTATACCCGGAGGGGAGAAAAATCACAACTTGTGCTTTCCGATGGCACAAAGATCTGGATTAACTCTGATTCCCATTTACGGTATCCAACCAGTATGAATAAAAACAAAGTTGTGGTGTTTTTGAACGGGGAGGCTTATTTTGATGTGGCCAGGTTAAAAGGAAGAAAATTTATAGTAAACACTTCAGATGTGGATATTACTGCCCTGGGTACCAGTTTTAATGTTAAAGCTTACAAAGCTGATGGTATAATTGAAACCACACTTGAAGAAGGTAAGATTCAGATTTCTGGTGATCTGCATAATGTAAAACTGAAGAAGTCATTAAT
This sequence comes from Bacteroidales bacterium, assembly GCA_035258345.1. Taxonomy (GTDB): domain Bacteria; phylum Bacteroidota; class Bacteroidia; order Bacteroidales; family UBA10428; genus UBA5072. Next base: position 405 of record DATEVU010000070.1, read on the forward strand.
TCTTCTTCCCAACCAGCGGGTCACTATTTATACTCAACCCATAACAAGTCAAATTAAGCCTGATAATCAAAGCAATATTGGAGTTGATGATGCACAGGTTAAATCAGAAACCCTTATTGAAGAACCCGAAAAAAAGGATGTAATTATCCAGGATCAAATCAATACGTCAGTTTATACATCCTGGAAAGATGGTAACCTTCAGTTCAGGAAGGAAAGGTTTGAAGACCTTGCTTTGTTACTTGAACGCTGGTATGATGTAAAGATCCGGATTACTGATGAAGAAATCAGGGAATGGCAGTATACCGGTACTTTTGATAAGGAAACCATTGAACAGGCTCTCACTGCATTAAGCCTGTCCATGCCGTTCCGTTATTCCATCAACAAGAACTGTGTAACCATTGAAAAATAAAAACCCGTTGCAATGATCTAATTGACTAACCTGAAAATATCCGCTGCCTATGAAAAAATAAATGTATCCAGATAAAAAGATACCGGGAAATGTTGCAGCATTCCCCGGTAGAACTAATGATCAACCGCTGACAAGGCGGAAGAAACCGGTTTATTGTCTAACTATAAACAAACAAATTTATGAAAAAAAAGAGATTTCTCAAGCTCTTTGAAAACAAAGACCTAATTAAAATCTTGATAGCCATGAAATTCAGCTTCATGCTGTTGCTCCTGACCACAGCCCAGGTATTTTCCACCGCTTATTCCCAATCCTCGAAACTTAGTCTCGACATTAAAAATGTCAGTATTGAGGACGCCTTCAGGGTAATTGAAAGTCAAAGCGACTTTAAATTCCTTTACCATGAAGCTCTCATGAAGAACGAAAAAATTCTAAGTTTTAATGCTAAAAACGAGAATATTGAAAATATTCTGAATTATCTGTTATCTGGCACCGATAACACCTATACGCTTCTTGAGAACAATTTAATTGTGATCACTCCCAAAAATCTTATTATCCGTCAGGAAAACCGGGTAACCGGGTCTGTCCTTGATGCCGCAACTGGAGAACCTTTGCCGGGTGTAAATATTCTTATTGAAGGAACACTGCAGGGAGTTACCACAGATGCTGATGGCAAATATGCAATTGATGTCCCCGGATCCGACGCTGTACTTGTTTTTTCGTACGTGGGATATCTCACACAAAAGATCAGCTTATCAGGCCGGTATGTGGTTGATGTACAACTGGCCCCTGATTATACAACACTGGAAGAGGTAGTAGTTGTGGGTTACGGCACCCAGAAGAAAGTAAACATGACGGGCTCTGTATCCACCGTAAAATTTGATGAAAGTCTCGACAACAGGCCTATTACTAACGCGTCACAGGCCCTCGGCGGGGAAGTTACCGGGGTATGGGTAAGCCAGAATTCGGGTAAACCGGGTAGCGATGGCGCTCAGTTGCGCGTTCGCGGCTGGGGTACCCTCAACAATTCGGAGCCGCTGGTAATTATCGACGGTGTTGAAGGAACTTTCAACCAGCTGAATCCCAATGACATTAAAAGTATTTCAATCTTAAAGGATGCTGCCAGTTCCGCTATCTACGGATCCAAGGCAGCCAACGGCGTGATCCTGATCACCACCAAATCAGGAAAGCTCAATGAGAAAATGGAAATTAATCTCTCCTCGTATTATGGCGTTCAGACGCTGGGCAGGAGGTATGATGTGATCAACAACAGTGCCGAAAGCATGGAATTATACAATCAGGCACTGATCAATGACGGATCAAGCGCCTATTACCCCGATTATCTTATTGACGGTTTCCGGAACGGAAATGATGCTTACAAATATCCCAATACCGATTGGTTCAAGGAATTATTCCAGCCTGCATCCATCCAGGAACATAACCTTTCCATCATGGGCGGTTCAGCACAGACCTCTTCCTTTCTGTCATTCAATTACCTGAACCAGGACGGGATGGTACCCAATACGAATGCCAAGCGCTATGGGATCAGGGCAAACCTGGAATCCACTGTTAACAATTGGTTCAAGATCAGTGGCCGGTTGAATTACATCCGTAAAACTTCCGAGGAGCCTTATGCCGATGTCACCTATGGGTCCCTGGGAAGGGTATTCGAAATGCTGGGTGGTGCAGCCCCGTTTACTGCTCCCTTTACCAGCGACGGTCGCTTTGGTTCTTCACAGGCTATCGATAATAGTGGCACCCTGCTGTATGACAACCGGAATCCATTGATTGATGCGGCAAACGGACTTACTTCCATTGAAGAGAACTACCTCAGTGTGAACGCCACCGCTGAGATTAAATTCCTGGAGAGCTTAACGTTAAAAACCACCTTTGCGTCCAACGGAAACTGGAACCTTACGGATCTTTACAACCAGAGCATTTATGGTTACACCGATGGCGGAATACAGACCATAACCAAGAACTATAACCGCGAAGGACTTGAAATCGGCAGGCGACATGTTAACAGCATTAACAACAACCTGTTTGCAACCCTGAATTACAACAAGACCTTTGGAAGTGTCCATGATGTTTCCGCCATACTGGGAGCCCAGATGGAAAGCATGGTGATCAAAAACCAGTACTCACGCAGGACATCTCCACCCAAAGAGGGTCTTACCCAGGTTGATGCCGGCACCTCCGGAATTGTTGGTGAAGGCAACATGAATGGTGTGAGGATGCTGTCGTATTTCGGCCGCGTCAATTACTCCCTGGCTGACAAATATCTCTTTGAAGCCAATATAAGGGCTGATGCCTCATCACGTTTCAAAGAGGGCAGCAGGTGGGGAATCTTCCCGGGATTTTCAGCCGGATGGAGACTTGTGGATGAACCCTTCATCAGAAACCTGAATCTCTTTTCGAACCTCAAACTCCGGGCTTCCTGGGGTCAGCTGGGTAACCAGAACATTGCAGGATACTGGCCTTACCTGACTGTTATTACACAAAATAACAGCCAGAGCTATAGTGCCGGTGGCACTTTCGTGCCGGGAGCAGCCGTTACCGACCTTGTAGATGAGGATATCACCTGGGAGACTACTTCCACGCTTGACTTTGGACTGGATATCGGCCTTATGGGCAATAAGCTCAATATCGAAGCCGATTATTTCAGTAAAAAGACCACCGATATCATTGTTCAGCTGCCCATTCCCATGATCCTGGGAGGTATTACCGCACCCTACGAAAATGTAGGGGAAATGGTGAACAACGGGTTCGAATTCATAGTCAATTACGGCAACCAGGTAACAGAACGGGATAAATTTGGATACAACGTGGGCGGCAATATGACTTACATCCACAATGAAGTTACCAAATTCCAGGGGGGCAAATCCCCCGACCAGCTTTACCTGATCCGGGAAGGCTATTCCTACAGGACGTTGTACGGCTTCAATGCCGTGGGAATATACCAGTCGGATGAGGAAGCCGCTGAACACATGTATGCCAACAGTTTTAAACCCAAAGCCGGCCATCTGAAATTCGAGGACCGGAACAACGACGGCAAACTGGGATTCGAGGACAAAAAGGCACTGGGCAACACCATTCCGAAATTCACCTATGGGATCAGCTCCAGTCTCCGGTACAAGGGATTTGACCTGAATATTCTGTTCCAGGGAGTAGCCGGAGTAAATGTGTATACACAAAACAATTTCACCAACCTGAATTGGGAAAACCAGGTGACTTCCACGCGCTGGAGGGATGCCTGGACACCAGGGAACACCGATACGGAAACACCCATGGTCAGGATGCAGAATACCTGGGACAACCAGCAATCTTCTTACTGGATCCGGAAACTGAATTACATCAAGCTGAAAAACATCCAGCTGGGATATGTTGTTCCCCCCGGTTTCACATCCAGGATAGGTCTTCAAAAGATCTACCTCTATGCCAATGCGCAGAACGTCTTTACCCTTGTGAACAAGGATTATGAAGGGTACGATCCGGAAAGGAACACCTTTGACTCAGGATATAACATGTATCCTATCCCGAGAATAGTTTCTGTTGGTGTTAATCTTAACTTCTAAAGCCATGAAAATTAAACACATTATAACATATAGCCTGATATCCTTTCTTATGTTTTTCTCTTCCGGTTGCGGAGACGAATACCTGGATTTTTTACCCGAGGATAAGATTACTTCTGCCATATTCCCGCAGGATGATAAGGATGTTAAATTATTGCTCAACGGAGTGTATGCCCAACTGAGGGAAACTTCGATCTACGACCAGGGATTGTTTGGTTTTGGCATTCTCGACGGGGCCACGCCCAATGCCTTTAACTGGGGAAATCTTTCCCTGGCCAAAATAGCGAACGGCTCCCTGTCTTCCGGTGATGGTACGGTTGTAACTTTCAGATGGACAAGGTGCTATAGCATTATCTTCAGGGCAAATTATTTTCTGCAGGAACTTGAGAAAGTTACCCTGAGCGACGAACTGAAAAAGGTGTACGCCGGTGAAGCCCACTTTTTAAGAGGTCTGGCCTACGCCACCCTGGTTGAATCGTACGGAGGTGTTCCCATCATTACCACAGCCATATCCACCGAGGAAGCCAGAACAATAGGCCGGTCCACTGCCGAAGAAACCTGGAACCAGGCTCTTTCCGATTATGATATCGCCATTGCAAATCTTGATGTTGATGCTCCCCAAAAGGGCCGGGCTACCAAGGGTGCAGCACTGGCGATGAAGATGCGGGCTTACCTGTACCAGAACAAATACCCTGAGGTGCTCGACCTGGCCAACCAGATTGAAGCCCTGGGCAAATACTCCTTGTTCCCGAGTTACGAGGGATTGTTCAAACCGGCCAATGAAAATAACGCAGAAGTGATATTTGATATTCAGTACCTGGTTGGGGAGAATTCACAGGGTTCGCTGCACGATCAGTATTGCGGAACGGGCACAGGCAGCTGGACCCGGGGAACAAGGTATGTTCCCACCCAGGACCTGGTGGATGCCTATGAAACGATTGACGGATCACCTGTTGATCCTGAAAATCCCTATGCCAACCGCGATCCGCGACTGGAATTCACCGTGGTGGTACCCGGTTCCTTCTTCCTGGGTTACCAGTTCCCCAATTACCTGTATCCGGGCGGAGCCTTCAACCATCCGGGGAACAGGCTGAAACAGTTCAGCACCCGCAAGTACAGGATCGAACCTATGTCAGATCTTCCTCCTTCCGGTCAGTCGTACCTGAACAACATTGTCATACGATATGCCGATGTAATCCTGTCCAAGGCAGAGGCCATCATTGAGACCGGCGGTGACGTTGACGAAGCCGTGGCCCTGATAAACAGGATCAGAACGGAGCGTAATGACGTAAAGATCACTGACCTGCCGGCAGGACTTCCCCGCGAAGAAGCCCGTGAAAAGCTGAGACATGAAAGACGCATCGAATTTGCCCTGGAAGGACTGTACTGGATGGATATCAAGAGATGGGACATCAGTAAGGATCTATACCCCATGGAAATCCGCGATCACCAGGATGCGCTTATCGAAACAAGATTCCCGGACGGATATCTAGAATACTACGATTTGCTTCCCATTCCTGACAGTGAAAGGGCATTGAATACGAACCTGACCCAAAATCCGGGCTGGTAAACTGCAAATATTGAGGCTGTCTAATAAGTCAAAATATGAAAAACTCACGCAAAGCCGCTAAGTCGCAAAGAGCTGATTACCACAAATTTATTTCTTTGCGTCTTTGCGTCTTTGCGAGAAATAACTGCTTTTTAGACAACCTCATTTTTTCATGTATTAAAATAACTGCCCATGAATTGGAAATCGTTGAAAATGTCCGTGATCGGTCTGACCTCTTCACTGATGCTCCCGGCCGCTTCCGGTGCAGCAACACCCACAAAACCCAACATTGTATTTATTCTGGCCGATGACCTGGGATATGCCGATCTGGGCTGCTACGGCGCAAACGGAATAAAAACGCCGAACCTGGATAACATGGCCAGAGAAGGCGTAAGGTTTACTGATTTTTATGCCCCGGCAGGGGTTTGTACGCCTACCCGTGCCAGTTTAATGACAGGGTGCTATCCCAAAAGGGTGGATCTGCATGTTGGGGTACTGCGGCCGGATACACACAACGGACTGAATCCCGGCGAGGTGACAATCGCTGAGTTGCTGAAGGCCCAGGGCTATAGCACCGGCTGTATCGGCAAATGGCATCTCGGATTGTTGCCCGAGGTATTACCCACATCCCAGGGGTTCGACTATTACTACGGTATGCCCGGACCGAACCATGGCAGGTCGGACCTGTTCCGGAATGAAACCCTGATCTCTAAAAACAGTGATGTATCCTACGATCAGATTACCGGGGACTATACGGCGGAAGCAATTGCTTTCATCAAAAAATACAATCCTGCAGTTTCGGGCAAGCCCTTCTTTCTTTACCTGGCGCATTCCATGCCGCATATTCCATTGGCTGTATCCCAAAATTTCAAAGGGAAAAGCGATCAGGGCCTTTACGGAGATGTGATCATGGAACTTGACTGGTCCATAGGCGAAGTATTGCATGCACTTGAAGAAAGCGGGATCCTGCAGAATACACTGGTAGTTTTTACATCTGATAACGGTCCGTCGGGGGTTGCCGCCCCTCCCCTGCACGGCGGGAAAGGCAGCACATGGGAAGCCGGGTTCAGGGTACCCCTTATAATAAAATGGCCGGGGCAAATTCCGGAAGGAACAGTATGTCATGAATTGGCCACCATGA
>DATEVU010000071.1:0-2667 GCA_035258345.1 Bacteroidales bacterium
CCAATCATGTTCACGGCATTGTTGTTATTAATAAAATTGATGGGGGTAATGCCGTTGATCTGCGATCACCATGAATACACCGCCATAAAAGATTATATCGACAATAATATTGAAAAATGGGAAATGGATTCATTATAAAAATCACTCGGCTGCCTGGGTTTCTCCCGGCGCGATCACGCACCTGAATCCGAGGTTTGACATGCCGGAGTCGTATGAGGTACCCTGCCTGGCGCTGGGTCTGTAATTTGTGCAGTAATTGGATGCACACAGGTAGGAACCTCCCTTGGAGACTCTCTTCAGGGACCAGGGATCCGACGGATCATTTGACCGGGCTGGCCCGGTGGGATTGACCAGTTTTTCATCCTTTTTTAGTGATGAGTAGGCAGCTTCATCATACCAGTCGCCTGTCCATTCCCATACGTTGCCGATCATGTCATAAAGTCCATACGCATTCGGGGGGAAGCTCCTTACGGATGCCAACCCTTCATATCCGTCGAGTTTGAGGTTCTGATCGGGAAACCGGCCCTGGAAGGTATTGGCCATAAACTTTGCAGATGGCGTGAATTCATTGCCCCAGGCATATTTTTGCTGAATCAGACCTCCGCGTGCGGCATACTCCCATTCAGCCTCCGTTGGCAGTCTTTTCCCTGCCCATGCACAATATGCTTCGGCATCATCCCAGGATACATGAACTACAGGAAAGTCCATTTTATCTTTGATATTACTCCCGGGCCCTTCGGGATTCTTCCAGGAAGCCCCGGGAACCCATTTCCACCACTGGGTGTAATCATTTAAACTGACGGGTTGATCAGGAGCGGTAAATACCAGCGATGCCGGTGTCAGCATTTCTTCCGGTGGTTTCGGAGTACCAGGAGGAAGCTGTCTCCTGAGTTCGTTCCAGTCGGGTTTCCGCTCCGCGGTTGTAATGTACCCGGTTGATCCTACGAAATCGCTGAATTGCCTGTTTGTCACTTCACTGATGTCCATCCAGAATCCGTCAACCAGTACGCTATGGGCCGGTCTTTCGCGGGGATAGGCATCCGGATCGTTCGTTCCCATTAAAAATTCACCTCCCGGGACCCAGACCATACCTTCGGGGATCCTGGAAAATCTTGGTGGGAGATCCATACAGCATGGTTTCAATGTATCGGGTTGTCCCGCGGCATTACCTGCTGTTGAATCCCCTGGCATTACCCGGGAACGGTTGCAGCCCGGGGTTACTATTACCAGTGCTATAAAAACAAGTATGGAAAATCTGCGACCTTTTATCATTTGAACATTAACAAAACTGCCAGGATATGGTTCATCTGACCGGGATCACGAGCGATGCAGGTCGTCCCCTTATTCATCAATTAATGTGACCAATGCTTTTAAACCGGTGTCATTTTTGCCATGTCAATTTATTTAAGTGCTTTATTTTGAACAATAAACGTTTTGGATTGTTATATATTAGACCTGCTCTAATGCAGGACAACATGTTATGAAATTTAAAACAGTTATAGCAACAGCAGGCTTATTCACCTTGTCGCTTTTTGCCTGTGAATTATACGGACAGGAACCCACCGAGATGAGTAAGCATGACCGTGAGCGTATGGATAGCCTCAAAAAAGTAGATATCCAGGTGCAGGAACAGCAAAGGGCGGATAATAAGGAAGCAATGGATAATGCCAAAGACGCGAATGCGCAGTCAAAAGCCAAAGCGAAAGAAGCCCAGCGCATTGAACAAGATGCTACAAATGCATCACGTGAATCAAGGAAGGCTTTGAATATGGAAAAGAAAGCTCAAAAAGCTCGTAGAAATGCTGATAGCCAAACTCAGAAAGCCTCGGACGCAAGGGATAAATCGGATGAAAATTAATCCTACCTTAACCTTTCCGCTTGATTTTGGAAATTTGAGAATCTGTCTTAAACTGGCTTTCGCTGGCTTTGCTGATATCACTGTTCAGTAATGAGTCGGCAAGGGCCATCAGCATGGCTCTTTTAATCCTGAATTTTTCAACATCTCCCTGGATCAGCTTATTTATATTGTCTCCCGGCCGGGCCGATTCTCCACGCAACAAATCAATGGCCACTTTTGAAAAGGATTCCTTTTTGATATAAGAGGGTTTGCCCCAATTATTATATCAATTGTTGGTATTCCGGTCATGATCGTGGATTTAGGTTACTATTGAAGCATCTAAATAGATTTTCTTCGCTTTTTGCAGTATGCAAAGGGCAGATTTTTAACATTACCTGAATTCAATACAAAGTTCATCTTTTTAATTTTATTTTGATGAGTTGGCATGATTTGTTTGACTGTTATTAAATGATGGAGAATATTTTGGTCAAAAATTATCACTGCCGGATCAACAAATCTATTCCCGTGATGTTATAGTCAAAATCAGTAACGCAAAGACTATCAGATTGGCAGGACAATAGTTGATTATATTTTTAAATCCACCAACATGGACCTGAAATCTTTTTTTAAGGATTTGGCCGGTTCAAAGACCGAATTGCCGCATTTCATCCATATACCCAATGCAAATACTGATGATGCCGAAGGATTAGCCGGAGATTTTGAACCTCAGCAACATTATTTTACAGTACGTGTAAATGAAATGTTCCTTTCACAGAACCGCAAATGGTTCAAGGAAATTGAACCCATGGTTGTTTGCCTGAGTACCTATA
>DATEVU010000072.1:0-3284 GCA_035258345.1 Bacteroidales bacterium
GTTCAGGATCCAGTTCTTCATATAGCTTAAATCCTGTTCATAGGTACTGCCCACATACGGATTCGGCCATACATACTGACTATGGATAGGCCACTGGTTAAAGTTGCGGTCGATGGCCGGTCCAATTTCACCAGCAATGCTGTCGATAAGGCTGGTGAGTGATTCATCCGACAAAACTCCCTGCCGCAATGAGTGCCAGTAGCAATTGAGTAAATTTGCAAAATAAGGGTCGTTCAGGAACTTTGACCACCAGAAAGGAGTTCCCCAGCCGTCGGCGACCACCGTGTAATTCCATCCGGCGGTATTGAATGCATCGAGATAATCGGCATTCCCGAAAGCAAGATCATAATCCCATACCGGTCCCATATGGATCAACCTGTCCTTGCTATCCCTGTCTTTGTGCAGGAAAGTGCTCAACCTGTACCCGTCGGTGTTTTTACTCAGCTCCACCAGTATGAAATAGTTAATGAACGAAGGAACATCAATATAAGCACGGTATCCTGCATAGGGATCGCGGTAATTGGGTTCCTTGAGTGACCATTCAAATGTGGTGATCCTGTTGCTGATATAATCCCGCTGTTTGGGCACAATTTCCGTGCGTTTGGGATAATGATACGCGAAGAAAGGACCCCCGCCGCCTGATCCGGTTCCCGGGTATGGAGAAAACCAGCCATCGGTGTAATCGGTTGCCGATCTGTCGATCTTTACGATATATCCTCCGGTAAGCTGGTCACCTTCCACATCGGTGGGCAGAAGTTTGGCAACATCAACCCTGTTCTTATCGCGCTTAATTTTTTCCATCAGCACGTATACCCCCTGGTACTGACCCGCCAGGAAAAATTCGCACAACCGGGTTCGGGGAGCATAATACCCCATGGCATTGAATAAATGGTATGCCAGAAAATTACGCATCAGTGATTTATCGGAATAGGGTCCGTGCAGCACCCAGTCGCCTTCAACCGGCATTCCCAGTAATGAAAAAGCGGTATCGGTACCCTCATGGGTCCATAATTCAATCCCATAATTTTTCTTGGGAAACATCATGGAAGAAGATCCCCGGTATTCAATACCTGCCTTGCCATTATAATTATTCATGGAATCTGTCAGGTAATTCATGTTCCCGGGTCCGTTGTCGATAATGCCAAGATCCATCATGACCTTAACATCGGATTGTATTGAACCTGTAAGGTTTTGAACGATCACCAGCGGTAAATGCGATCCGTTAAACCCGGTGTAAGGTTCAGTAAACCACGATGGCAAAGGCCGGTAAGAAATCCCGGAAGTTTTCAGGCCAACAGAAAGGTACGGTAGGCAGCTCATATCGCTTGATGTACTGCTGGAATTGTTAACCTGAATTGCCAGTATATTATCACCATTCAGCAGACAATCTACCAGCATTTGTTTTGAAATAAGAAATGATGGCGGATTCAGCCCCTGGTGCATCAATGCTTCGTGATCGATTGCAGCCGTGTTATAAGCCGGGAAATCACCGGTAGAGCCAAGGTTTGAACGCGCCACTTCCACGCCGTTGATCCAGGCCACGAACCCATCGTCAAAATCCATGTGTAAAACTGCCAGGGCAATCTCAGCTGTGTCTGCTATGGTAAAACCGGTCCTTATGTAAACGGAGGTCGGATGGGGAGTCATGGTAAATACTGTCTGATCATCATTGTCGTCATAACCGAAACCGCCCGGCCCCTCCGGCCAGGAAGCATCATCGAAATCTTTTTCATGCCAGCCTGAAGCAGGTCCGGATGTGAGCCCCACATAATAACGCCAGGTATCTGTTGCATACACAACCGATTCCCAGTGGTCAACGGGAGAACTTTGTCCAATTACCTTTCCGATAAGAACCAGGAGAAGTCCACAAGTTAAGAATATCCGCATCATCATAAGTTACAGGGACTTAAATTAATAGTTACGGCTTTACAAAGCCGCGGTAAATATACTGTTTACGATTAAACATCCCCGCGGGTTATCGAAACTCCGTGAAATTACTTTTACCCGGGTTAATCCATGAAATCCTTTACCTTAAAGACCCAGGCATGCTGGCAGGGCATGTTACCGGGATTGACAGCGGGAGGCTGAATACTCAGGTTTCCATTCGCCCTGGCAGTGACCTTTAGTGCTGACCCCAGGAGTTGTACACTTCCCGATGATTTAATACCGGGGATTGTAATTGTTTTCTGGGGCCACGTCGTGCAGATCACAAAAAGGTCATTGCCTTTTGTGGTAAAATAAATCCCCGGCATAGCCTGTTTGGGTTGTTTTGACCACACCCGGGTTCCATAAATGGATTCACCGTTTACCTTAAGCCAGTCGCCCATATCAAGCAGTCTTTGCTGCATGATCACCGGGATACGGCCATCTGCCGTGGGACCGATATCGAGGAGAAGGTTTCCGCCCGTGGCTACCTTTTCAATCAACAGGTCGACCAATGCTTTTGAGGTCATATAGTTATTCAGATCCTCAATACGGTTGTATCCGAAGGAGGTGCCGATCCCGCGGCATTCCTCCCAGGGATGTGAGGCTGCCTCACCAATTCCCTTCTGATCATGGACCAGATCATATTCTGTAGTATAATATCCGCCATGACGGGAACGTGTTTCTTTACCCCAACGGTCGTTCACCACTACCCTGTCCTTCACGGAAGATTCATTGTATAACCAGGCAAGAAACTGGGTGCTTTTCCAGGTTTCGCTCGGATGGTCCCATTCACCGTCGGTATAAAGTAAATCGGGTTCATAGCGGGTCACCAGGTCTTTCATCTGGGGGATCATATGATTATCAACGTATTTTTCTATATTGTTCTTATACAAAGGATTAAACCATTCATACAGTGAAAAATAAAATCCCATATGCAATCCTTTGTCTTTTACAGCCCGGGTCAGGTCTCCGGCCAGGTCGCGATGCGGACCAATGTCGACCGAATTCCAGTTCCAGCTTTGTTCACTGGGCCACAAGCAGAAGCCTTCATGATGTTTGGAGGTCAGCACCACATATTTGGCGCCGGACCCTGCAAAAACATCAGCCCATTTTTGGGGTTCAAACAATTCAGCCTTGAACTGGCCGGCAAAATCCTGGTATTGAAATCCCGGACCGTAAAGACTGTCATGAAAAGCTTTAAATAACCTGTGTTCCGGACCTGTGTTTTGGGTACTCCTGTACCAATACCATTCTGCATATTTGGCATAAATCCCGATAGGTTCATTGGCAGGGGCCCAGGAAGGCACCGAGTATATTCCCCAATGAATGAATATTCCAAATTTGGCATCGGTAAACCA
>DATEVU010000073.1:0-13434 GCA_035258345.1 Bacteroidales bacterium
AAGCCAAAGGCTTTCTCATGAAGATCATTGATCAGTATGAATTGTGCCAGAAGTTATGTGGCCTGTATCCAACAGGGAATCATTGCTTTCATTATGAAATTGGTGCCTGCCATGGTGCCTGCGCCGGAAAGGAACCTCCTTCTGAATATAATCACCGTGCCGGGAAAGTCATTGAAAAATACAGGTTTGAAAACCGGAACATGCTGATCATTGATACAGGCCGGGACAATGGGGAAAGATCAGTAATCAAGATCGAAAACGGAATGTATATCGGATATGGTTATTTTGACATGCAATTCGCAGAAACCGATCAGACCGTAATTCATGACTGCATAAAGGAATTTTCCGATAACCGCGATGTGCAGCACATAATCCGTCAGTATCTCAGGAACCATGCTGTTGAAAAGCTGGTAGTTTACTAACAATTTATTTCACCGGTTCAAAACTTATGTTTTGCCGGGAATCTAAATCCTGCAGCTTTTGCTAACTTTGCGCCTGAACATTCAAATTGCTGCATGGTAACTTTTTTTGAAACCCGGGACAGGTTATTATATGCTGTAAAAACAGCGGCCACGCTTGATCCGCAAACATCACATAAACTCAGCTGGCTTTTTGGTGATGCCCTTTTGCTGGATGAACAAGTTATTCCCCATCGCTACATTGGTCCCCGCAAGGAAATGATCACACCCTGGAGCACCAACGCTGTAGAGATTACCCAAAATATGGGAATTGGACATATTGAGCGAATTGAGCTGTTTATAAAATCCGATTACTTAAATGGTCAGTTTGATGCCATGCTGCAGGCAACCTATGACCAGCTCGACCAGGAAATATTTACCATTAACAGGACTCCGGAACCTGTCCTGTTTATCGACGATATTGCTGCCTACAATATCCGTGAAGGGCTCGCTCTCAACTCCGAAGAAGTGGATTATCTTGAAACCCTGGCACACAAGATCGGCAGAAAGCTCACAGACAGTGAAATATTTGGTTTTTCACAGGTAAATTCAGAACATTGCAGGCATAAAATTTTCAACGGTACCTTCGTAATTGATAAAGAAGCCAAGGGCCAGTCGCTCTTTCAGCTGATCAAGCTTACCACATCCACCCACCATAACCGGGTGATCTCCGCTTATAAGGATAACTGTGCCTTCCTTAAAGGCCCCGAAATTCTTCAGTTTTCCCCTGCATCAGGAGACAAACCCGATTTCTTCAGGATGCGGCCTATTGATACGGTGATTTCGCTGAAAGCCGAAACCCACAATTTTCCAACAACGGTTGAACCTTTCAATGGTGCAGCGACCGGAACGGGTGGCGAGATTCGCGACCGGATAGCAGGCGGGAAAGGTGCTTTTCCATTGGCCGGAACAGCGGTATATATGACTTCCTACCCCAGGTTTGCGGAAAAACGGAAATGGGAAGTTACTGTTCCGGAACGAAACTGGCTTTACCAGACGCCGGAACAGATCCTGATCAAAGCCTCCAACGGCGCCAGTGATTTCGGCAACAAATTCGGACAACCCCTGATATGTGGCAGCTTGCTTACTTTTGAACACGCCGAGAATGGAAAAGTATGGGCATTCGACAAGGTAATTATGCTGGCAGGCGGAGTCGGATATGCGAATAAAAAATATGCCCTGAAAAATTCTCCGGAAAAAAACGACAAAATTGTTTTGCTTGGCGGAGATAATTACAGGATCGGCATGGGCGGCGGAGCTGTTTCCTCGGTTGCGACCGGGGAATATGGCCATGCAATTGAACTGAATGCAGTTCAGCGATCTAATCCCGAAATGCAAAAAAGAGTATGCAATGCAATCAGGGCACTTGCTGAATCGGATAACAATCCCATTGTTTCAATACATGACCACGGTGCAGGAGGACATTTAAACTGTTTTTCCGAACTTGTTGAAAATACAGGTGGCTGCATCAATATGGACCATTTGCCGATTGGTGATCCTACCCTTTCTTCCAAGGAAATAATCGGAAATGAATCACAGGAACGTATCGGCATTGTAATGAAGGGAGAAGACATTCCACTGCTTCAACGAATTTCGGAACGTGAAAGAGCACCCATGTACCTGGCGGGAGAAGCCACCGGCGACCACCAGTTCACCTTTATCAGTGCTGATGGTGATCGTCCGATTGATTTGCAGCTGGAAGACTTCTTTGGAAATCCCCCGAAAACAGTTATGCTGGATGAAACCCTGGTAACAAGTTTCCGCCAGCCGGAATACACCCCGGAGAACCTTGCTGAATATCTTGATAACGTACTGCAGCTTGAAGCAGTGGCCTGTAAGGACTGGCTTACGAATAAGGTCGACCGTTCAGTCACGGGACTGGTTGCCAAACAACAAACATGCGGCAGGATACAGCTCCCTCTCAACAACCTTGCTGTTGCTTCACTGGATTATGTTGGATTCAGAGGAGTGGCTACGGCTATAGGCCACGCCCCGGTCGCAGGTGTAATCAATGCTGCACACGGATCGGTTTTGTCAATTGCCGAAGCCCTTACCAACATCATGTGGGCTCCGTTGGAAGATGGAATTCGCGGTATTTCGTTGAGTGCCAACTGGATGTGGCCTTGCAGGAAACCAGGTGAAGATGCCCGGCTGTATGCAGCAGTAAAAGCCGCCAGCGATTTTGCCATTTCCCTGGGCATTAACATTCCTACCGGAAAAGACTCTCTTTCCATGACCCAGAAATACAAAGACGGATCGGAGGTATTCTCGCCAGGTACGGTCATTATTTCTGCTGCCGGAGAGGTAACTGATTTCAGAAAAGTGGTGGAGCCTGTTATTAAAGATCTGCCGGATTCCAGGATATTGTACATTGATCTTTCGTGCGACGATCTCAAACTTGGAGGCAGCAGCTTTGCACAGTCCCTCAGCTATCTCGGCAATGAAACACCGGTTGTCAGGGATCCGGCTTATTTTGTTACCGTTTTTGAAGCCATTCAACAGCTCCTATCCGGCAGGTTAATCCTGGCAGGACATGATATATCGTCGGGAGGACTTTTGGTCACCCTGCTTGAAATGTGTTTCCCCCACGTAAAGACAGGTATGCATATTACTCTTGATTCAATTACCGAAACTGACATCATCAAAATACTCTTCAGTGAAAACCCGGGTATAATAATCCAGGTAAGGGACAACGCCGGCGTCACGGAAATATTGGCCGGAAAGAATATTGCCTTTCATGATCTTGGAAATTATACGCCATCCGGAACCATAAATATACACCGGTCGGGAAAATCCTGGAAAATAGACATCCAGCAATCCAGGGATACCTGGTTCAAAACCTCCTGGTTGCTTGACAGGAATCAATGCGGACCGGTTTTGGCAGAACACCGGTATCACAGCTATAAAAAACAGCCACTCGATTTCGTTTTTCAGAAGAGTTTTACCGGAAAAGCCTCTCAATATGGAATAAACCTTAAACGAATAGCCCCGACGGGTATAAAATCGGCTATTATTCGTGAAAAGGGAGTTAACGGTGACCGCGAAATGGCCTTTATGATGCATCTTGCCGGAATGGATGTTAAAGATGTGCATATGACCGACCTGATATCGGGAAGGGAAACCCTTGATGAAGTAAACCTGATCGTTTTCGTAGGGGGATTCTCCAATTCCGATGTTCTGGGAAGTGCAAAGGGGTGGGCAGGCGCTTTCCTGTTCAACCCAACTGCAAAAAACACATTGAACAGGTACTATGCGCGGAAAGACACCCTGAGCCTGGGTGTTTGCAACGGTTGCCAGCTCATGGTTGAACTTGACCTGGTCACACCGGAACATGAAATGAAACCAAAAATGCTGCATAATGCCTCTGGCAAATTTGAATCTGCTTTTCTAAATGTTGATATTCCCGGCAACAATTCCATTATGCTGAAAACTTTGGAAGGAAGCAGGCTTGGGATTTGGGTCGCACACGGAGAAGGCCGTTTCAGACTTCCCTACCCCGAAGAAAGGTACAACGTAAGCATGAAATTTTCCTATTCCGGATATCCCGGGAATCCGAACGGCTCGGACTATGCGATTGCAGGAATCTGTTCGGATGACGGGCGTCATCTTGCCATTATGCCACATCTCGAGAGGTCAATATATCCCTGGAACTGGGCCTTTTATCCAGATGAAAGAAAAAGTGACGAGGTAACACCCTGGATTGAGGCATTTGTAAATGCCAGGGAATGGATCAGGAGCAGGAGGTGAGCAGTAACTAACAGTGAAAAGTGAGGGTGGTAAAGTGGTTTAAAGATGCTGTTGTTTATCACATTCTTGTCGACAGGTTTGCAGGATATGATGAGGATGCTGAATGGCAAAAGCCGGTTTTTGCCGGCGGCAATATCCGGGCTATAACCGGTAAATTGCCTTATCTCAGCGATCTTGGTATCAATACGATCTGGTTATCACCTGTAAACACTACATCAGCCTACCATGGTTATCATATAACCGATTTTTTTTCTATTGACAAAAGGTTTGGCACGGGGAATGACCTCACAGACCTTATTGAATCGGCTCATAACAGGAATATCCGGGTAATGCTGGACTTTGTGCCAAATCATTGTTCCCGTAAACATCCCTTCTTTCTCCAGGCCTATTCCGACAAAAACAGCAAATATCGCAAGTGGTTTTACTTCAACAGGTTAAACAACAAATATATTTGTTTTCTTGATTTTCCTGAATTGCCGAAAATTAACCTCGATCATGCCGAAGCCCGCGAACACCTTATTGAATCTGCCAGACACTGGTTATCAATGGGAATTGACGGATTCAGGCTCGATCATGCGATAGGTCCCTCCCACTCCTTCTGGAAAATATTCAGCAATACGTTGAAATCCATTAATCCCGAATTTATCCTAATCGGTGAAGCCTGGCTCGAAGGAGTAACCCGCCGCATGTTGAAAACCATCAGGATCAGGCAGAAGCATTTACGTTGGATGCTTAAATTTGATCCGTGGGATATCCAGCTGGAGTACACCGGCGAATTCGACGGAGTGCTGGACTTTTATTTCAGGCACAGGATTACGGAATATATTGCCTGGAAAGAAAATCCGCTGGTATTCGAAGAAAAGGTAAAGTCGGTTATGAAACGGCATTATGAACGTTTTCCACAGCACTATTACCTGCCCTCGTTTATAGAAAATCATGATATGAACCGATTTCTTTACGATGCCGGTCAGGACAGGCAAAAACTTAAACAGGCACTCCGACTGCAATTTTCTCTTCCCCAGCCGCCCATCCTCTATTACGGTACCGAGACAGGTCTTACCCACCAGCTTCCGGTGAAGCACGATATCCATTACTCTGACGTCCAGGCAAGAAAACCTATGCCCTGGAATTCACTTGATTATGAATTGATTGACTATTGCAGGAAGTTGATCAGGAAAAGGAAGAGGGTAAAAGAAGTGTTGTGATTGTTGTTATTGTTGTGATTGTTGTTATTGTTGTGAAATTTCAACCCACAACCCACAACTATTTTATATCATTGATATCATACGGTGTTGCCTGATATACGTAGTAATTCAGCCAGTTGTAGTATAGCAGGTTAGCATGACTTTTCCAGGTAACCCTGGGTGGTCTTGAGGGATCGTTATCATGAAAATAATTGACAGGTAATTCAATAGGCATGCCCTTTTTCACATCACGTTCGTATTCATCTTTCAGGGTATTGGGATCATATTCCGAATGACCGGTAACAAATATCCGGCGCCCGTCCCTGGTCATCACAATATATACACCGGCTTCCGGTGATTCGGAAACAAGTTCAAGATCGCCGATCTTTTCAATATCGGACCGCCTGATCTCAGTATGTCTGGAATGAGGAGCCAGGAATTCCTCGTCAAATCCCCTTACCAGGGGAATGATGGGATTGTTCACCTGGTGTGTGAATACCCCGAACATTTTTCTGCCCAGCGGATATTTGGGTATGTTATAATAATGGTATAACCCGGCCTGTGCCCCCCAGCAAATGAACATGGTGGAAGTAACATGATGTTCGATCCACATCATGATATCCTTCATTTCGTTCCAATAATCCACCTGTTCAAATTCAAGTTGCTCAATGGGAGCGCCGGTGATTATCATCCCGTCGAATTTATGATTCCTGATCTGCCTGAAAGTTTTATAAAATGATTTCAGGTGTTCAACGGAGGTATTTTTCGAAACGTGTTCCGATGTATGCAGCAGGGTTACCTCTACCTGAAGGGGTGTATTTGATAAAAGTCGCAATATATGCGTTTCCGTAGTTATTTTGACAGGCATAAGATTCAAAATAACAATCCGGAGCGGTCTTATGTCCTGATGAATTGCAGCAGTCTCCTTCATCACGAAGATGTTTTCCTTCTGTAAAATATCAATGGCAGGAAGCTTATCAGGTATATTAAGTGGCATGTTGCATAGTTTATATGCCGGCAAAATTAGAAAATTAATAGCAGTAAAAAATCTGTCTTATCCGATTTTTATCGTAAATTTGCACCGACATTGAGTTTTGCTGATAATTCATCATTGGTATTGATCCTTCGCTGTTATCATTCCTCTTCATGCATTCTTTTCTAAAACTCAACATATTTATAATTATTAAAACTATTTCGTAATGAACATTTTTATTTCTAATTTGAGTTTTAGGGTCAATGATGAAGACTTAAAACAGCTTTTTGAAGAATATGGTGAAATCTCTTCCGCTAAGGTTATATCAGACAAATACACCGGGAAATCCAGGGGATTTGGATTTGTTGAGATGAACAATGATGAGGAAGCCAAAAAAGCAATTGAAGAACTCGACAGGGCTGAATACGATGGCAAAGTCATTTCGGTTTCCGTTGCAAGACCTAAAACGGAGTCAAGGGAAAGAAGCGGCGGTGGTAATTTTGGCGGCCGTGGAAACAGTGGCGGTAAGAGATGGTAATAAACTCTTTTCAATGCAATTCCAAAGCAGGTCCGCGGTTTTCTCCCAACTGAATTTCTCCCGTTGTAAGCGGGCCTTCTCAATAAGATTTTGTCTCAATCCGCCATCGTGATACAGTTTCACCATGGCGGTTTTTATTGACTCCACCGAGGCCGGGTCAACAAAAAGAACAGCATCACCACCCACTTCGGGCAATGAGGTAACTTCCGAGGCTATTACCGGAGTATCGCAATGCATGGCTTCAAGAACCGGTATTCCGAATCCTTCAAAATAAGACACATATACCAGTGCCAGTGCAGAAGCAGTGATCTTCTGCAGGTCATCATCATTGATACGGCCGGTAAAAATTATCTCATCCATACAGCCTGAATTGTCCAACGCACGTTGCATATCCCGGGTCCACCATTTACGGGAACCGGCAATCAGTAGCTTGGTGTTGCAGGATACCGATCTTTTGAATTCTCCGAAAGCAGTAATCAGATTGCTTATATTTTTCCGGGGATGGATAAGACCTATGCTCAGAAAGTATGGGCAACCTCTGGAAAATATTCTTCTGACATTCACCTGTGAGCCGGCATCCAGGGGTCTGAAACCATCTGTTGCCCCGTTAAAAACAACATCAATTTTCCCCATATCGTATCCAAACTTTGCTGCAATATCCTGCCTGCTGAATGATGAAACGGTGGCTATGCGGTCGGCCTTACCGACAAATCTCGGAAAATAATATTGGTAATAGGCACGTACAGAACCGGGTATGAAATCAGGAAATTGAAAAAAATTCAAGTCATGAATAACAGGAATTGATTTTACGGGAGTCCTGAGAGACAGCCATCCATCCGGAGACAGAAACATATCAGCCTTGTATTTTCTGAGAACAGCGGGTATACCCCATTCAAAGAAAAAATACCAAAGAACCGGATGCCTGGCAGGTGGAGGGCAAATTACAGGAGTAATATTGCCGGAATATATGAATTCAGCACTAAACCCCCTGTCGAAAATAAAAACAAACGAATGTTCCGGATGCTTCCTGGTAATAATCTTCAGCGTTTCATCGGTGAACCTGCCAATGCCTTCGAGTTTATTATGCAGCAGCAGCCGCGTATTTACGGCAATGATCATGATGATTACTGATGCTCGGGCCGTAATAGGTCCTTTACTGTTTTCACCGGCGTAAAGGTTGAAACGGGCACCTCAACAAATACCGTATTCCAGTGCGACATGGAGCCATTCCATAGACCGGGAAGCTCGAGTGCTTTCAAGGGTTTACCGTTTTTAAACTTCTTGCTGATAAAACCTGTATTGGAATCCCTGTAATTCATCAGATCGAATTTATGGCCTTTGTAATCTTTAACGCCACAAACCAGATCCACCGGATTGAAATGTGTTGCGCTGTTCAGGATGGCGGCCTGCTCAGCTTCATGGTGGTCAACCTGTGATGATTCAACGATCTGCAGTGAAATGCTTCCATCGGTGTTGCTTGTCCAGAAAGGCCCTCCACCCGGTTCACCTTCATTTTTCACCATACCGCAAACCCGGATCGGACGGTTAAGTTTGTTGAAAAGATACTCCACGGCCTTTTCAGGCTGGCCAAGAATCTTTGCAGGAATGGCTGTGCCAAGTTCATCACTCAGAAAAACCCTGATCTCTTTCAGAAATTCGACTGAAATATCCTTTTCATGTTCAAGATGTTTCATGTATTCAAAGATCCGCTTCTGGTATTCGATCAGCAATCCTCCCAGGGCTTTCTTATAAGTGTATGTATCACCTTTATTCCGGTCGTGCGTTACATTATCAATGTTCTTAATGAAAACAATGTCGCTGTCAATATCGTTAAGATTCTCAAGCAGTGCTCCATGGCCTCCCGGCCTGAAATGCAGCGATCCGTTGGATTCACGGAAGGGTTCTCCCTTGTCATCAATGGCCAGGGTATCTGTCGAAGGTTTCTGAATGGAATAAGTGATATCGAAGCTGGCACAGAATTGTTTTTCATATTTCTCCTGTACTTTTTTCAACAGGTTTTCAAATGAAGTTTTATGTTCGGGTGAAACGGTAAGATGAATTCTGATCGTATTGTCTGTATTAAAGCAATATCCGGCACCTTCAACCAGGTGTTCTTCCACGGAGGTTCGGGTAGTACTGTCATACCGGTGAAAAGTCAGCAAACCCTTGGGTAAATTTCCAAAGTCAAGTCCTTCAGGGCCAAGCAATGCCGAAAGAACCAGGTGGTAGTCCTTTTTCTTCATTGTATCCGGGAGGGTTGTCCCGGATTTGGCCACTGCCTTTTCCAGCTGCGGGCAAAAAGCAAAATTACCAATGTTATCAAAGCATTCCCTTACATGCTTGTATGCTTCATTGGTAAGTATCTTGGCGTCAAAATTCGACTGGCGGTACAATTCATCAAATTCATACAAAGCTTTAAACATTCTGGTAGAAGCACCCGAAGCCGGTACAAACTTCACCCGTTTCAACTGGTCAGTTTCGTCATACTTTCGGACGAAATCCTGCAATTGCTTATCACTTAACTTTTTAATGCCATCCTTAACGGTGGCCGCCTTGGTAAGTTTCATGAACGGAAATCCTTTCCGGAGGAATTCTATTTGCCTTTCGGCCTGCCTTATGCTAATTCCCCTTTCCTGTATCTGTTTACTGTCTTTATCCCTGAACATGGCTCGGTTATATAAATGAATACATAAAATTAGTTCTTTTTTCACAAACAAAAAACCAACGGCGGTTGGGTATCGTCTCACATTCCTCGCTGCCAATCCGCTTGCAATACCATATTTTTATTTACTTTTGGCCTGATGAACGTAACCGGAGTTATTGTTTCCCACTAATTACCTGTAATGAAGTATTTCGCATTTATTCTCCTGCTTTTCCTGTTTGTTGATATTCAGTTGATAGCCCAGGATAAGAAACTTATACAGCTGACGGGAAGAGTTACGGATGAATTATTGCAGCCAATGCCTTTTGCCCATATCCTTGTTTTGGAAAGTTACCGGGGAGCCATTACCAATACGTATGGAAATTTCTCACTTGTTGTGGAGGAAAATGATTCCGTTCTGATCTCATCGGTAGGTTATAAGAGAAGGTATATGGTTATTCCCGGAAATCTGCCCACCAATTTTTTAACCATTGAGGTGGTATTACAAATTGATACCCTGGTTATTGCCGAAGCTCAGATTTACCCGTGGAAAACTTATGAGGAATTCAAGGAGGCCTTTGTTAACCTGAAATTGCCCAATGATAATATGGAAATTGCCCGCAGGAATATTGCACTTATCCGCACCCAGATCATCATGGATCATGAGCCCAGTGCCCGTGCAAATTTCAGGCACATTATGGAACAGCAGTATCAGCAGACCTTTACACAGGGACAGTTCCCCTCATACCAGATCCTTAATCCATTTGCCTGGGCTAAGTTTTTTAAGGCACTGAAACGGGGGGATTTTAAGAGCAGGGAGTAGGGAGAGGTAAACAGTAAACAGTAAACAGTAAACTCCCTATGGGTTGACTTCGGCAGGTAAAGTCCAAATCCCTGAGGCGATCAGACTAACAGACTAACAGACTAACAGACTTGTCCACAATGCGATCCCTGCAAATTATTTTCCTGTTGTTTCTTCAGGGCGCTGCCCTGCTCTTCGCACAGGAAACAGGACTTGTTCAGGGTACGGTGAAAGATGAAAACAATGATCCCCTGCCCGGTGTTGCCGTTATTAACCTCACTGAAAGGAAGGGTGTTGTGACGGATGCATCCGGCAATTTCCGGCTCATGGTTACAGCCGGTAAAGAGGTCCATGTTGCGCTCTCTCTTATCGGGTATGAGAAGGACACCCTGCTGGTAACCGTTAAACCGGGCGAATCCGTTTCGATTGTAAGGCAATTAAAGCAGGTAGCGCGGCAACTCGGAGAAGTGGTTGTGGAAAGCTGGTATGACCGTGCCGAATCACTGAAGCAAATTGACCTCAGGTCCATTGACCATATTCCGCTTCCCTCCGGCAACCTCGAATCGATGCTGACAACCCTGGGGGCCTCCACACGAAATGAAATGAGCTCACAGTATTCGGTAAGAGGTGGCAGTTTTGATGAGAACCTGATTTATGTCAATGATATAGAGGTATATCGTCCGCTTTCCGTTAAAGCAGGACAACAGGAAGGGCTGAGTTTTATCAATTCCTCCCTGGTTTCTTCCATACAATTTGCTCCCGGTGGTTTTGACGCCCGTTATGGCGATAAAATGTCGTCGGTGCTGGATATCCGCTACAAACGACCTGCCGGTTATGCGGCAAGCGCCACTGTTGGTTTACTAGGCGGTTCAGCCCACCTCGAGGGAGCATCTACGGACAACCGTTTTACCCACATAACCGGAGTCCGTTACAAAACCAACCAGTATCTCCTGAACACGCTGCAAACCAAAGGTGATTATAAACCCAGGTTCTTCGACCTGCAGACCTTTCTTACCTTTGATCTTTCGGACAACCTGGAGATCAGTTTCCTTGGTAACGCTGCCAGGAATTATTACCAGGTAATTCCGCAATCCAGGCAGACTGCCTTCGGGACCTACCAGCAGGCTTTGAACTTTACGGTATTCTATGAAGGGCAGGAAATAGACCGTTTCAGTACCTATCTGGGAGCACTTACCCTTGATTTCAGACCCTCGGACAAGCTATCCCTGAAACTCACCACATCGGGATTCAGTACCTCCGAAGCGATCACCTATGACATCCTTGGACTGTATCGTATTGATTTACTGGACAATACAACAGGATCAGAAACAGCCGATGATAGTATCCTAAACCTGGGCTACGGCGGAAACCTTATCCATGCACGCAATTATATCGATGCCGTCATATTTAATCTTTCCCATAAAGGATCCCATACCGGCAACCAGAATAGCCTGAACTGGGGATTAACCTTACAAACCGAGAATTTTAACGATAAGCTGCACGAATGGGAAATGGTGGACTCGGCCGGTTATTCCGTTCCTTTTTCCGATCAGGAGCTGTTGTTGTATTATTCAGCCACCGCCCATAACAAATTAATGGCTACACGCTTCTCGGGATACCTGCAGGATGTGGCCGGTTTTTCGGCCGGTTCTGCTAAATTTTACCTAAATGGCGGTATCCGATTTAACTACCTGAGTACCAACAGGCAACTGGTAATCAGTCCCCGTACGCGCCTCACCATTCTGCCTCCCTGGAGTGACCAGCTATCTTTTCATGTTTCAGCAGGCTGGTATCACCAGCCTCCGTTCTACAAGGAAATGCGGGACCCTTCCGGCAGGTTGCACAAGGATATTAAGGCCCAGCGGTCGGTTCATTTCGTGCTCGGGTCATCCTACGATTTTCCGATGTGGGAGCGGCCTTTCAAGCTAACCGGCGAATTATATTACAAGAAGCTTGACAACCTGGTACCTTATGTTATTGACGATGTGGATATACAATACCTTCCGCAGTATACCGCCAGGGGGTATGTTACAGGCATTGAGTTCAAGCTGAATGGTGAATTTGTCAAAGATGCCGAATCGTGGGCTACCCTTTCCTTTATGAAGACCAGGGAAGACAGGACCGGAGATGATTACGGCGATTATCCGAGGCAAACGGATCAGCTGGTAAATTTCGGATTATTCTTCCAGGATTACTTTCCGAATAATCCATCATACCGGGTTCATGCCAATGTATATTATGGCAGCAGACTTCCTTACAGTTCACCGGATTATGACAATCCCGAAGAATATTATCATCTGAAAGCCTATAAACGCATTGACCTGGGATTGTCAAAGTCATTTGTTACTGACAGAAACGGGAACCGGCGGTTTGTGAGCAAATATATCCGGGATCTGTACGGCAGCCTGGAAGTGTTTAACCTGTTCGGCTTCAACAACCAGGCGTCCTACCAGTGGGTCCGCACTGTCAGCAACCAGGAAGGCCTTCCCAATATGTTCGCTATCCCCAACTACCTCACGGGAAGACTGTTTAATATAAGACTTACATTAAAGTTGTAGTATCGCATTATTAATGCGAATTAAGTGTTGGAAATTATTTCTTAATTTAGAGTGTGTACAATGCTTTCGCTTTTTATGACTTTTATTTGCCCTGAAAGGGCTTTAGCATTAGGATAGGGCAACGCCCTATTTGGCGTTAAACGCGAAACACACCCGCCCTGTAAGGGCAAAAGCATAACTACTATGTCACAATCGCAATCCAAGGTTTATGTGCACATAACATTTAGCACAAAAAACCATCATCCATTCATTGACCATTCCGTAAAAATTTCTCTCTTTGAATACATAAGAGGAATATGTAAAGGACTAGAAAGAAATCCAGTCAAAATTTGCGGACACCATG
Source organism: Bacteroidales bacterium (assembly GCA_035258345.1). Classification (GTDB taxonomy): domain Bacteria; phylum Bacteroidota; class Bacteroidia; order Bacteroidales; family UBA10428; genus UBA5072. The sequence continues at coordinate 13,245 of DATEVU010000073.1, forward strand.
ATCATGTTCATAAAAGGTTAATTATGATGAGAGATATGTCTGAGATTGCAAAGAACTGCTTTCGCCCCTTCAGGGCTTTTGGTGATTAACGATCAGTAAAATAGGGCGTTGCCCTATTCTTTTGCTTTTGCCCTTTCAGGGCACCTTTGCAGTTTTCAGATAAAAGGTGCAGAATATCTATACTTTACAA
>DATEVU010000074.1:0-36118 GCA_035258345.1 Bacteroidales bacterium
AATCTTAATTAAATATAAATAAAAAACCGATAAGTTAAACTGACGATTGTAAGGATATTAAAGGTCAGGTACAGAAAATATACTCAAGTGGATGTATTATTTGCCAGAGGTGAATGAATATTACTCCAATGCCTCATTAAGCTTTGTTATATCCTCATTTTCGGGAATAAAACTACAATTTAAAAAATCAATCTTCCAGTTATCAGTTGTTTTTACCAGATGATATGCGTTCCGCCAGGGTATTTTCGGACTTATACCGGGCATCAAATACTGGTCCACAACAGTTGCCGAATTACCATCAGCGGCAATTTTTATCCTTCGCTCACTAATATAATTGAGTTCAACTGCCGAATCAGCCAGCAATTGTGTCCATAAATCCGTGATTTGCTGCTTACTCATAAATTCTGACGGATCAGTTCCCAAACATAATGCATCTTCAGTTAAGAATGTTGCCAGGGTTGCGCATCCTGTGCAACAAAAGCCGAGTCGAACTTGTCAAATAGGACGGAAACAGCAGCTTCTTCAGCTGCCAAATCCACAGGGGCAGGTTCGGGTGTTTTTTGGCATGCAGCAATTACAATTACTGCAACCGACAACATGAGGCAGGTTTTTTTCATAGCTTGTTTTTTTAATTTTACTTAACCAGGAAAATTGAATGGAAGGAATAGTATACAAGTTATGTAATTAAAAAGGCAAAGTCAATACTATTTAATCCAGGGGTGTTAACTTTTAACACGATGGATATATCCGGCAAGGAAATTCGTATCTGTTACCCTTGCGCAAAATCTTTGTAGAAAAGTTGCAGCAGCATTACCACTATATTTGTCATTGTATTAGAAATACCCGGTTAGAAATGATAAATACAGAACAAAAATTATACAGGCAGGCATACCGGCTAAGCCTTTTTACGATATTTTATAATATTGTTGAGGGGATTGTTTCCATGGTCCTGGGTTATGAGGATGAAACGCTTAGCTTGTTTGGTTTTGGAGCGGACAGCTTTATTGAAGTAATGTCGGGCATTGGCATTGCCATGATGATCATCCGGATCAAACAACACCCGGACAGCCCGAAAAGCAGGTTTGAAATAACAGCACTAAAAATAACCGGTACGGCATTCTATCTGTTGGCAGCCGGCCTGGTCGCAGGTATTGTTCTGAATATCATCAACAAAAATAAGCCCGAAACAACGATCTGGGGGATAATAATATCTATGATTTCAATTGTTGTAATGGTCTGGCTTATGAACGCAAAAAGGAGCATCGGCAACAAGTTGCATTCCGAGCCTATAATCGCTGATGCCAATTGTACCAGGGTCTGTGTATATATGTCCCTGGTGCTGTTCGCATCCAGCCTTATCTATGAGCTCACAGGCTTTGCCTATGCCGATGCTGTCGGGGCTGCCGGCCTCACCTTCTTTTCCATATCAGAGGGCAGGGAAGCCTTTGAAAAAGCATATGGCAGGGAATGCAGCTGCGAAGATCATAAGGATTGATTTTAAGAACTTTTCTCTGTTAATTTTTCACTTCTTTCCGCGGAGCGGATAGGGTATTGTAGCAAAATGCAAGCCGATAATCCATTCTTTCCGCGGAGCGGATACGGTATATTTTTCACTGGCCTTTATACCATAACCCCTCCGGGGTAAAATGTTGGTCCAGGATGTCCTATTTCTACAATACCGTATGCCCTCCGGGCAACAGATGATTTTCCATTTTTCACTTTTAGTTTTTCGTTTTTCACTATTCACTGCTCACCGTTCACCGTTTACTTCTCCTCCTTACTCCCTACTCATCACTCATTACTCATTACTCATTACTCATTACTTCCTTCTCACCCCGCCCAATTCTCCCGGTCCAAACTCCTGTAATTAATAGCCTCAGCCAGGTGTTGCGGCTGGATATCCACACTTTCCTCAAGATCAGCAACCGTCCTGGATACTTTCAGGATGCGGTCATATGCACGGGCGGAAAGCCCAAGCTTTTCCATGGCATTTTTCAGCAACTGGTTTCCTTCATTAGTGATCTGGCAATGCTCCCGCATCAGAGCAGGAGTGAGCTGGGCATTGCAATGGATCCCTTCGTGGTCCCTGTATCGTTCGTGCTGGATCTTTCTCGCCTTTATCACCCGGTACCGCACATCTTCGCTGGATTCTGCGGGCCTCAGCTCCGACAGTTTATCAAAGGGTACCGGGACCACCTCGATATGAATATCGATCCGGTCGAGCAGCGGTCCCGAAATACGGTTCAGGTATTTCTGCACAACACCCGATGAGCAGACACAGTCCTTTTCGGGATGATTGTAAAATCCACAGGGACAGGGATTCATGCTGGCCACAAGCATAAAACTTGCCGGGTAATTGATTGAAAACTTCGACCGGGAAATGGTAATGTTACGGTCTTCCAGCGGCTGACGCATTACTTCAAGCACCGAACGCTTGAATTCCGGTAATTCATCGAGGAAGAGCACCCCGTTATGGGCCAGGCTGATCTCTCCCGGTTGCGGATAGGAACCGCCGCCGACAAGGGCCACATCAGAAATGGTATGGTGCGGAGAGCGGAATGGCCTGCATGTCATCAGGGAAGCATCCTTTCCGATCTTGCCGGCAACGGAATGAATTTTAGTCGTTTCCAGGGCTTCGTTAAGTGACAGGGGAGGCAGGATTGTCGACAGCCGTTTCGCAAGCATTGTCTTTCCCGATCCCGGGGGACCGATCATCAATATATTATGGGAGCCGCTGGCTGCGATCTCCAGTGCACGTTTCACATTTTCCTGTCCTTTAACATCAAAAAAATCCACATCATAATCGTTGATGTTGCTGAGAAACTCATTCCGGGTATCTACCAGGGTAGGTTCAATTTTCAGCCTGCCGGTAAGAAATTCCACCGCCTGGTGAAAACTCTCCACCCCGATTACATCGAGGTTGCTTACAACGGCTGCCTCACGCGCATTGTTAACGGGTAAAATGAATCCCTTAAATCCTTCCTTCCGTGCCTCAATGGCTATGGGCAAAACACCCCTGATGGCCTTCACACCACCGTCGAGTGATAACTCTCCCATGATCAGGTACCTGTCAAGTTCCGGACAAAGGATCTGACCACTGGCTGCCAGTATGCCAAGGGCAAGGGGAAGGTCGTATGACGAACCTTCCTTTTTCAGATCGGCCGGGGCCATATTCACAATGATGCGCCTGCCCGGCATCCTGTAACTGTTTGATTTAAAAGTTGATTCAATCCGGAACTGACTTTCCTTAACGGCATTATCGGGTAAGCCTACCAGGTAAAAACTCGCACCCTGGATTATGTTTACCTCCATAGTAATAATAGCGGCATTGACGCCGTAAACAGCACCGCCGAACGTTTTAACAAGCATAGGAGTAAATTATTAATTGCCTTTATCTTTTTTTGCCTCTTGTAAACTCCTCTTTTCTTGCCCTTTGCTTCTCTGCATCCCTTAGCCAGGCGCAACCGCAATCATTAATATCAAGTACTTTACGGCAGCCGAGATTGAGATTGATTCCGAGCCTTAAATTAACATTTTTTGTTCTCATGGGCAATATCAGACCGGGAATATTATCACTGACCAGATAAATTTGCAAAGGATCTTTCACATAACCCAATCCCATGCCGAGGTTTAGAAAACTGTGATTCATGTACGACCAGCTTATACTGGTCTCGAGCGATGGCCTCGGATGAGCCAGTACCGACACGGTTACTCCGGTCTGCAGCTTACCGGGCAGTAACCGGTTATACCAAAGCAGGTTAATATCATACCGGTGGTTATACCGGTATGAAGCCCCCAGGTATAGCTTTGGATCCAGGAAATGGGTATATACATCATAGGTGAGTTCCTCGTTCATGTTGTCATTGAGCTCGTCGAACACATCCCACAGGTAACGGTCATCCCTGGTCCCGCTTCCGAACGGACCGCTGTAGAGATATTCCCCGTCCAAAGAAAAATTGGTCAGGTTGCTTCTGTATGTGATAAAGCCCAGGTCGAGCAGGCTGCCCGAGAAAGCAAGCCGGTCGCTGTAGTTGTAAATGAATCCCACATCCACGGCAAGGCCGGGATTTCCGCCATTCATCAGGTAACCCGGCACCGAAGCATCATACCGTTGATAGAACCGGTAATCCCCATCACTCTCCATTCTCAGGGAAGACGGTAAGGAACTGTTGTAACCTGCATCAACATTGAATACTATATCGCGGCTATTCATGTCAATATCCATATCAAAATGGTTGCCGGTTGTTTCAACGTTGAATTTACCAAAAAGCAGTTTGGCCTTAAATCCCAGGGTCAGGCTGCCTGAAACAACCCGGGAGATCCCCAGGGCATATTCGCGGTAATGGTTGAACATACCCCCGGTGCCCCTCAGGTTTACCGGTCGTCCCGCAAATGGTCCGCTGCCGTCAATGGAAAAGATCGCCAGGTCGCGGGTATACAACAACGCCGCGTTGTCTTTTTCCATTACGGAAAAGGTGTAGTAATAGTCATTCCGGCGGATTCCTGCTGCCAGTATAACCGCATGCACCTCCCACAACAGGAAATTCATCCGGTTGGTACCCGAGGGATCAAAGCTTTGATCGCGTACAAATTCGCCATTCTCGAAATCGGTAAATTGACTACCGGTGAATCCGCTGCTGGCCGCATTCAGGTGCAACGAAGATACCAGCGGCAATCCTATAAAAACCGGGCACCGGGCCTGCACGGCAGGATTGAGGAAGTTTGCCTCGGGCAGGGAATGCATAAAAAAGAGCGTATTGTTTTGCTGTGCCTGTAGGTTACAGTTACAGAAAACAATCAGATGAAGGACGATAACCATTCGGCAATAGGACATCATCCCCTTCATATATTCATCCCCTGGTAAGCCAACCGGTTCTTAAATCTTTGATTCGATGTAATGAATGAGTGAATGAATTATTTTGATATGGATTTCCTGTGTCCGGTCGGAATAGGTCGAATAGGGCGCCCGGATTTCGATGTCGCTTAAGGTTGCCAGCTTCCCCCCGTCTTTCCCCGTAAGACCAACGATCTTCATGCCTTTTAACCTTGCAGCTTCGGCGGCGTTGACAACATTCGCGGAATTGCCGCTTGTGCTGATGGCAAGCAAAACATCACCCTCCTGTCCAACAGCCTCTATGAACCGTGAAAATATATGGTCAAATCCAAAATCATTGGCTGCACAGGTGATGTGCGACGGGTCGGAAATTGAGATGGCAGCCAGTGCCTTGCGTCGGCCCCGGAATTGTCCCGACAGCTCTTCGGCGAAATGCATGGCATCGCTCATGGAACCCCCGTTGCCGCAGGATATCAGCTTATGTCCGTTTCGGAGTGCTTCTGTCATCACATTTCCTGCCCGTTCAATTGTTTCAAAGTTGGAATCATTGGCCAGGAAGCTTTCCAGTATCGCTTTGGCTTCCAGGAATTCCTGCCTGATGAAGTTCATATTGCTGCTGCGTTTAATTGTAATAGTGTCTGAAATCAGGTATTTGCCTGTTGTTCATCTTCTTCCCCATTGTCCTCTCCCGGTATTTCGGGCAGATAATGTGCTGCCTCACCCTGTGGAAGCGATTCCACATCGCGCAGACGACGCTGGATGGCCTTGGTACGTTTTCCAACCAGTTCATCCAGTTGATCGGTTGCAGTATGCAGGTTTTTCTGTGCCTTTTCGAGCAGGCCGCCAAACTTGCCGAATTCGGTTTTAATGGCGCCAAGCACCCGCCATACCTCACTGCTGCGTTTCTGGATCGCCAGTGTCTTAAAGCCCATTTGCAGACTGTTCAATATGGCAGCAAGGGTGGTCGGACCTGTCACCACGATCCTGAACTCACGCTGCATCTGTTCCATCAGGTCGGTGCGCCGGATCACCTCGGCATACAATCCTTCAAAGGGAAGGAACATGATACCGAATTCGGTTGTGTTGGGAGGATCGATATATTTTTCCCGGATATCCCTTGCCATTTTTCTGATCACAATCTCCAGGTTCTTCGAGGCAGTTTCAATGGCATCGGGATCTCCGGCGTCATAGGCTTCCACGAGATGATGGTAGGCTTCCTGCGGAAATTTGGCATCCACCGGAAGGTACACCACGCCCTTTTCCTCATCCCTGCCGGGCAGCTTAATGGCAAATTCCACCACATCCGAAGAGCCCTGCTTTGTTTTTACATTGGATTCATATTGTTCCGGAGCCAGCAACTGTTCCAATAGCATCTCCAGGCGCACTTCACCCAAACCACCCCGCATTTTCACATTGCTCAGCACCTTTTTCAGTCCTCCTACATCCTGGGCAAGGATCTGCATTTCACCCAGGCCTTTTTGCACACTTTCCAATTGCTTGCTGACGAGTTCAAATGATTGCCCAAGTCGCTCATTCAAAGTTTTTTGCAGTTTTTCATCCACGGTTTCACGCATCTGCTCCAGTTTTTTCTCTGTGTTCCGGATCAGCTCATTCTGCCTGGCCTCGAGTTGCCCGAATTTCTCCTTTTGTGTGTTGTTGAATGATTCCACGCTCCTGTCAAAGGACATCTGGAAATCTTTCAGGTTGCGGGTAAGTTCCTCACGGTTCGAATCCGTTATGGCTTTCAGCTGATCGAGCTGTGTTTTTGATATGATATTAAGAACTTCCATCAGGGAAGTCTGAAAGGTGGTAAGAGTATTTGTCTGTTCCTGCCTGTTAGTCTTCACTTCCTCCCTTACAGCAGCATCAATCCGGTTGGTGTTCCTTTCCAGCTGATCAAGCCGGACCGTAAGTTCTTCGGACATTTTGCCGGGTTTGGTGCGAAACTGAAAAATCAGAACAATCAAAACAAGCACCAGAATGGCTATTTGCAGGTAGATCTCCATGTAACCGTGATTTCACTTTAAATGAACCCTAAAGATAAAAAAAAGGAGTAGCTTTTGCTACCCCTTTTAATATTGCAACCGGAAAATAGCTGTCAGCACCCGGTTTGAATTGCTCACATTGTATGTTGAATGCCGCTATTTAACCAGCGGTTTCACCGCAACTTTCCGGTAAAATACCACATCGTGCTCGCCATGGTTCTGCAGGCCAAAATACCCTGAATCGGGTCTGGTACCAGGGAAAGGTTCAAAATCAAATTTGCGTTCCGGTATCGGGTCTCCTTCGGCATAGTCCGTGACCTTGACTCCGTTGAGGTAAACAACGGTGCGAGGGCCGTCGAGCGTAATATCAAAGGTATTCCATTCCGGTCCGGGTTTCCAGGCAATGGCCAGGGGTTTTGTCAGGGCATATATCATCCCGGTTGAATGGTACTCATCTTCATCGGAAAGTTCGGGATGGTTGTCAACCTGAATTTCATGGCCGTAGAATACAGGCATCCAGGCTTCCCTGGGTTCGATGGGGATACGCGTGAACACCCCGGAATTGCTGTTTTCTTTCTCCATTCTCCATTCCACATGAATATCGCAGTTCCCGAGCTTTCCTTCCGTCCAGTAAAGCAATCCCATACCCCCGTGTGTCCGGATGATCCCGTTCTCTACTGTCATAAAACCGTCTCCCACATGCTTCCAGCCGGTGAGGTCCTTTCCGTTAAAAATATCCCGCCGGGCTGTATCAGCCGGTGTTGTCTGCTGTTCGGAAACCGCAGCACTGCCCTGTTCTCCGGATTTTCCCGTACAGGAACCGTTCAGTACAATAAAAACCAATAAAAGGGATGTTATTACAATCCCGGCCTTGATTAAATTTTTCATTTCAGTGCGAATTAAATTGAAAGTTGAAAATAGTATGCAACCGGCTACCGTTCAAATGAGAACTTATAAGCATCACTTTTTTTAGGTTCCGTTTTAAAAACCAGTGCTTCCGAGACATAAACCCCGGTGCCGGAAGATTCCGGACGCTTTTCGCCCCTTACAGCCAGCCTGACAACATGATCGCCGGGCTGAAGATTTAATACATGCCAGAGGTTTATATCGTAGTGTTCCTGATTGCCGTAGAAAAAATAGGAATCAATAGTGCTGTGGAGTTTTCCATCGATATACACGTCCGCCTTTCCACCATTCCTTACCCAGTTACCCATCAGGGTTATGCCGGTGCCGGTGAATGCCAGTTCAAGTTCATCGCCTGCCTTTCCTGCAAACCTGGATTGCGGTTTTTGTTCCTTTTGTTCCCAGGGTGTCACCAGGAAGGTCTGCCAGTTTCCTTTAAATTTCCATGCACCGGCATCGAATACCGATACGCGGTGGCTGAATACCAGATCGGGAAAAGACTCTTCGGGCAGCGGAGCAACCGGAGCCTGTATCTTTATCCGTATCCTGCTGTCATCTGCCTCCCCGCCTGCCTTCCGGATGAAATCCAACGCATAGGCAAAAGTGCTTTCCACAGCTTTGTTGAAGGTATAATTCGTATTGATGAAGGTTGAATCCCCGATGGCGGTTATTCCGCTTTTCATATCATCCGGAAGGTTGCTGAAACCGCGGATAACTCCGAGCACAGCCATGGCATTGGAGGGATTGCAGTCGGAATCCTGCCCGCAGCGGGTTGATATTTCCAGGGTTTTTAATGGATCTCCCTCACCATACAATAACCCCATCACAATATAGGCCCCGTTCAGTTTGGCGTCGATATTGAAGGTGCCGCCGGCACCGCAGATATCCACATCGCCCCATTTCGTTTCGAGCTCATGCCAGGCCAACATCCAGTCGGTAGGATACTGATTGTGCAGGAGGACCACATCCCGCACAATTTTCGCGTAATCACTTTCGGCAGGAATTGTTTTCAGGGCATTTTCAATGATTGCAGGGATGTCACTCCTGAAAAAAGCCTCGGAATACAGTGCGGCAATAAATATACCACCATACAGCCCGTCACCGTAATTCATAATGTGGCCTATTTTGTCGCAAAGATCAAAGGCCTGCCTGTGCAGTCCCGGGCACATGAACCCGATATAATCCGATTCGATCTGAAAATCGATATCATCGGCATGAAAATTATATTCGGGTCTTCCTGATTCAGGAGGGAAAATGCTGTCGTAATAATTCTTGCGCGCCTGCACATTGGCATGCCACAATGGATAACCGGCCCTGGCCAGCATTTCCTGGAATTTTTTCGCCGGGGCATCCACACCATACTGATCCATGGCCATGAGAAAGGTAAGCTGAACATAGAGATCATCCTGCCAGATGCTTCCCTTTATATCCGCAGGGACCCAGCGGATCGTATCCATATACATGGTTCCCTGTGCCCGGAATTCGGTCGGGGCACCATAGGTAACGCCAATCATTTTGCCGGCCCAGCCTCCGGCTATCTTATCTTTCAGGACCTCCGGGGTTATCGTCCGGTATTCACTGTTGTCCTTTTTGCACGCGGAAAGGCCGAGAAGAACGCATGACAGGACAATGATCAGACTTTTGTTCATGTAAGTTGGTTTATTATTGCGTTTTTACAGGGATATGCATCATCCTGTCCTCAATGAACCGGCTCATCTGATCAACAGGCATTTCCTGCACCACATAGACATGCTTTCCCTGCGGGTCGTTGATCCAGCCATTGCTGCCGTCGGAATTCACTGTTATCCTTCCGGGTACGGTTGTAAAAAATCCCTTTGTGCCATAAACAGCTATTAATACTGCGGTTTCGTCCCAGCTCATGCGTCCCAGACTATCCTCGGCAGCCAGGGGAATGCTGTATTGAAAAACATCCTTAACAGGATTATTATCCATACTCATCCGGATCAGGCGTAATCCCGTACGGATTTCCCAGCCAATCTCGAAACCGGTGAAAATTACGGGAGTTGGCCAGTTTTCAAAAACATGTTTTGAAGCAAGCGAATCCATATGTACGTTGAATTCCCTGCCATCCGGAAATTTGCCTGCCATGGCCACCAGCCTTTTCACTTTCAGTGACACAAGATCTGCACCTGTCAGGGGACAAATGCTGTCGGGCCCGGAGCGCAACAGATCCGCAAGATTTGTAAGGAATCCGACGGTAACTATCGTAACGCTTGTATCGGGTTGTGCATAAAGTGTCTTCCGGTAAACATCCACCGCATCCGGCAGTTCGGAGGTGGACCTGACCCGGTGCGGGTATTTTGCATCCAGTGTATCAAGCCAGTGCTGCCATGATCCCAGGTTTACAGCCTGCGCTTTCGGGGCCCCTATGGGCAAGCCGGATCTTCCGAACCATGTATTCAGCACATCAATACCGGGTCCAACCAGTTCGTGCTGATTACACGAAATGGTGGCAAGTATTTCTGCCTTGCCGCTGTCGGCCATGGCATGCAAAAATGCCAGCGCACCAACATCATCATAGTCGGGTCCGAAATCGGTGTCGAAAATAATGCTGACTTCATCAAACCTGTATTTTTCAGGGGTGCATCCTTGAAATAATCCCAATGCAAGGACCAGGAAAAGTAAATTTTTGAAGGAATTCATGTAAACGTATGTATTTGAAATTATTTGAAAAGATATCGCTTAAAGTTAAAAAATATTATGAAACAGCATACTGCTTTTATCCCTCTTGTGCGGGTGTACCGGCATATTCCTTTACCTGGAATACAAATGCCTGTAAACGTGTATCAAGGGAAATGGTATCCTGACCGTCATAGGCAATGTTTATCCAGGGCAGATTGTTATGGTCTTTGCGGAATGAATCGCTTACGGCAGCTATCAGTGTGCCCGGCATACAGGTGAACGGCAGGATGGCCGCTATTCCTGAAACTCCGTGTGATGCCAGGTATACCGATGTCCCCATGGCAATGGGGGGGTCTCCGTCATAATCCCGGTGAACATACGTATTGCATAAACCCAGGATGGTATTCAGGGGCACATTCTTCATATGGTCGGTTTTCTGAATTACATCCCGAAGCAAATACGTTTCCGAGAGGTGCTGGGCAAACCCCTGGATCCTTGATTTAAGATATCCTTTCATGTCGCGTTTCCTGATGCTGTCACGCGTGTACCGGTAAGTGGAATAGGTAAGCCACTCCGAAAACGGAGCGATCAGCGTTTCAACACCCTGTTCCTCAAGCCTGCGTATCAGTCCCCCGTTGCAAAATGCATTGTCGCGCATGAATATCTCACCAACAACAGCCACAACAGGTTTCCGGTTTTTTTTGTCAACTGGAATGCCGGTGAAATCGGCCGTTATTTCCCGCAGTACAGCATGAAGACCATGGGCTCCCTTTTCAATGCAGGCAATGACCCTGTTTAAAGCATGTTGATAGACCGTTTCCGTATCACCCGGATGCAATTCATAAGGCTTTATTTCCTGCTTCAATTTGCGCAGGAAGTCAACGGCCACAAAACCCTTCCAGGCGTTAAACCTGAATCTGGGGGCATCCTTACCTGCAATATCCGCATAGGATGATTCGTTGGAGGGGGACACGATTTCTGCCTTCTCAAATCCCTGTTTATCAAATATAATACGCTGCAGATGGTTATACTGTCCAAAACGGCAGGGCCCGTTATGATCAGGCATGAAGAAGCTGACACAGGAAGGATCAATGCCGGGTTGCATCAACTTTTTCAGGAAACTCCCGGTGGTGCAGATCATGGGGAAACATTCCCGGGATGAGGTAACTTGCCTGCCCAGGGCAAGGTCCCTTTCATCCTGCATAGGCAATACTTCCGACTGTATACCGCAGCTCCTGGCAGCTGCGGCAATGGCATGCGCATTATCATTCATGTAGGGAAAATACAGAACCCGGCCCTTGAGGGGCGAGGGAGGACCGGGGCGGGGGCGGTAGATTTTTTCAATTCCCGCCTCAGAAGCGTCTGCTCCATGCAGACTGTCCAGGAAAGCTTCAATTCTTGTGATCATCCCGGCATCTGCAGAATGCTCGTCAATCTCGAGATGCAGGCAGGGCTTTCCTTTCATTTCCTCATCCACATAGTGCATGAGGAAGGAATCGGGACCGCACCTGAAATTGCTCATATAAACGGCATGAAGCCTTTTATCCAATGCAACAAGCCGGGCCGCTGCCAGTATCTTTTGCCCGTTGGGCCAATACATGCTCCGGTAACTACCGAATACATCCATGACAGGGAGATCAAGAAAATCGAGCGGAATGGGCATGATATTATGCCCGATAAGTTTCTCCACCAGCCCAAGGTTCAGGAAAGGGTCGGAGGTATTGTAGGGTCTGCCCAGCATTACCACCGGCCGGCAACCCGGGGGAATATCACCCAATACCTGCTTTCCGAATTCCACCAGCTCCGATTCAAAGGCCACCTGTGCCTTATCCGCCTTCAGGATAGCATTCCGGATCTTTTTCACCGGCAACCCGAATTTTTCATGGAAGAAGTCACCCAGTTCCTGCTTCAGGGTAGTGTTGAAATACCGGAAATGCAGTACAGGTGTCAGTAATTTCATTTCACAATCCCGCGACCGCAGGGCAGCCTTCACCATAAACGGATGGCTTTGCACCCACGGACAGTTGCAATTGGTGGTTGGATTGCCGGGCTTTGTCCTTGCATCCACGATGAAAGGCAGGAATACGTAGTCAACACCCTGTTCCAGGAGATCCACGACATGCCCGTGCATAAGTTCAACAGGCAGGCAGGTTTCGGTGGTAATGGTCTCAAGCGACCTTGTTACGAGCATTTTATCAGTCTCCCGGGAGATAACCACCGGGAAACCAAGATCTTCAAAAAAGGTTTTCCAGAATGGGAACTGCTGGAAAAATACCATTAATGCACGGGGAATGCCAATAGTAACCGGCCCCGTAATTTTCCGGGGCTCGTATCCTTTCATCAGCAACTCCAGTCTTTTGGTGAAAAGATTGGGAATGTTGTTGGGAATTCTCTTACGGTCACTTGTTTCATATTTTTCACAACGGCCACCATAATACAATGCTTTCTTTTCTCCGGCAACAGTGACTTTTCTGATTTCACAGTGGTTTGTGCATCCCTGGCAAACAAAACAACCCATGGAATAGGATGCATTCCGCATGTTGAATCCTTTAAACCGGCTTGTAACTCCGCCGTTAATGTATTGCCTGGCCCTTATGGCAGCGCCAATAGCACCTGTAACATCAAAATGAGGCGGGATGGTAATGCGTGTTCCCAGCACCTGTTCAAATGCTGCCACCACGCTTTTGTTATTGGCCACTCCCCCCTGAAAAAAGATATTCTTACCGGGTTTCCGCTCTCCTACTACCTTTTGCAGGTAGTTGCTGACAATGGAGTAAGCCAGTCCACCCACCAGTTTGTCCACCTTTACACCTTTCTGCAGGAATGAATTCAAATCCGATTCCATGAAAACGGTGCACCGGTCGCCGAGTTTAACCGGGCAATTGCAGCCCAGAGCGAGTTTCCCGAACTGATCCACAATATTGATATTCAGTTTTTCAGCCTGCTCTTCGAGAAAAGAACCTGTACCTGCCGCGCATACTTTGTTCATTTCAAAGTCCACGACCACACCATTTTTTATCCGGATATATTTTGAATCCTGTCCCCCGATCTCAAAGATGGTATCCACTGCAGGATCATGGTCAATGGCGGCAGTTGCCTGCGCGTTGATCTCGTTCACGATCACATCGGCGCCGATGAAATCGCCCGTAAGGTAACGGCCCGATCCGGTGGTGCCGGCACCCATGACCAGCACACGGTCTCCGACTTCATCATAAATTTCCTTAAGTCCCTTTTGAATTGCTTCGAGCGGCTTGCCGGCTGTAGGAAGGTACCTGCGGGCAACTATCCGGTGGTCTTCCGTAATAAGCACAAGATTGGTACTCAGGGAACCAATATCCAATCCCAGGTAAACCGGCAACCTGCTTTGTCCGTTAAACCTGAAATCAGAGGTTTTCCGGATCAGGGCATTTGATTCCTTCAAAGGAGGCAATCCGGCCACCATACTCCCTCCCCTGTTCAGGTGATCGTTAAGACCATCTAATCCCTTGAATGCAACAGGGCATTGCGACAAAGAACAGGTATGCATGATTGCACCGATGGCACCCATTGAGGCATAGTATTCCGGAATGATCAGCTCGCCGTCGCGAAGTGAAAGGGTTTCACGGAAGGCCCTGATCATCCCTGCATTTGCGGCCACCCCGCCTGAAAACACAACCGGTTTTTTGATCTCCTTGCTCCGGGCGATGGTGCTCCTGAAATTACGGGCCAGCGCAAAACAAAGTCCTGCCACAATATCGTGCAGTGGGGTAGCGATTTGCTGATGATGTATCATATCACTCTTGGCAAATACGCTGCATCGTCCTGCAATCCTCGGAGGATCAACACTGCGCAAAGCCATCTCCCCAAATTCCTTTTCAATTGTTACACCAATGCGCCTGGCCTGCTGATCAAGGAAAGATCCCGTTCCGGCAGCACAAATGCTGTTCATCTCAAAGTCGGTAAGCCTGGGACAATCGGCACCGGACTCTTTTTCAAGCAAAATGAGCTTGGAGTCCTCGCCGCCGATCTCAATTATGGTCCGGGTCTGCGGATAAATTCTCCCTACTGCAGTTGCCTGTGCAATGATCTCATTCACGAAATTTCCGCCAATGATCTCCTGCGCAACTTTGCCGCCTGATCCCGTAATGCCGGTCACACGGATTGACCCGGCAGGAAATTTTGCAAGCAGCTCTGTTAACCTGTTCAACAGCGTATGAAAGGGCTTGCCATAAATAAAATCGTAGTAATTATCAATTACCCTGAATGCCTGATCGGTAATAACCGTATTCAGGGATACGGAACCGATATCCAATCCCAGGTAATAACAGGGACTTTCCACGGATAATGGTTTAATCTCCTGAAGCATGATCATGCAGGTTGGTTTAAGGTTGTGATAAGCAAAGAACCGGGCACTGATAGTCTAAATTTAGTTCAATTGGGCTTTAAATCCAATCCTAAATCAGATTTTTTAATCAGAATTTGTATTTGAACTTTTTTATGCAATCCTTGTTTATATTTTAAGTATACTTAAAATATAATTTTAATATACATAATACCATGTCGGCATCCATCGAAAACTTTGTCAAGGTAGTTTATCAGTTTGAACAGAACAGGGCACTTGACACGCGCCCCGGAACAATTGCCAAAGCATTGGGAATAACCAGTGCGGCAGCTACGGACATGTCACGTAAACTCTCCGGGAGAAATCTGCTCCATTATGAAAAGTACCACAAGCTCAGGCTGACAGAAGACGGAAAAATGATGGCCCTTCATGTGATCCGGAAGCACCGTCTGTGGGAAGCCTTTCTGTTTGAAATATTCAATCTCAACCTTCACGAGATACACAGGGAGGCAGAATTACTGGAACACCAGACCTCCGACTTCCTGACGGACAAGATCAGTGCTTTTCTCGGCTATCCGGAATTTGACCCCCACGGCGAACCTATACCCGATGCAAAAGGTAGTATTATGCTCCCTGCCGGACAACGAATTCTCTCAACCGCCGAAAAAGGCCAATCCTGGCAGATTACCGGTTTACTCAGCTCGGATAAGGAATTCTTTGAATTCTGCAACAACAATGACATTAAACTTGGAACCTTGCTGGTAATTGAAAACCAGTATGAAAAGATCAGGATGACCGAAATACGCACGCACAATAAAAGACTGTTGCTGAACAACGAATTTGCCAATCTTATCTATGTTCAGCAAATAACTGAAAATTCCACAGAATTATGAAATGTTTTCTGATACCGGTGATGTTTCTTGTTGCTGTATCAAATGTCAATGCACAGGATACGGCACCTGAATTGATAACCGACAGGCCCGACCAGACAGAATCTTCCTCTGTAGTACCAGTAAGAACACTTCAGGTTGAATCGGGCTTTGTTACTGAATTTATGGAAACCGACCGGTTCAAATACAGGGAATATGCCTATAATAGCACACTGCTGAGATACGGCCTGCTGGATAATGCTGAGATCCGCATCGGATTGGAATATCTTGGTGAAAAAACCATCAGCAAAACAGGTGATTCTCTTACGACACACCATGGATTCGGGCCGCTCTATGCCGGGTTTAAACTGCAAATAATCCGTGAAAAAGGATTGCTGCCCGAAATGGCATTCCTGGCCGGACTTGGATTACCCTTTATTGCCGGCAAGGATTTTAAGCCCTCCCATAGTTATGCGGATATGCGATTTTCATTTTCCCATACCCTGTCGCGTTTATTTTCACTGGGCTACAACCTGGGCGTGGAATGGAACGGAGAATTCGCGGTACCATCCTATTACTATTCTGCCGTACTGGGAATCGGAATAACACCCAGGCTGGGCTTTTTTGCAGAAATTTTCGGACTTCTGCCGGAAGATGGCAATGCTTCACATACCTTGGATGGCGGATTTACCTTCCTTCTTACACCGGTCCTCCAGCTGGATATTTCCGGAGGCCTGGGCCTGAATGAGACAGCATCTGACAATTTTGCGGGTTGCGGATTCAGCTACCGGCTTCCCCGATAATATTTATTAAATCCTGTAAATTAAATAACAATGAAGGCAAAAATTACTTATTACCTGATACTTGCAGTTATGATACTGGCGTGCAAAACTGATAATACTGCAAAAAACAGGTCCGAAGGTCTGCGTGTTGTTACCACAACCTCCCTGATCACTGAAATGATAGGGGTCATCGGCGGTAATGCCCTGGTCGTAAACGGATTGATGGGCGCAGGAGTAGATCCCCATCTCTTTAAAGCCAGTGAAGGAGATGTGAATAAACTTTACAATGCAGATATTATATTTTATAACGGGCTGCATCTCGAAGGAAAAATGCAGGATGTACTGGAAAACATGAAAAAGCAGGGAATCGAAGTTGTACCGTTGACAGATACCCTCGGCAGGGACCTGCTCATTGCCTCCTCAAATTTTGCCTCGAATTACGATCCGCATATCTGGTTCAGTATCTCCTGCTGGAAAACTGCCTCGATATTTGCCGCCAATAAACTAAGCAGCATTGATCCGGCAAATAAACAAATCTACCAGGCCAATGTTATGAAGTATATAGCAAAACTCGATTCGACAGAAAGGCTGGTGTTGGAAAGAATTAATGAGCTGCCTGTTGAAAAACGGGTACTGATCACTGCACATGATGCATTCAACTATTTTGGCAAGGCGTATGATTTCGAGGTGTTGGGTCTGCAGGGAATCAGCACCGTTGCAGAGGCCGGCGTGCAGGACGTACAAAATCTTGCCGGCATGATCGTGGAACGTAAGATCAAAGCCATATTTGTAGAAACTTCGGTTCCCAGGAGGAATATCGAAGCCTTGCAGGAAGCCGTAAGAAGCAAGGGATTTGATGTACAGATCGGCGGTTCGCTGTTTTCCGACGCACTCGGGAATCCGGGGACAAATGAAGGCACCTATCCGGGCATGTTCATGTACAATGTGAATACAATTGTTCAGGCATTAAAGGATTAATCCATGGAGAAAAAAATTGCAGTACGGGTGGATGACCTCACGGTAGCCTATAAATATAAACCGGTTCTTTGGGATATCGATCTTGAAGTCCCGGAAGGTATACTGATGGCCATTGTGGGACCGAACGGCGCAGGAAAATCAACGCTGATAAAGGCCATTCTGAATATCGTCAAACCGGTGGCCGGGAATATTGCCATTTATGGCAAGTCATACCGCAAAAACCGGTCAATGGTGGCCTATGTCCCCCAGAAGGGAAGTGTTGACTGGGATTTCCCCACAACCGGTCTCGATGTGGTGATGATGGGAACTTATGGCAATCTGGGCTGGGTGAAACGGCCCGGGTACAAGGAAAAGAAAGCCTCGCTTGAAGCCCTCGACAAGGTGGGAATGCTCGAATACCGTAACCGGCAGATCAGCCAGCTTTCAGGGGGCCAGCAGCAACGCATTTTCCTTGCCCGTGCACTGGTGCAGAATGCACTGGTTTATTTTATGGATGAGCCCTTTCAGGGCGTAGATGCCACAACCGAAATAGCCATTATCAACATCCTGAAAGAGCTTCGAAGATCAGGAAAAACACTGGTTGTGGTACATCACGACCTGCAAACGGTGCCTGAGTATTTCGACTGGGTCACCTTTCTGAATGTTAAAAAAGTGGCAACCGGACCGGTTAAGGATATTTTTAACGATGATAATCTTACCAAAACCTATGGCATAAATTACAAGGTAAGTATTCAAAACTAACACAAATGGGTGTACAGGATTACTTCGAACTGTTACGACATGACTATACCCTCCGAACCATAAGTCTGGGTACCGCAATGATGGGCATCGTGTGCGGTATGCTGGGCAGTTTTGCCGTTTTAAGAAAACAAAGCCTGCTGGGCGATGCCATTTCTCATGCCGCTTTGCCTGGTATAGTAATTGCCTTTATGTTAACCGGATTGAAAGATCCGCTTGTGCTTTTTACAGGAGCTGTGGTAAGCGGTTTTGCAGGTTCGCTGTTCATTTCGGGAATAACCTCCCGGACCCACCTGAAATCCGATACAGCGCTGGGAATAGTGCTTTCGGTGTTTTTCGGATTCGGGATGCTGTTGCTTACCCTAATTCAGAAAAAACCCAATGCCAACCAGGCAGGTCTTGACAGTTTTCTATTTGGACAGGCCGCCACTCTCATGGTAAAGGACGTTTATCTCATGGGGATTGTGGGTTCGGTTACACTGCTTTTTATGCTGCTGTTCTGGAAAGAATTTAAGATCCTGACATTCGATGCACAATATACGAAATCCCAGGGTTTCAACATCAAATTGCTGGACTCACTGCTTACTTCGCTGATTGTTGTAGCCATAGTATTGGGACTGCAAACAGTAGGTGTTGTACTGATGAGTGCCATGCTGCTGTCGCCTGCTGCGGCTGCGAGGCAATGGACCAATAGGCTGGAAGTTATGGTCGTACTCGCATCCTTATTCGGTGCGTTCGCAGGTTTGGCCGGAACAGCGGTGAGCGCTTCTATCGCTAGGATATCAACCGGACCGGTAATCGTATTGGTTGCTGTTTTCATCGTACTGGTTTCATTTATTTTCGCTCCCAACCGGGGATTACTTTTCAGGACGATAAGGCAATGGAGAAATCGTAAGAACCTGAGGATCAATAAAATATTGGTTCTGATGTTTGAAACGGCGTCAGCACATCCTGATTTCAGCCATCCGCATTCCGTTAACATTCTCACCAATATTCAGGGATTCAGTAAAAAACGGCTTCGGGAAATGGAATCAAAAGGATTAATTACCTATGACAAAAACACCTGGAAACTAACGCCGGCAGGATTTGAGACCGGGAATAAAATGTACAAAGATTTAAATACCAACTAGATGACTTCAGCCCAGATAGAAATTCAGGCAATTGCTGTTGTGGTGGCCGTTGCCTGCGCCATCCCCGGTACTTTTCTTGTACTTAGGAAAATGGCCATGATCAGCGATGCCATCAGTCATTCAATTTTGCCGGGAATAGTACTTGGTTTCTTTATTGTACAGGATTTATCCTCACCGGTTCTGGTATTTCTGGCGGCCATAACCGGGGTGCTTACGGTGGTTATTGTTGAAATCATCAACAAAACAGGCCTTGTGAAAGAAGATACCGCTATTGGCCTGGTATTTCCGGCACTGTTCAGTCTGGGGGTAATACTGATAGCCCGGAATGCCGGTGATGTTCACCTCGACACCGATGTAGTGCTGCTGGGTGAACTGGCTTTTGCCCCATTCGACAGGTTAATAGTCAGAGGCATCGATTTTGGGCCGAAATCACTCATGGTGATGGGTGGCATATTGGTATCTTGTCTGACTTTGCTTGTTACATTCTTTAAGGAACTGAAATTAAGTACTTTCGATGCAGAATTGGCAACTTCCCTGGGGTTTTCTCCCGCAATTATCCATTACAGCCTGATGTCTGCCACCTCTGTTACCACGGTAGGTGCATTCAACGCCGTTGGGGCCATCCTCGTAGTTGCCCTGATGATCGTTCCTGCAGCAGCAGCATATATGCTTACCAGTGATTTGAGAAAAATGATTATCCTGGCCGCAGCATTCGGAATATTCTCAGCTATATCCGGTTACTGGCTTGCACATATGCTAGACGCTTCTATTTCAGGTGCAATGGCAACCATGCTGGGCTTTTTATTTGTTTTGATTTATACATTCGCCCCCGGAAAGGGTTTGTTTGCCATTATGGAAAAACACAGGCAGCAGCAACGAGAGTTTGCCATGCTCACTTTCCTGCTGCATATTAAAAACCACAGCAATAACAGCAGCAATGTGGAAGAAAGACAGATCAGGCATCTTACCGGCCACTTTAACTGGGAAAGAAAGCAGGCCCGGGTAATTCTCAGTCTGGCCATGAAAAACAGTATGATTTCGGTTGAAAATCAATTGGTAACACTTACAGAAAAAGGATTGCGGTTTATCACCGAAGCCCTGGACTATATTGTTAACAATCAAAAATCTGAGCTTGAATCGGTGAAAGGAAGGTTTCTGCTTTTCAGATAACCGGAACAACCGGTCATATATGCTATAAAAATGAAAAAGCTGGTTGCTTTTATGGCATGGTACTATTTCAAAAAGGGGAGATGGAAAGAAATAGTGGTTTAATTTTTTGACGGTTTTATTAATTTAGGAATAATTAACCCTGATGTATTGAAAAGCGTCCGGAATGACATAACTTTATTACTCCTCCTGAACCACCTGTAAGGTTATTACATCATGAGTAATTTGAAACTTTCCGTTTGTCTTATAGGGGCAATTTTTTTACAGTCCTTTCTGATAACAATATCGGGAGGTTTTGTATTGAACGAGCACCCGCCGGAAGTGGAACTTTTTGACCATCTTGAGTTTGAGATCGTAAACACAGGCGACTTACCCGGGAACCCCTTCACCGATGTCGAAATCACCGCCCTGTTTACCGACAGCAACGGGAAAACCGACACCCTTGAGGGATTCTGTGATGACTTGTCCGGAAAATTCTTCAGGGTACGTTACATGCCCAGGGTTACCGGTATGTTCAGTTACCGGATCCTGGTCAGGTCGCCGGGTAAGCCTGCAGAATTCAAGGGCACTTTCCAGTCGGTGTTTTCCACGCGGAAGGGTCCGTTGCGGGTTGACAACAGTCATCCCTGGCATTTTGTGTATGAAGGCACCGGTGAACATTTTTTCTGGAATGCAACCACTGCCTATTGGCTGATGGGGTGGAAGGATATTCGGATCATTTATGAGGCATTAGACAGGCTTGCATCGTTGGGAGTCAACCGGATCAGGGTGGCTATCAACGGCAGATCGGAAGGCGGTTCGCGTTGGTACGAGCCACTGGTAACAGAGTCCCCGCAGTTTACCTTTTTACTCAATCCCTGGGTGGCCGGAGATCCGCAAAGCCTCGATAATCCGGAATTTGATGTCACCCGGTTCAACCTCCCCTACTGGCAGAAACTCGATCGGCTAGTTCATTTTGCCCGGGAAAAGAATGTGATCGTTTCCCTGATTTTTTATGTCGATGGCAGGGACCACGGTTGCGACCCCTTTAAAAAAGATCAAATGGGAAATGCTGATGAACAGCGTTATTACCGGTATGCTGTGGCCCGGTATGCCGGATATGCGAACGTGATGTGGGATGTCACAAACGAATACCACCTGTTCCGGTCGGAAGACTGGGTAAATAAAATGGGCATGCTGATCAGGACAAAAGACCCTGCAAAGCACCTGATCTCCGTACATGGTCATGACGATTTTCCGTTCAGGACCTCATCGTGGGTGGATGTGGTGCTGTACCAATCGTGGGACGAATGCGGCGGTTACCAGTTCATCACGGATTGCCGGAAAAAGCAGTCCGCCACCGGCCGCATCCTTCCCCAGGTGAATGAGGAATACGGATACGAAGACCATTATCCACCGTGGGGTTGCAGCGCCGGAATGAAGCGGGAACCCGACGGCAGGTCATCCGAAAACAGGCGGCAGTTAGCCTGGGAAATATATATGGCGGGAGGGTACCAGACGACAGGGGAAAGGGCCAATGAAGGTACCGGGTCCGGAAATGATGCAGGAGGCGGATGGATCAACGGCAGGGGCAATGACAGCATGATCATGCTAAAAGGGTATGCCGTGATCAAAAAGATCTTTGAACAAATATCCTACTGGAAAATGTCACCCGGTAATGACCTGGTGAATTACGGAAATCTTTGCCTGGCAAGCCCCGGTGAAGAATATATTGTATACAGCCGTCTGCCCAACTGCCGGGTGATCCTTCCGGGAAGCGAGACCTTTTCGGTAAAAATGATCAACCCCAGAACCGGAGAGGAAACGCTGCTGAAAGAAACCGATCCCGGGGACGTGGCCTGGGAATATCCCAGGAACCTGACAGGCGATTGGGTGTTTTTGGTGAAGAAAAAGTAATGTGCTATATTTATACCTTGTTTGGCCAATTCAATTCCAACCATGCACAATATAGCAACCTTCGGCGAGATCATGCTCAGGCTATCCACGCCGGGCTTTGAAAGATTCACTCAGGCAAAGCAGTTCGACATACAATTTGGCGGTGGCGAGGCCAATGTGGCGGTATCTCTTGCCAACTTCGGCATTCCTGTGAGTTTTATTACCAGGCTGCCCCAAAACGATATCGGAAGGGCTTGCGAAATGGAATTAAGAAAATATGGCGTCGGAACAGGCAGGATCATATGGGGTGGTGAACGAATGGGGATCTATTTTCTTGAAACCGGTGCTGTTGCCCGTGCCAGTAAGGTCCTTTACGACCGTGCCTGGTCCTCCATGTCCACCATTCAGCCTGGTATGATAGACTGGGACACTGTTTTTGACGGGGTAACCTGGTTTCACTGGACCGGCATTACCCCGGCCATTGCCGAAGGAACTGCACGCGTATGCCTCGAAGCCATTCAGGTTGCCGGTAAAAAGGGTATCACGGTATCAACCGACCTGAACTACCGCAAAAATCTCTGGAAATACGGGAAAAAAGCTTCTGAAATAATGCCCGAACTGGTGGCCGGCTGTGACATCATCCTTGGCAATGAAGAAGATGCCGAAAAGGTATTCGGCATAAAACCCGGAACAGGTGATGTCACCAGCGGACATGTCGAAGCCATAGCCTACGAATCCGTTTGCCGGCAACTTATGGAACGGTTTCCCAAAGCCTCCAGGGTGATCATTACGCTGCGCGGATCGGTAAGCGCCAGCCATAATACCTGGAGCGGCGTGCTTTGGAACGGCAGGGAACTGCTGCAGGCGCCGGTATATGACATCACCCATATCGTTGACCGTGTGGGCGGCGGGGATTCCTTCATGGGCGGACTGATTTACGGAATGGTCACCTGGCCCGGCAACGATAAGAAAGCTCTGGATTTTGCCGTGGCGGCCTCCTGCCTGAAACATACCATTCCGGGCGATTTTAACCTGGTTTCGGTGGAAGAGGTGGAGAAACTGATGGGTGGTGATGCCTCCGGCAGGGTTTCAAGATAGTTTGTGTTGTAAATTCATAATTCATAATTCATAATTCTCCCTCTGCCATGTCCCGATTTACCAGAATTCAAGTAGCCTCCGCCATGCTGAAAACCGGAATTGTTCCGGTATTTTACCATACCGATACGGAAGTTTGCAAAAAGGTCCTCAAAGCCTGTTACGATGGAGGGATACGGGTTTTTGAATTCACCAACCGGGGGGATTTCGCCCATGAAGTTTTCAGGGATCTGAACAAGCATGCAGCCCGGGAACTTCCCGATATGATTCTGGGTATAGGATCCGTTGTCGATGCTGGAACAGCTTCCCTGTATATCCAGCTGGGGGCTAATTTCATTGTTTCACCTATATTAAACGAAGATATGGCAAAGGTTTGCAACCGACGTAAGATATTATGGTCGCCCGGATGCGGATCGGTATCGGAAATTTCAAGGGCTGAAGAACTGGGCGCCGAGATCATCAAGATATTCCCGGGAAGCCAGGTAGGGGGTCCCGGTTTTGTTGAAGCCGTAAAAGGACCAATGCCATGGACCAGTCTTATGCCTACCGGAGGCGTGGAACCTACCGAAGAAAGTCTGAAAGCCTGGTTCAAAGCGGGCGCTGCCTGTGTGGGAATGGGATCGCAATTGCTGAAAAAATCCTGGATCGAAGAAGGTAATTACGCCCAGATAACGCATACCTGTCAGCAGGCTCTGGAAATGGCCGGAAAATTTAAAAAATAATGCATTCCATTACCTGGACCTTAGCCCATTACGGCAGGCTGCCTTTTCCGCTTCATAATCAGAATGGCCAGTAAAAATATTGCCGTGATTGCAGTTACAACCATTATACCGGGATTTGCAACCCGGGACGATGCACTCATAACATAATCTTTCATCAGGAAGCTCCCCGGTTCGAAATCCCAGATCAGCAATGTTTCCCTGACTTCACCGGCATTTGTTGAAAACACGGTGCCTGGCATGGTGAGACTTTGATAATAATCATCGTCATTCTCCAAAAAATCCAGGTGGTTGATCTTATCGTTGATGAATGCAAAACCGGCCGGGTTCGCTGCATATAACATTTTCAATCCGTCTGATTGCAGCAGTGAATCGCCTGTTGATACGAGAACCTGAACATTTATAGAATCTTCCGACATGAGTTTCACCTTGTTGAAAACAACTTCAACAAACTGATCCGATTTTTGACGGATATCTCTTGTTGCCGGATTTTCAGCGAAATCCGATTCCAGGAGACTGATAAATTCCTCGATGAAGGAGGCGGTCATCCATCGCCACAGTTTTTCCTCGCATTGGTTGGAGATTCTTTTCATCTCCATGCTGTCATCCGGACTGTACCGGTAGGTTATCGTGTCCCTTTTCCATATAAAATTCCTGTCAGCCGGGGAATACACAGTTTTATCGTCATCCAGGATCACGGATTGCTCCAGGCCGGAAAGGAAACTGTCCACCGGCAATTTTACAAAAGGGAACGACATGGGAAACACTTCCTTATAATCATAATAGGTATAAAACCACTGGAACCTTTTTTTCAGGTTTATCTTCACTTTTACGGTCCCGGTTGAAGTATCGGAAGTCAGCCAGTCATTTAGTGCTGCCACATTCTCAAACTTCCTTGATGCCGTATAAACATATTGCGATTTCTCGGATGTGCTGTCGTCTTTTTCCTTATGATCATAAACATGGTCAATTTGCCAGCGGTCCCCGGCAGGGATCATCAAAGAACCATTAAAAATATCGGCTGAGTCACCCCTAATAGTGTACTGCCGGAAAATGGTTCCATCCCTGTTCACTGATGTTTTCACCGTGTAATCCAGGCAGGAACCTGAAAGGAATAGTACAGCCATGAAGAACAGGTTCCGTATCCGCAAGTTTGTTGCTGGTTTTTTCATTTGAGACGTTGTTAGTTCACCCCGTTATTTTTTAACAATCCTGCCTGTTTCAGCATATTTTTTACCGCATTGATATCCCCGGCATCGGGGCCACATACCTGCCGTAAATATTGGGCAAGTTGCTCTTCATTCACTTTATGGAAAGTAAATTCATCAGCAGGCGGGAATAATGAACTTTTCCTGCTGTTGTATTTTCTTTTCAGCTTATTAACACAATCCGTGTCAGTTTCAACATTTCCGGAAAGTACCGCTGTTTCGCGCACGCGATCCTGAAGGGCTGACATGCTTTTTTGAAAACCGGCTTCCTGTATCCCGAAGGTTGATGCCATAATCAGCAACAGGGAGGCTGCAACAACCTTTATAAAAGGTATTAATCCGCTTTTCTTATTCCCGTAAGAATGATCATTCCCGGATCTGTCAATCCTGTCCGCGACCCTTTCCGCAATTTCTTTCCCGGAAAAATTTACATTCCGGCTAAAATCGGACTTGCCAATACGATTTGTCATCTTAACAACCGATTGATGCAACCTGCTGCAATTCTCACACACTGCCAGGTGCCTGTCAAGTTCCTTTTTTTCTCCCGGTGTGAGCTCTCCTTCTCTTACAAGATAAATCAGAGGCTCGATTTCGCTGCATTTCATAAATATCCCCCTCTTGTTAATTTTTCCCGCATGAATTTTCTGGCATGATACAGGTTCGCCTTTACCTTGTCCGTATCATAACCTGTTAACCGGCATACTTCGCTAACCGGCAGATCGTGCAGGTCACGCAACACAAAGACATGCCGCTGTATCTTGCTCAATTCTTCCGAAAAGCTTCGAATTGCCCGGGCAATGGAACCGGAATCAATGTTGTATACCGGATCTGTTGCATCGGCATGTTCATTAACCCTCCACATATGTTCTTCCGTGAGACTGATTTCCGGTTTCCGCTTTTTAACCCTTATCCGGTCAAGGCACAAATTGAATACAATGGCATAGAGCCAGGTAGTAAAGAGACTGCGTCCATCGTAGTTTGCCAGGTGTTTCCAAACTCTGATAAAGGTATCCTGAACCACATCGCGGGTATCTTCTTCTCTCATCAGGAACCGGGAAGCAATTCCTGATACATAATTGCTGTGCCGTTCAACCAGCGTGGTGAATGCCAATGTATTACCGCTCATAGCCATATTAACCAGTTTTTCATCACTGGTACCCTGTGGAATGGTACTTTTCTTTAAATACTCCAATGACGGATAATTTTACCAATGATACGATACAAATGCGGAATGGTAAAATTCCAACAAACGCCGGCTTCTGATTGAGGAACCGGTTACCGGAAAAATCGAGGTCTGGGAAACCGATCTGCTGAAGAAGGGCTCTTTTAATGAGAAGGCTATAAGAACAACGGCTTCAGATGCCTTTCAAGCAGGTTGTGTTTCACCTTGCCTGCGATAATCTCCTGATGGGTATCCAGGGCTGAAAGGAAGTGTTCTCCCATTTCCGCAGCAATTTTATAGCCCACGTGGATCAATTGCCTGAAATGCGGATTGTAATTTCTGCAATGTTGATCATGCGTGAGCGCTTCGCTGAATTGTTTGCCGCTCCAGCCATTTACCTCAGCCGCCCCGGGAAGCATTAGCCGGTTAATATGCAATACGGTGGTATATGGACCGGTAAGTTCATCATACCGTTCCAGCGATTTGGCATAAATTTCCCGCGCAATCCCGAGCCCGTCCTTTCCGGCCTCACACAGGCCAATAACCTCCTCGAGCCAGGTAGTACCTGCCGTTTTCACATGTATCCCGGCATCAAACTTACGGATGGCGGTTTTAATCGAAGGGTAAATGGAGAATTTATCGCTTCCGCTGTGCACACTTAATTTCAGGGTCTCCGGCAAACCCAGGGAATCAATGGCATATCTTACCACGGCGACATCCTGCTCAAATTCAGCAGCAAATTTATTTACATTACCGATATAATCAACGCCTTTGGCAAACAATCCCGAAAATTTCGGGGCTATGGTCTGCAGTTCAACTCCTTTTTCATGGAGCAGGGCCAGAATGAACAGCAATTCCAGGGGACCCTGGACCAGTTCGGCTTCATCAACCGATACTTCGGCAACGAAGTTATCCCTGCCCTTTATGCTGCAAATGTGGTCGTAAATTCTTTGTACCTCATCTACGGCAACCAGGTAGTTTTCAGCAACAGCTCCCAGGAATTCCCGTGAAACCCCGAGATCCTTGTCAATTCCTGCAATCGTTAACGGACCCACATACTTTCCAAACCTGGCCACGAAATCCTCTACCGCATTCTTTCCGGGTTTCTTTCCAATAAAATGAGCCACATCAATGGTAAAAAAGTTGCTGCTTTCCATAAACCGGTCCACTGTTTCCAGGTTTATGTGGTCCGCATCAATATAATAGTTGCCGCTATAACTGCCTGTTGCGGCAATCGCCTCCGCTTTCACATCTGCCGGCTTTGATCCGATGATGGTATGTTCCCGGTTTGATTTATTCCATACCGGAACTACAGGAACGCCCAACCGGTTAATTTCCATAATGGCATTTAACTGGGCAAGGCCCTGCCTGCCAAAACGGTCACCCGTTCCAAATGAGTATTTTTCAAGTTGCATGGTATCAGGATTTAGGTAGTTTCCAACCGTTCTGGTAGTCAGGTGTAATAAGGCTATTGGCAGCCCGGGTGCTAAACTGCTGTATGGCATCATCCCAATAAACTTTTTCTCCTGTTCTGAATGCAATATTGCCTTGTTGGGCTATAAGGGCCACATTCCTGCCAATATCAATGCCTGCATTAAGCTTCTGTGGCGTATTGTCAATCAGGCAGTCAATGAAATTGCGTACATGCAGGTCGAGACCTACACCAACATTTTGCTGTACAGGAATTGCCTCAATTTTCTGCTTTTCAGGCACCACTTCCCATCCGTTGCGGTCGAGCACCAGGGTGCCATTCTCACCAATGTAAGCCATCCCGTGAGGCCTTCTCCAGTTCCCAAGTCCGATACCAATAGTATGTTCCCAGATCATGGTGAAATCCTTGAAATCATATACCGCAGTCATTGTATCGGGGGTAACCATATCATCGTCGGGATAGGCATACTTTCCGCCTGCGGCCATGACTGATACCGGGATTGATTTTCCCATTCCGTACAGGATATAATCTATCAGGTGTACCCCCCAATCGGTCATCAGTCCGCCGGCATATTCCCAATACCAGCGCCATGTAAAATGAAACCGGTTCTTATTAAAGGGGCGTTTGGGAGCAGGACCGAGCCACATGTTGTAATCCACCCCTTCGGGAACAGGTGAGTCCGGCACTTTGGGAACAGGGCCCTTCCAGTCGACATACGACCATGCTTTGCAGGTACGGATGCGCCCCAGTGCCCCGGTCTTCAGAAAATTTATGGCATCAACAAAATGAGGCTGGCTTCTTTGCCACTGTCCAACCTGAACCATGTGGCCATATCTCTTTGCAGCTTTTTGCATGATATTGATCTCTGCTATTGAATTTCCCAGGGGTTTTTCAACATATACATGCTTTCCGGCCTCCAGTGAATCAACAAATTGCATGCAATGCCAATGATCGGGAGTACCAATGATTACAGCATCAATATCCTTGTTCTCAAGCATTTTTCTATAATCAGCATAAAGTTTTGGGGCTGGAACCTTAAGTTCAGTCAGGTTGATCATGCGTTTGTCCAGCACATTGTTGTCCACATCACACATGGCAACACATTCAATTTCGGGATTTTTCAGAAATGATACCAGATTGCTAAATCCCATACCATTAGCCCCGATAAGTGCAATCCTGATCTTATCATTTGCTGCAATTTTGCTTCGGGCAAACGAAAGTGCATCAACCGGAAGGACCGACCCTGCAGCCAGCAGGGAAGCATTCTTAATGAAATTTCTACGCGATGGATTCATATTATCTGAATTTTATAATGTTGGTTCCCAGCCTTTCTCATATTCCCTGCCCCAAAGCTGCATGGCTTTTTTGTCATTTACAATGCGCCCGTTTGCCGGGTCTGTTTCAAGTGGTGCGTTCACCCGCGATGAAATATTGGCAAGGTGACCCAGCAGGGTGCTTTTGGCGCCTTCGGTAATCGGTTGATGCTGCAAAGCTGCCTTGCCCCTGATGGTATCGATAAAATTCATGATATGCAAACTATCGGTCGTACCGGCACCGCCTGTCTGTGTTGTTTCACTGGTCTCATCAGCCTTCCTTTCCCGTGTGAGCTTGCCATCCCGGTCATATACCCTGTATCCGTTACGTGTAATAAAAACAGTTCCGAGCGTGCCATAAATGATGCTTCCGCGGTCGGAGCCATAGGTCTGGTAATTGGTTCTGCTCTTGCCGTCCCATTTAATGGTCTTACTGTTGTCAAAAATGAACGATGCGTCCATGGTATCGTACATTTGCCATCCGTCATCGCGGAAATGTTCCTTCGCGGCATTTGTAACAACCCGTTTGGGATAATTGAGCATCAGGGCCCACCGGCAAACGTCGAGCTCATGCACGGCATTGTTTCCCGTTTCTGCTGTGCCATACTGCCAAAACCAGTGCCAGTTGTAATCGAAATAAATATCCATGTACGGTGCCCGGGGTGCCGGCCCCTGGAAGAGCTCCCAGTTGAGGGTTGATGGGGGTGCAACCTGTTGCGGATTGGGCACCCTTCCGCGGTTATTGGAATAAAAGGCAACGCCAAGGTAAGTTTCTCCGATCAGTCCCTGATGTATTTCACCGATAATTTCCCTCGATTCCGGTGCCGATCGCTGCTGGGTGCCCATCTGGACCACCCTGTTATACTTCTGCTGAAAATCAACCAGCAATTCACCCTCCCTTGGATTGTGGCAACACGGTTTTTCCAGGTAAACATGCTTCCCGGCCTGCAGGGCCATGAAGGTGGCCGGTGCATGCCAGTGGTCGGGAGTGGCATTGATAATGGCATCCACGCTCTTATCTTCGAGGATCTTTCGCAGATCTTCCTCCTTCACGGGCATGGCTCCCATCCTCTCATTTACCTTAGCCTGTGCATTTGCCAGCCTGGTTTGATCAACATCGCATACATAACCGATATTCAAATGTTCCCTGAGACCGGGTAACGACTCCATCAGGGCATCAAACCGCCGGTAGCATCCGATCATGGCGATATTCATCCTGTCGTTTGCCCCCATGATCCGGGCATAGGAGGATCGGGAAAACCCGAGTCCGCCCAGGGTTAGTGATGCAGCTCCTAACCCGGCCTTTTTTATGAAATCCCGGCGCGTATTGGTGTTAATTTCAGTTTTCATACTTATGTTTTATAAATTATGGTAATTCCAGTATTTTTATATTGCAGAAAGATACGGCATCTCCATGGTCCTGAAACAGAATATTTCCTTCCTTGTATTCTCCAAATGCAGGCCAGTCCTTATACTTGCTGTAAGCCACCAGGGCACGCCACTCCTGGGTGCCACGCTCATATTCAACGATTTTGCATCCGTTAAGGTAATGTTCCACCTTGTTCCCGTTTACAACAATCCGGGCACGGTTCCACCGGCCGGTGCCATTCACGTATTTGCCAACCGGAAGATCCGGGTTATGGAATTTACCATCTGCTGTGATTAAATCATACAGGGATCCCATGGTGCGGTTTCCATTCACACCCTGCATGGCGTCGGGATGCCTGTTATCATCCAATATCTGGAATTCGCAACCGATCGCCGACCCTTCGCCCTTATTGAGACTGGTATTCACAAAATACTTAATGCCACTGTTTGCCCCCTCGGTGATGGCAAAATCAACCTCCAGGATAAAATTCCCGAACAGCCTGCTTGTTACAATATCACCCCCGTTTGCCGATTCACCTCCGGCAGATTTTTCAACCGACAATATCCCGTCCCTGATGATCCAGCCCTTTTCGGGAAATCCTTCGGACTTAATCCCTTTCCAGCCGGTTGTTGTGGTTCCGTCCCAGAGCAACTTCCAGCCTTTCTGTATCTCGCTTTCTGTAAGCTTATTCTTCAAATAACTCACTTCCGGTGCATTAACCTTGCCAAGTTTTTCAAAAACAGCTGCGGTGGCCGGTTTAATACGAATATTTCTCCACATGATCTGCTTTCCTGCAAATTCCGGTTTATCGGTGGCATGCACCTGCAGGGCAATAAAACCAGCCTCAGCCATATCTTCCACGAGGTTTGAACAGGGAATATCATTTATCCAGGTAATAATATGGTTCTCATAGGCCAACACCCTGAATTTGTTCCACTCACCCCTTTTATAGGCACTTTTTGCGTCCGGGTTATATTCAAGCGGATAGCGCCAGCCCTTGCGTGCCTCATCATAAATACCCCCCGACCAGGCGCGCCTGGAGTCATCGCATTCGATCTGAAGCCCATGAACCCTTCCATTTTCATACCCGGGTTCACTGTGACTGCGTATCTGTACACCCGAATTCAGACCCTCATCCATCTTCATTTCGTACTCAAGTATGAAATTGGTGTATTCCTCTCCGGTTGTAAGAAACGTATTCGGTGTATTCAAAGCGGAAATTCCCTTGATATATCCGTCTTCGACCACATACGCGGCATTACCGTTCAGTTTTTTCCAGCCCTTAATGTTTTTTCCGTTGAACATTTCCTTCCAGTCATCCTCCCGGGCGGATAGCATACCTGCAGTCAAAACAGGTATCGTCATAAGCAACAAAAGTTTGTTTTTCATAAACACAATAATTTATATAAATATTTTACAGTCTGAATTTTAGCCGTTAAAATTTGAAATAGTTACGGGCGTTATTATAACAGATATCCTCGGTAATTTTACCCAGCCAGGCTTTATCATCCGGCAGTTCGCCCCTTTCAACCTCATTCCCCAACAGGTTGCACAGGACCCTGCGGAAATACTCGTGCCTCGGGTAAGAAAGCAGGCTGCGGGAGTCCGTGAGCATCCCTACAAAACGACTAAGCAATCCAAGATTTGAAAGTACGTTCAGTTGCTTTTCAATGCCATCTTTCTGGTCGAGGAACCACCATGCCGACCCCCATTGAACTTTGCCCGGTACTGTTCCATCCTGGAAGTTGCCGGCCATGGTTGCCATTACTTCATTGTCCGCCGGATTCAGGTTGTACAGGATGGTTTTAGCGAGTTTCCCCGCATGGTCCAACCGGTCGAAAAACTTCGACATAGGCAGGGCAATGGCCTCATCACCGATGGAATCAAATCCCCCGTCGGGACCATAAGTGCTGAACATCCTGGTATTGTTGTTTCGCAAAGCGCCGATATGAAATTGTTGCGTCCAGCCCCGTTCATGGTCCATGACAGCCAGATCATGGAGAATGGCAGACCTGAACTGCATGACCTCAAGCCGGGAAAGCGCTTCCCCGCGCCTGGCTTTTAAAAAAATCGCATCCAGCTGGGTTCCGGTATATTCTTCGGCATAGAAGTTCTCCAATCCATGATCCGATAACCGGCAGCCGTTGTTATGAAAGAATTCGTGCCTGTTTCTCAGCGCTTCCAGTAATCCGGAATACTCGTGCGTCTCCATCCCGGAAACATTAGCCAGGATATCAATGTATTCGTTGAACTTATGCGGAGCATCTACCGTCAGCAGTTTATCAGGCCTCCAGGCCGGAATTACCTTTATACCCGGATTGCTGTCCTTAATATGGCGGTGATGTTCCAGCGAGTCCACCGGATCGTCGGTTGTGCACACTACTTCAACATTCATTTTCTTAAGAAGCCCGATGGGCGCATAATCTTTCTGCCGGAGCATGGCAGATGCCTTTTCATATATTGAACCCGCAGTGGCAGAGCTTAGTACTTCCGAAATATTAAAATAACGCTGAAGTTCCAAATGGGTCCAATGATACAACGGATTCCTCAGGGTATAGGGAACAGTTTCAGCCCATTTTTCAAATTTTTCCAGGTCGGTCGCGTTACCGGAGCAGTAATGCTCACTGATCCCGTTGGCACGCATGGCCCGCCATTTGTAGTGATCGCCGCAAAGCCATGCTTGTGTCAGGTTGTCAAAATTCTTATTGCCCGCGATCTGTGCAGGAGAAATATGACAATGGTAATCGATAACCGGCATCGGGGCAGCATGCTCATGATACAGGTATTCTGCAGTCTTTGTCTGCAATAAAAAATTCTCATCTAGGAACTTTTTCATATCTTTTTTCACATTTGCGTTTTCATTCCCGGTAATTCACTTTTAATTTTCATTTATCCAAATCCTCCACTCTTTTCAACCTGGGGGAGACCAGCTTCATGATTACCCAGGCTAAAAGATAGGCAGATCCTGCAATTGAAAAAAGCACCGTGTAACCTGTCTGTATATGGCCAAGTTTTTCAAAATAAGCAAGCAGATTGCCTGCAAATGATGCAATTAAAGCACCTCCGACAGCGCCGGCCATCCCACCTATACCAGTTACGGAACCCACGGCCTTCTTTGGAAATACGTCCGATACAGTGGTGAAGATGTTAGCTGACCAGGCCTGGTGAGATGCAGCTGCCAGGCTGATGATAGCTATCGCCCCCCAGAAGCCGACACCTCCAAATTGAATAAAAATAATGGGAATAATCAGAAATGCAAACATTAGCATGGTCCAGTAGCGTGCCTTGTGGATTTCATAACCCTTTTTTATCAGCCTGGATGACATCCAGCCACCAAAAATACTACCTATGGTAGTGGAACTGTAAATAACGGCCAATGGTAACCCGAATCTTCCGAAATTTCCCATCTCAACCCCCTGAACCTTTGCAAGCCATCCGGGAATCCAGTACAAATAAAACCACCAAATGGGATCGGTAAGGAATTTCCCAACAAAAAAGGCCCAGGTATGGCGGTAACTGAGCAGTTTGAACCAGGATATCTTGTTATTGGTTTCTACTTCATTGTCACTCAGAATATATTCATGTTCTTCCTTTGACAACCTTTGCTGTTTTGCCGGTATTTCATAATACCTGAACCAGAAAAAAAGCCAGATCAAGCCAATGGCACCTGTTAGTATAAAGGCCCACTGCCATCCCATTTTTATCGCTATCAAAGGCACCAAAACTGGAGCCAGAACCGCACCTATGTTAGCGCCTGAATTGAAAATTCCGGTCGCCAGTGCCCTTTCTTTTTTTGGAAACCATTCTGCGGTAGTTTTAATGGCAGCCGGAAAGTTACCCGCCTCAAAAACACCAAGGAAGGCACGAGCAACTCCGAAACCAAAAGGCAACCTGGCCAATGCATGAGCTATGGCAGCCAGACTCCATCCCAACAGGGATATTGCATACCCGATTTTTGTACCCAGCCAGTCAATCAACCTTCCTGCAATCAATAATCCAATGGCATAGGCAATGGTAAATGCAGTTATGATGTAACCGTATTCCGCCTCTCCAATCCCCAGATCCGATTCAAGCGTTGGTTTCAGGATGCCTATTACCTGGCGGTCTAAATAATTAATAGTAGTTGCAAAGAACATGAGGGCACAAATAGTCCACCTGTATTTGCCAATTTGTTGAGAAGAGTTCATCATGTTATTATTTGTTGTTATTAATAAAAATATTGTTTTATATTATTCCTACAGCCTATAGCCTGCATCCTACATC
This sequence comes from Bacteroidales bacterium, assembly GCA_035258345.1. Lineage (GTDB taxonomy): Bacteria > Bacteroidota > Bacteroidia > Bacteroidales > UBA10428 > UBA5072. Next base: position 34,787 of record DATEVU010000074.1, read on the forward strand.
CTATAGCCTTTCCCTGCTAGCCCAAAGACCCAGGGCAGGATTTGAAATATAGAATATCTCTTCACCACTGTCCAACACATTGTTCCCATCCCTGAGCAATGCCGGATTATACTTTTGAAGCATTTCCCGGACCGGGGCATACCCGAAATTCACCGATTCAATTTCATCCTTTGTAAGATGGCCGGGGCAATAGGTGATCGAGAACCGGCCTTCCGAGCTACCGTGAATGAGGTGCGCGGCTGCACTCAGATTTTCACCAAGATCCTTGTTCTCCCTGAGCTTCCTGAGTGTTTCCGGAGTACCGAAGTATCCGTACTTCCTGATCAACCGGTCGATTTCCGCATCCTCGCCGAATTCCTTCACTCCGGGTGCAAGAACTATAAGTTCACCGGCATCGGCAATGGCCATCCGGGTCCGGTAGATGCTCTTGTTCCCAAGCCAGGTGCTTTTAAATTCCGAAGGATCGAGGTATACAACAACCTTTTTCAACGGTTTATCGAGCAGGGTGAAATTCACCCGCAATGACAAGTCAGCCGCCCGGGTGAATACTGCTTCCTCATCGCCGATGTAGAGGCCGCGGATCACCAGCTGACCCTGTTCATCGCGGTCAACCACCGTATGAACATACACAACCGGGAGATTACCGGTGAAATGTTCCGAAGCATAGTTCAGCAACTTCCGCACCGGGTTATCTGCCCGCCCCATCAACCGTTCCAATCCATAAACAGCGCCCAAGAAATGGCTTTTATTTATCCCCTCTTCACCACCCGTGCCTACAAAAAGGTTTTTGTTGTAATTGGCCATGCCGATCACTTCATGGGGGACAACCTGTCCGATGGACAATATCAGATCGTGTCCTCCCTGGTAAACCAGTTTGTTCAGCTGGGCTGGCCAGTCATAGGAAAGTGCATTGTCCGTGATCTCAGCCACAAATTTTCCGGGTACCCTGCCAACGGTCACAACATCATTGCGCCAGTCGTGCACCCGGAATATATCCCCGGGTACCCCCGGGAACATGATGCTAATCTGCTCCTGTGTCATGGGTGAGTGAGTTCCCAGGGCAGGAAGAACATCAGTAAGCTTATCCCCGTAATATTCATGAACAAGGGAAGTCAGTTTGCCTGCCTGTGAATGATACCGTGTAAAGTCAGGCGGCACGACCAACACCCTGTTCCTGCTCCCCAGCTTGTCCAGAGCGCTGAAGAGCCCATCTCTCAGATCGCTTTCAGATAAGACATCCTTTTCCGATCCACGCTGATAATATATCATTATGTTTAATTTTAACTTTTCATGATAAATAACAAGTTACAATATCCCCCGCTGGCGGGGGCA
>DATEVU010000075.1:0-22215 GCA_035258345.1 Bacteroidales bacterium
GAAATCAGCGTAAGTAAATAACTTTATATACATTACCAATACTTCCAGCTTCGGCAGGTGCTTAACGGGCAGTTCATCTGCCGGTTATCGCGCGCTTATGCCTGTCGAAAGCGGCCTTTCAATTAAAGGAGACGCCAGGAAGATCATCCCGATAGAAGTGTCGGGAAAGCAATACCTGGTTGCTGCCGTAAATGACGGGGAAATTCAGGTATTTCGTTTATTGCAGTAAGGGCTCATGTGCCTTTTGCCCGTATACTTTTTCGTATGCCTTGCAATAGGGACATACTCCGCCTTCAATACTTTTTACAAACCAATAGAAAAACCCTTTCTGATTAATCCTTGCTTTCTTGCATACAGGGCATTCCAGGCACTGTTGCGCCATTTGTCTGTCCTTTTCGGTAATGGTGGCGGACTCTAACATGATTTTGACTGTATTATAGTGAATTTGGTTAATACAGTAAATATATATTCTTTTATAGTATCTGGAATCATGCATATTCATTTGAAATCATCATTCAAAAATCAATTGAAATATAAGTAACTGCATACTACCCTTAAAGGCATAACCGTTAAACATATACAAATTAAATTAATATAAATTCCATTGACTGAATAGGCGAATTATTTCTAAATTCAGATTGTGTGCAATGTATCTGCTTTTTATGATTATTATTTGCCCTGAAGGGCTTAAGCATTAGGATAGGGCAGTGCCTCCGCTAAAGCTACGGCGACACGCGGAACGCCCTATTTGGTGTTTAACGCGAATCATCCCCGCCCTGTAAGGGCAAAAGCATAACTACAATGTCACAATCGCTATCCTAGGTTTATGTGCACATAGCTTTTGGCACAAAAACCATCAACCATTCATTTACGATACCGTAAAAGATGCTCTCTTTGAATATATAGGAGGAATGTAAAACTGCTTTCGCCCTTTCAGGGCTTTTGCTGATTAACTATTTGTAAAATAGGGCGTTGCCCTATCCTTTTGCTTTTGCCCTTTCATGGCACTTTTGTAATTTTCCCGATGAAAGGGTAGGAATGGCTTGATTAAGCGATGTACTCTCGTATTATATGATACATACCATGGAAGCATTGGAAACCACGATCGAGGATGATCACTTGCATATTGTTGGATTTCCTTTATCTTTAATAAGTGTTCCACGTGCTATGTTATTAACTTACTATATTTTAACCCTTAATCGCATTATGAATAAAATACCATTGTTTTTAATAGTGCTAACCGGTTTATCAGCTTCATTGTACTCCCAAGAAAAAGAGATACATTCAGAAAGATTGACAATAGGCATTGCATTTTATTCTCTCGGCTATGATTATATTACTAGATTTGATTTGCATGACGGTGCTCCTAAATATTCCGGAGATTATTTTTATGAAGTTGGGATTAATTTTCTCTTTCCTCTTAATGATCGGCAACAATTTGAAACTGGAATTGAATATGGCTATTATCGAATCAATATTAAGCCATTAATTGGTACATCTTATATTGAGCATATTTCCTTAATAGATATTCCAATTAACATTCGAACAAGTATAGGTAGATCTTTTTTCATGACCGGAGGGGCATTAATAGATTTTGATATAGCTAATTCAAATATATTTGATAATCAAACTGGTATTGGTGTAAATCTAGCAGTAGGTATCAACTATTGTTTCAATAATGGGCTGTCTATTTCTTTCAGTCCTTATTTTAAAGCTCATTCAGTGATACCATTTTCATTTGGATGGGGAGATAATAGATTATTAGAAACAGGATGCAGATTTGGGATGATGGTTCTACTTTAAATGCTTGAATTTGTTAAATGGTAAGACAGAATGTGCAGTTATCTAACCCTATAAAATATTGGACATCATACATATTAGTTGACAAATTTTAGTTCTGTAACACTAATTATATCAAAGTTTCGTCTAGTAGTGAAATGCTCAGATATTGTAGTTTTTCGTAGATCAGAAGGAACCAATTCTGTTTGTAACTTATTATATCTACCAGACAATTAGCATGTTACTTCATATTTAAACTTTACCGAGTACAACATTACTTTGAATCAGATTCATTTATTAAATATCCTTCAATCCTGAAATTATCTATATAAAAGCTGCTTTTATCCTTATTCCAAAAATAAATGCTAACCGTGTCATTTATAGAATATCTCTTTCCGGTTCTTACCATAAAATATACTTTCCCCCATCGGTTACTATATCTAACGAACTTCCTGACATCAAAAGACATCCTGTTTTTGGTATGTTCACCATCATTGACAGCATAAATCAGAAATGGACATCCATTTCCAGTAAGGAAAACGTCGGCAGATATGGCCAGGTAAAGATCCTTGTTTCCGGTAATTACATTGATACCCTCGCGAAAAGTTGAACTGTAGATTTTTCCTGAATCCATTTTTTCACAATAATTCCCGCTAAAAGCAAATGTGCTGTCGTATCTGGCCGGATCTGCGGACCATCCTTTTGAGGGTGTCTCAAACTCATTGATACTGCTGAAATTTACCTTTAAGGTTTCCCCTATGCCGCTTCGTGAAAACATAGCCATACTACCAGATGATAAAACCACTTTTTTCACCTGAAAGGGGAATCTTTCCCTTATTATTATTTCGGTTTCAGGAGGATTGTACATGTTGTTGAATCCGTATACCAAATAATTTGCTTCGCAGGAATGAATAAGGCGGTAAAAATCACCTGTATTATTTGATTCATGAAATCTGAAGTAATTAACTGATGGAGTCTGGTGAGTTTTTATCAGTTGATTAAATTTGAATGTATCATCAAAATTGAATATAAATTCGATAGATTTGATAGGAATACCAATATTCCAGTGTGCAATTGAATCAGAAAACGTATTATATGTCTCTTCCTTTATTTTATTCATGCTTTTACCATGGAAAAATGAAAAAAGTAACAATATCACTGCAATAACAACAATAACAGAGAGTAGGCTTGACTTGAATAAAGATATGGTCTTAAACCGTAAATAAATAAGTATCAATAACAAAAAGACAAACGTGCTATATGAGATTATAAAGAACACAATAGTAAGCTTGTTTTTATATTCAAAAACAACTTCATGGTTTCCCGGCGGAGCAACAGCAGAAATATATAAATGATTGGACACAAAATGAGGAACCTCGACACCATCGATTTTTACCTGCCATCCCCTATATTCTGCCTGCAAGTATGTAATAATGGAGACAGAATCCGTTTCATAACGTATTTTAATTCTATTTGGATCGAAGGATATTATACCAACTTTATCATTGAAATGATTTCCTTTTAGACACACTGGAAGTTTATAAAATATAGAATCTGACACGAACAGATTCTTCCTGTTAAAAAAAATAGCGGGATTTCTTAATTCGGAATTTTTTTTAACATTACCTGAGAGGTAAACAGGCGGATTATAAAGCAATGAATCCCTAAGGTTAGGCAATGAATCATCTACATAATTAAAGTTCCTGAGGATAAAGGAAGAAAAACCGTCATAAGAGATCCTTTTGGTCAGAATTCCCATATTGCGCCAGAGAGGTGAATGAGTCAGATTTTCATCGGTATTTTCATGAATGGAAGAATTATCAGGTATTGGAAAACCTTTGGGCTGGCTTGCCATAAATTCATTTATCTCTTTCGGTCTGGTTGTGGAAATCGTTGTATAATAATTGTTCAAATTCGCAGCGCTTACCATTTCAATGAAAATTATAAGCGGAAATACAAACGCGAAATGTTTGAAAAACCTTTTCACGACAAGGGCGATAACTACAATAATCATCAAAATGCCTTGAAAGAATGATTGTATAGCCAGATTCTCATAAAAAGTAAGACCTTCCTGAATTAGATATGGCTGATGCATAACTTTCCGGAGGACAGATTCTTTAAAACTGATGTGAAGTACTGAAAAACAGAAAATTAAAACCAATATTCCCACAGTTATAATCAACAAAACCTGTATAGATCTTTTATACGTATAAATCCGGTCCAGCACATCAGGCAGATGGATACCAGAGCTGAACAAAATGCCGAATATCGTAAACAAATTAAGGTATGCAGGCATTCTAAATCGGTTGAACAGTGGAACATATTGATATAGAAATTTATGAACAGGCGTTGCATCACCCATTGAAGCCAGAAAACATATAAGTCCGAACATCAACATTATCCATTGCAGCCTTGTTTTCCTTTTAAATAGGGTGAGAATAAAAACAACAAGCATAATAAGCCCGAAGTGCATATTTCGCATCGAAATATCAGTATCGAAAAACTCAGGATTTTTTACTGTTGCTAACGGAACAAACAGTGAGATAAGGCAGTTGAAGGTGAAAGGAAAGAGCGTGGCCTGTTTATATGACAGCCCTTCACTGAGCCTGTCACTATAGCCGGAAATCTGGAATACAGGGACAATAATGACAAGACATAGCATAATTAATAAGCCAAGTAATAATCCATTGCTTTTTATTATTGAAAGCAAATGTTCGCGGTTTCTCAGATTAATGGCAAGATGGTAAAGAAAAATTAAGATTACGAGATACCCGGTAATGATTGAAATCATCTGATATCCAGTTGCAAACTGAAAAAAGAGAAATAGGGCAAGTTTAATGGTTCGATATAATGATGGATTATCAAGGTTTTTTAGAAGATATAAAATAATCCATGGTAAAAATGCCGCCCCTATAATAGAGAACAGGGCCTGTCCGTGACCAACAAAAAAACCACATAGCATGTATGAAATTCCTGTAACCAGAGATGCGGTATAATGATGGCTAAAGTGGTTTGTCAGCCTGTACATGCCATATCCGGAAAGGAAAATATAAAAGATAAACAGTATATGAAGAACATATATATTATACCCTATAGTCAATCCAATCAGCCAAACCTCAGGTGACCATAACGGATACTGCAAATCCGCGTAGATTGGACTTCCAGTCAGCTGATAAGGATTCCAAAAAGGAAATATGCCATTTTGTAAACATTCACCTGCAAAATAACGAAACGGTAAGACTACATCGAGCATATCCCATTTGAATGAGTATGTAAAAGATGCAACAGGCCAGTATGCAATAACTGCAAGACCGAGAATAATAATAAAAGGTGATTTAAAAAATCTGGGTATTTTCATAAGAGATAAATTACCGCTTAATAAAAATATTTTAAGATCATGATTGCGAATATAATAGATTGATATTTATTTAAAGGAATTTTCTAATCTGTCAAAGTAGAATTATTACATCCGAAATCAGCGTAAGTAAATAACTTTATATACATTACCAATACTTCCAGCTTCGGCAGGTGCTTAACGGGCAGTTCATCTGCCGGTTATCGCGCGCTTATGCCTGTCGAAAGCGGCCTGTCAATTAAAGGAGATGCCAGGAAGATCATCCTGATAGAAGTATCGGGGAAACAATACCTGATAGCTGCCGTAAATGACGGGGAAATTCAGGTATTTCGTTTGTTAAGGTAAGGGCTCATGGGCCTTTTGTCCGTAAACTTTTTCATACGCCTTGCAATAGGGACATACCCCGCCTTCAATTCTTTTTACAAACCAATAGAAAAACCCTTTCTGGTTAATCCTTGCTTTCTTGCATACAGGGCATTCCAGACACTGTTGCGCCATCTGTCTGTCTTTTTCGGTAATGGTGGCGGAATTTAACATGAATATAAATTAGTTATCGGGTAAGTGGTTAATACCGTAAATATATAATGTTTTATATGAGTATCAGCATTGTGTAATAAAAAATATATTTCTCGCAAAGACGCCAAGACGCCAAGAAATATATTTATAATAATCAGCTCTTTGCGACTTAGCGTCTTTGCGTCTTTGCGAGAAATTTTCCTATGTTGCCCTATTGGGCAGCCTCATTTCAAGACCAGCCTGTGCAGGGAAATACCATTGGAAATGTGCGTGAGGTTGAAAGCCGGAATAACCGGTTCAAAAAAGTATTTTCTCCGCCAGCCTGGTGCCTTCAACCCGTGATCTGATCTTCGCAAAGGCAGTTTCACGGGTGGTTGAAACATCATCACAGAAAGGTGAAAACCCGCAATCATCCGTTGTACCAAGCTGATTTTCAGGTATGTACAGGGCCGCCTCCAGTATACTGTCACGGACTTCCTCCGGGGTTTCTATCCTGGGGTTGTTGACATCAATAACCCCTACGAATACCATTTGATCAGGCCTGATATGTTCCTTTACCGTATTCAGCACTTTTTTGCGGTCAGGTTCGCTGGCAAGCTGAAGGTAGAAATTTCCTACGTTCAGTTCAAACAGCTGGGGAAGAAATTGGGTGTAATCAATATCGGCACTGTGCGTGGAATCATGATCACCACCCGGACAAACATGAATCCCGATTTTTTTCCGTTCTTCCCTGTTAAAACGATTAAAAACCCGGTTGTTCAACGCTATAAACTGCTTCAGAACACCTCCCGACGGATCGAGTTTGAGTGATAACCGGCCTTCGGTAAAATCCATCTGCACCTTGTAGGCATTATTCCGTAAACACTGCCTGATATCTTTTTCACATTCATTGATCAGGTCTTCTATGAATTCTGCCTGGGAATATCCTTCAATTCCACCGGGAGGATATATCAGGCTTAATGCAGAAGCGGAAATTACTGCCTGTTTAACCGGTCGTTTCGCGTATTTCAGGGCTTTCTTAAGGTATTGTTCCGCATAATTACGGTACCGGAATGGTCCCTTCGTCAAAAGAGGCAGCTGCCTGACATGTCCGTCGGCAAATTCAATTTTCATACCTCCCTCAGTGATGTTGGATAACCCATGCAACGGATACGTCACAAAGCTCTGTTTCGATTGCTCCCCGTCGGTGATAACCGGTGAACCGGTCTTCTCAAACTCCCCAACGGTTAACTCAACTGCTTTTTCAAACAACTCCTCCATATCTAAAGCCTCGGAAGGCGATGTAATTGCTTTGATCAGTTCCGGGGTCCTGGGAATACTGCCAATTGGTTCTGTCGGAATTTTCATAGGGTTAGTCTTTATAAAAGGTTAAACCAACTATCAGGAATCAATCCTGATCAGCTGTCAAACGAATACACGGGTAATAACAATTCTCGGCTCAGAATTGTTCGGGAGTTCACTCAGGAAGGGAGGTCTCGTTTCCGAATGGTCAACATGCGTAAAAGGGAATAGATGATGAACAGGTTTATCACCGCAAGAAATACAAATAATATAAATCCCCTTGCATATCCTATTTTGCCGCTGGCATTGGCAATGGCTCCCATGACGGGCGGGATGGCAAATCCTCCGAAAGCACCTATTCCGCCAATCCATCCTGCTGCACCACCAACTGCCTTTGGCACATAATGGGGTACCAGTTTAAAAATCGCCGCATTATTTACTCCCATTCCTGCAGCCAGCAGCACGACTGCACTAATGGCAATTAAGGGCGTTCCGGCGAAAGTGAGTATCCCCGATGCAAACAGGAGCAACAGGATGGAATACAAACTCGCCTTTTCACCGCCTGTTTTGTCGGAAATTAATCCACCTGCTACACGGGCAACGGAGGCCAGTAGCGAGAAGATGGCGGTAAAAACACCTGCTTTTACAGGAGAAAAAGCATGAAACTGGCTCCAGTAAATTGGAAACCAGGCTGTTAAAGCAATAAATCCACCGAATGTGGTGAAGTAGAGAGCGACCAGGGCCCACGTATTTTTAGTTTTGGCTGAATGGATGAGACTGTCTTTGACATTCCCGGAAGGAAAAATCTCCTGACCAAGTTTACTGGCTTCTTCGCGACTTTCCGCATCTGATCTTCCGGCTTTCCGAAACTGAAAATAAAAGGAATTCGTGCCAATGACAGCATAGGTAATGGTTCCGAACACCAGGAATATAAACCAGGCAAAATAGGCCGATATAAATCCAAAGTGCTGAAGATAGATGGGCAGGATCAACGAAAACATCCCCGGAGCCAGGTTCCCCAAACCGCCAAAGGATCCAAGCGCCATGCCCTGCTTATTTTTAGGAAACCAGTAGGATGTTTGGCCAATGCCCACCGAAAAAGTTGCAATTCCACAACCGCTTAACATTCCCAGAAAAAGAACCGGACCATACAAACCATGCATGTTGTTTGGATAAGCTACATTCAACAATAAGGTAACTCCCCCAAGACCAATAGCTGAGGTGATCAGCAAAATAAGAAAAGGTTTTCTCCCACCCGTTATGTCCACCCACGCACCAAACGGGATCCTCAGCAATGATCCGGAAAGGGAAGGGATGGCAACCAGCAGGCCGATCATTGCCGGAGTGAGGTTCATAGCCTCTTTAAATTTAATAGCTGTAGGTCCGTATAATGAAACGGCAGCAAATCCGAAAAAAAAACCGAGGGTAGTTCCTAACAGCCCTCTGTTGCAGTTTCCTTTGGTTTTGAATTGATCCATGGGATGGTGGATTTATTAATGATAGCCGGTTATTTGCAGTGTAAGTTTATGTTATTTGAAATTACCATCATTTTATTAAACTTCCTAGAATTGTCACCTTTTCAAATTCGCTTACCCGATCTGTTTTATATTGAATATGAGCTTGTTACTATTACTAATTATTTAGAATGATTCCAAATTTATTAAAAGACTATTTTATCCTTTTATTGTTTTGTAATTTAGTCATGCAGTGGAAAAAGGTCATTGATTTACTCAATACATGAAACATATTTCCACCTATATTATCTGGCTTTTGCTTTTTCAGGTCATTCACCCCCTCACGGCCCAAAAAAGCGGTGAAGAGATATTCAAATCTTCCTGTGCAGCCTGTCATACCATTAGCAAAGGCCGTCTGGTAGGACCAGATTTAAGCGGTATTTATCATAAGAAAGACAATGAATGGCTGATCCGTTATATCCGGTCTTCGCAGCAAATGATAAAAGAAGGTGACTCGGCAGCCATTGCGATTTATGAGGCTTATAACCGGATTCCCATGCCTGATAATAACCTTACCGGTCAGGAAATTTTAAGCATTATTGCTTTCATAAGGGAGTCAGATCTGGCCGCTTCCGCATCGCAGCAACCATCCGTTCCCAAAGATAGCGCCGTGACGGAATACAGTCTTGAATCCGTAACCAGGGGCAGGGCGCTTTTCAATGGGGACACCCGTTTTATGAACGGAGCGTCGCCCTGCATTGCATGTCATCACATCAATGATCAATTGATACTGGGCGGTGGCAGGCTTAGCCTGGACCTAACCGTTGCCTATACCAAACTCGGGCCTGCGGGTATCGGTGCCATTGTTGCCAATTCTCCCTTTCCTGTTATGAACAGGGCTATGCGTGATCACCCGCTTACCGAAGATGAAATGTTGTCAATAACAGCCTTATTGCAGACAGTGGATCGACAGTCGGGCATATACCTTGTTCAGGATTCAGGTGGTAAGGCTTTCCTGTTGCTGGCTATTGTCTGTGCCCTGCTGATGCTTGTGCATATTTACCTGCTGTATGATAACCGGAAAATTCCCTGATTTTATCTGTCCGAATCGTATTAGATCAAATTAATTCCAAAGAAATTGCCTAAAAAATGAAACATGAGTTGGATTAAAGATCTTATTTCTCCAAATACCCGGCAGTGGGAAGAGTTTTATCGCAACCGCTGGCAGCATGATAAGGTTGTACGCAGTACCCATGGGGTGAATTGCACCGGGGGATGCAGCTGGAATATTCATGTAAAGGACGGCATCGTGGTGTGGGAATCACAGGCCCTTGATTACCCCCTGCTTGAAAATTCGCTTCCGCCTTATGAGCCCAGGGGCTGCCAGCGGGGAATATCCTTCTCCTGGTATTTATACAGTCCGGTAAGAGTAAAATTTCCTATGATCCGTGGCGCCTTGCTCGATTTGTTCACCGAAGAAAAGGAAAAGACAGGCGATGCACTGCTGGCCTGGCAAAATATTCAGGATGATCCCGAAAAAAGGAAGCGATACCAGAAGGCCCGCGGCAAGGGAGGATTCCGGAGAATGAGCTGGGAGGAAGCCCTTGAGATCATCGGCGCTGCTAATATATATACCGCTAAAAAATACGGTCCCGACCGGGTAGTTGGATTCTCTCCCATTCCGGCGATGTCAATGATAAGTTTTGCAGCCGGATCGAGATTTCTTCAGTTGTTCGGAGGAGTTCACCTCAGTTTTTACGACTGGTATTGTGATCTGCCGAATTCATTTCCGGAGATATGGGGAGAACAGACGGATGTAGGTGAAAGTGCGGACTGGTATAATGCCAAGTTTGTTGCTGTTATGGGATCCAATTTAGGGATGACCCGCACACCCGATGTTCATTTTTTTTCCGAATCAAGGTATAATGGAACAAAAACCGTGGTATTTTCACCTGATTTCAGTATGGTATCAAAGTATGCCGATCAATGGGTGCCTGTACATGCTGGTCAGGACGGTGCATTTTGGATGGCTGTGACACATGTGATCCTGAAAGAGGCGCATGTTGACAATAAGATTGCTTATTTCATCGAATATACAAAGAAATTTACCGACGCTCCATACCTGGTTGAAATAATTACAGAGAACGGTCGTAATCTGCCCGGGAGGCTGCTCAGGGCGAACGCCATTGACAAATACGCTGATATTGAGAACGGCGACTGGAAATTCCTGAATCTGGATGAAACCACCGGCGATTTTATATGCCCTTCGGGCAGTTCGGGCCACAGATGGCAGGATAAAAGGGGAAGCTGGAACCTGAACTATACCGATGGTGAAAAGGGTGCAGCCTACAACCCCTTGCTTACTTTGATTGACAGGAATGATGAAATTCTTCAGGTTGAATTCACCGAATTCGCCCGGAACCTAAAAACCAACAGAGGTGTGCCTGTTAAATATGTTCAGACAAAGGCCGGAAAGGTAGCCTGTACAACGGTTTATGACCTCATCATGGGCCAGTACGGGATCGATAGAAACCTTGGCGGCAATTACCCCGCATCTTTTGATGATGCTGCATCCGCCTATACACCATCGTGGCAGGAGATCTATACCGGGATCAGTTCAGGCACGGTTATCAAGTTTGCCAGGGAATGGTTCCGGACAGCCGAAGCTACTCATGGCAAATGTATGATCATCATCGGTGCGGGGGTAAATCACTGGTATCACAGTAACCTGATATACCGGGCAGCCACCATGTCCCTGATCCTCACAGGATGCATAGGCGTGAATGGCGGAGGAATGAACCACTACGTGGGCCAGGAGAAACTGGCTCCCTTTGATTCATGGGGAGCAATCATGTCGGGTAAAGACTGGAATATCCCGGCAAGGTTTCAGCAGTCTCCCATATGGCATTACATTCATTCCGACCAGTGGAGATACGATGGTAACCAGGCTGATTATAATACCGTGCCAAAAAATGAGTTTGCTTCCCGGCATTCTGCCGATCTGATTGTTAGGGCTGTAAGAAACGGCTGGATGCCTTTTTTTCCCCAATATAACAAAAGTAATTTTGAAATTGCCCGTGAGGCCAAAAATTCAGGCGCCATTGATGATAAAGGCATACAGGAATTTGTGATCGGTAAACTGCAGAAAGGAGAGCTGAAATATTCGGTCTCAAATCCGGATGAAGAGGTGAATTTTCCACGCATATGGTATATCTGGAGAGGAAATGCCCTGTTGTCCAGTGCCAAGGGACATGAATATTTCCTGAAGCATTACCTGGGAACCCATCATAATGATATCGCCGATGAGGTAGCCCGCGAGTTTGTCAGGGAAATCGAATGGAAGGAAAACGCACCCGAAGGCAAAATGGACCTGGTGGTTGATCTCAATTTCCGGATGGACACCTCGGCGTTGTATTCGGATATTGTACTTCCGGCTGCTTCATGGTATGAAAAGGCCGACCTGAACAGTACGGACATGCATTCCTTCATTCATCCGCTTTCGCCGGCTATCCCACCGGTGTGGGAATCCAAAAGCGATTGGGAGATATTCCGCGAAATTGCAAGGGTTACCAGCGAAACGGCCAAAAAGCACTTCCCCGAACCGGTGCTTGATATAGTTAATGTTCCGATCGGTCATGATACCCGTGGCGAAATCTCCCAAACAGCGATCAAAGACTGGTTCAGGGGAGAATGCGATCCTGTTCCCGGAAAGTCCATGCATCATATAGTAACCGTTGAAAGAGACTATACGCGGATCTATGAAAAATTTATCAGCCTGGGTGATACTGTCCGAGGCGGACTCGGCGCCCATGGTATATCCTATCCGTGCCAGGATTTTTATGATCATCTGCTGCAAGACAAAGAACACGTAAACAGGGTAGATAACAAAATTTATCCCTCCATTAAAGAAGATACCGAGGCTATCAACGCAGTGCTCCTCCTGTCGTCGGTAACAAACGGCATTTTGAGTGAAAGGGCGTTCACCGATGCAGGAAATAAGACCGGTGTGGATTTTAGCAGGGTAAGCACAGCAAATAACGATTTCAATATTACTTACAACGACCTGCAAGCTCAGCCCCGGCGGTTGCTGAATTCTCCTCTGTGGTCGGGACTGATGAATAATGGAAGGGCTTATTCAGCTTTTACCTTAAATACCGAATACCTGGTACCCTGGAGAACGCTTACGGGCCGGCAGCATTTATACCTCGATCACGAAGGTTACCTGTGGTTTGGTGAAAATCTGCCTACCTATAAACCTTCCCCGCGTCCTGAGTTATATGGTGATCTGCGAAAATCGGTTATTGACGGAAAAGCCAGGGTGCTTAATGTTTTAACCCCACACGGGAAATGGCATATCCACTCAACCTTTGGCGATACGCTGAGGATGTTAACCCTTTCGAGGGGTATGGAACCTTGCTGGCTGAGTGAAAAAGATGCCGGGGAACTGGGATTACAGGACAATGACTGGGTGGAGGTATTGAATGACAATGGCGTGTATTGTACCCGTGCCTGCGTGAGTTCCCGAATTCCGCCCGGCATATGTATCATCTACCATTCACCGGAACGCACCTACTCGGTTCCGAAATCACCAGGGCGAGGCAATAAAAGGGCGGGCGGACACAACAGCCTGACCAGGGTGCATCTCAAACCCAACCTTTTGGTGGGAGGTTACGGACAGTTTACTTTCCATATGAATTACTGGGGACCCGTGGGTGTGAACCGTGATACCTTTGTACTGGTGAGGAAACTGGAACAGGTTACTTTTTAACATTTTAAAACAAGTATTATGTTGAATGTCAGGTCACAAATATCCATGGTTTTTCACCTGGACAAATGCATTGGATGCCACACCTGTTCCATAGCCTGTAAAAATGTATGGACCGACAGGAAGGGCGCTGAATACATGTGGTGGAACAACGTGGAAACGAAGCCGGGAACAGGGTATCCCTTAAAATGGGAAGATCAGGAAAAATACAGGGGTGGTTGGGAGCGTACCGGAGACTCAGTGACCCTGAAAGGTGCCGGGAAATTCAGGGGACTTAAAGTCCTTTTCCACAATACCCATTTACCAACCATGGATAACTATTACGAACCATGGACTTACCAATATAACAAACTGTTCGATGCTCCCGAAGGCGACGATCAACCCACTGCTGAACCAATTTCATTGATTACGGGGGAAAAAATGACTCCCGGATCAGGCCCGAACTGGGATGACGATTTGGGAGGCTCTCCCTTATATGCGAGAAATGACGTCAACTTTAAAGATTTAAGTCAATCGGAGCAGGATGCACTTTTTCAGCTGGAAAGAATGGTTATGTTTTACCTGCCGAGGATATGCAACCATTGCCTCAACCCGGCCTGTGTTGCCGCTTGTCCCTCGGGAGCAATTTACAAACGAGGAGAAGACGGCATCGTGCTCATCAACCAGAAGCGATGCAGGGCATGGCGGTTGTGCATTACGGCCTGTCCGTATAAAAAGGTTTATTTTAACTGGCATACCGGTAAATCCGAGAAATGTATCCTGTGTTATCCCCGTCTTGAAACAGGACAGATTCCGGCATGCATGCATTCATGCGTAGGACGTATAAGGTACCTGGGAGTTTTGCTCTATGATGCAGATCGCCTGGAAGAAGCCGCCTCCTGTGAAGAAAAAGAGCTTATCAACAACCAACTCGGCCTGTATCTCGATCCAAATGATCCCGAAGTGATCAAAGGAGCAAAAACATGCGGAATTGCTGACTCTACGATCGAGGCGGCCAGAAAATCACCGGTGTGGAAGTATGTCATGGAATGGGGTCTGGCATTGCCTCTGCATCCCGAATTCCGTACCCTCCCAAATTTGTTCTACGTTCCGCCAATGCTTCCTGCCATGGCTCAAATCAACGGCGATAATAAGTATCATACGGCAAGCGCTTCCCTTTGGGATGATATTGAAAATTCAAGGCTCCCGATGAAATACCTGGCCAGCCTTTTCAGTGCAGGTGACATTGCTGTAATTCAAAAAGTCCTGAAAAAACTGATGAGCGTGAGATTGCACCGGCGATCGGTTACCGTGGGCGATATTACCCGTGAAGAAGCAGCTGCCTCGCTTCGGGATTCGGGTTTTACACCGGAAACTGCAGATGCCGTATTCAGGCTGACCTCACTGGCAGATTTCAACGAAAGGTTTGTCATTCCTCCGGCACACCGTGAGGAAGCCATTGAAATGATTGAGGAAACTGATGAAAGAAGAGGGAACACCGGATTCGGTTTCCTTGAAAAGCCCGAACGTGGATTGTAAAATGAACGCGATGAACCATTATACCCTGCTGGCAGAAATGTTCAGGTATCCCTACCCCGGACAGGACGCTTTGTCGGAGTCCTGGGAACAGGTCGTTTCAGATTACGGTATGGAAATTACCCAAAGCCTCAGCGGCTTTATTTCACATGTTCGCCACAAGCCCCTGTCGGTTCAACAGGAATATTACATCAGCACATTTGATATACAAGCACTGTGCTATCTTGATATCGGTTATGTATTATACGGTGAAGATTATAAACGGGGTGTGTTTCTCGCTAATTTGAAAAAAGAACAGGAAATAGCCGGTAATGAATGCGGAAGCGAACTGCCTGACCACCTTCCGAATATTCTTACCCTCCTCCCGAAACTCAGCGATGTGAAGCTGGCAGAGGAGCTGGTTTATTCGTTAATGATTCCCGCCCTGCACAAAATGATTGCTTCCTTCCGGACCAATGACAACGTTTACAAAGAAACACTCCGCATTCTCGTGAAAATCATGGAAACAGATTTTCCCGAATCGGAATTTGAAAGGTTTAACTTTCTCTCCACAAATGATAAGGTGTTCTTAAAATGCCCTATGAATGATGAAGATTCCCCGCAACATGCATAATTCCTTAAATAAATACAGCCTGGCATGAACGATATTTTTTATTTTATTGTGCTGCCCTATCTGGCAATGGTCTCGTTTCTCCTTGGCAGCATTTACCGGTATCTTTTCCATGGATTTAAGGTTTCCTCCCTATCCAGCCAGTTTCTGGAAAGCAAACAACTGTTTTTCGGGAGCAGGCCTTTTCACTGGGGCTTGCTGGTTTTGTTCTTCGGACATCTGATCGCGTTTTTGATCCCCCGTGCAGTTTTAGCCTGGAACGAGGTACCCTTGCGCCTGTATATCCTTGAGATCACGGCCTTTTCGTTCGGCCTGATTTCCTTTACCGGCCTGATCTTTCTGATAATCCGGAGAATAAGGACAAAACGATTGTATACCGTAACCTCCCGGATGGATATTTTTGTTTACCTCATCCTGTTGCTTCAACTGATAACAGGCTTGTGGATTGCCTATTTCTTCCGCTGGGGATCATCCTGGTTCGCCCTGGTGCTGACCCCCTATCTGCGTTCAATATTCGCCTTCAACCCCGATATATTAGCCGTTTCTGCGCTTCCGGCCATGGTGAAGATCCACATGATATCAGCCTTTGTAATGATCGGCATGATCCCCTATACCCGTTTCATGCACTTTCTGGTTTATCCCTTTGCTTACTTATGGCGGGCAAACCAGCTGGTGATATGGAATTACAGAAAAAACAGCTGATTTGACTGATTGGCATTTCCAATTTCTAAAATTATTGCATTGCAAAATTATGAGGAAACTTAAGATTCATTGTTTGCAACACGTGCACTTTGAGGGTCCGGCAATAATCCATAAATGGGCTTTACACAAAGGACATGAATTCGGTTTTACCAGGTTTTATGATGCCGTTGGGTTTCCCGAAATTGAAGAAATTGACTGGCTCGTGATCATGGGTGGACCCATGGGTGTGGATGAGTATGACGAATACCCTTGGTTGAAAAAAGAGATCGAATACATCCGGCAGGCCATTGCTGGTTCAAAAGTGGTAATTGGCATATGTCTTGGGGCACAGCTCATTGCCAGGGCGCTTGGTGCTGCAGTAAAACACGGTCAAAAGCAAGAAATAGGCTGGTTCCCGGTTACCATTAATAAAATTGCAGCCACCAGGGCAGGATTTGATTTTCTTCCTGAAGAAATAACAGCATTTCACTGGCACCAGGACACTTTTGACATTCCGGAAGATTCTTTGCAACTCGCGTCTTCGAAGGCGTATCCCAATCAGGCATTTCTTTACCGAAACACGATACTGGCCCTGCAATTTCATTTTGAAATGGATTTCCCCGCTCTTGAAGCCATCGTCAGGAATTCCGGTGCCGGGATAAAACCGGGAGAATATGTCCAAAGCGTTAAAGCAATTTTAGGGAATAAACAAAATATTTTGAAAAACAATGAGATGATGCGGAAAATCCTGGAGTGCTTTGAAAATGTTTCAGAATTGTAATTCCGGAAAACCATAAATTTGTTTACCGGGAGAATGTGAAAGCTATTTAAATAACCATTTTATGAAAAGAAGAGAATTTCTTAAAGTAACATCAATGGGTTCTACCGCGTTGGCAGCTTCCTTTTATGTGCCTTCATTTAACCGGGACCGAAAGCTAAGAATTGGCCTGATCGGAGCGGGATGGTATGGCATGGTCATTACAAAAGCTGCATTAAAAGCCGGGGATGTTGAGTTTGTCGCTATTTGCGATGTGGATGCCGGTCATCTGAAAAATAGTGCTGATGAACTGGAGAAACTACAGGGTTCCCGGCCCGGAACATTTAAGTATTACCAGGACCTGCTTGAAATAAAGGAGCTGGATGCTATTTTCATAGCCACGGTCCCGCACTGGCATGCATTGCAGTTCATCGCGGCTTGCGCCAAAGGATTGGATATATATTGCGAAAAACCATTGGCATACGATGTGCAGGAGGGGCTGGCAATGGTCAGTGCTGCAAACAGGGCTGGAAATATTGTACAAATTGGCTTTCAGCGTCGCCAGAGCAAGGCATTTCAGAAAACGAGGGAGCTTATTGAAAGCAATAAGATTGGAGCCCTGCATCAGGTAGTTGCACAAATACACTATAATCCCAATCTCCAGGATACTACCATACAGGATCCTCCGGCCTCACTCGACTGGGAAGAATGGTGCGGGCCGGCGCCTAAACTTGAATACCGGCCCAGTATCGGTCACATTTCCTGGCGACTGGAAAAGGAATATGGCAATGGACACCTTGTCGACTGGGGCATCCACCATATCGACATCATACGTAAAATAATGGACGAAGAGATGCCGGAAGAGTTCACTGCCACAGGAGGCATCCGTGTTTTGAAAGATCAGATAACAACCCCGGATACACTCACTGCAAGCATGGCTTTCAGGAAGGTCCCGGTTATATGGCAGCACAGGCTGTGGGGAAACGGTGATGCTACGCGTGAGTTTAACAACGGTATTTTCTTCCATGGCGATAAAGGTACCCTGTTTGCCGATGATTCCAGGGTAATAACATTCCCTGCAGGAAAAAATGCACAGCGGGAAGATCTGTCTGTGCCGACTGAACTGATGCAGGAAAATCATGTGGAGAATTTCCTGACTGCCGTAAGGAATAAGGATAAGAGCCTCATTACCTGCACCCCCGAAGATGCATTTAAATCAACTGCCACTGTCCAGCTGGCAATGATAGCCTATAATACCGGATCGGTAGTC
Source organism: Bacteroidales bacterium (assembly GCA_035258345.1). Taxonomy (GTDB): domain Bacteria; phylum Bacteroidota; class Bacteroidia; order Bacteroidales; family UBA10428; genus UBA5072. Next base: position 17,984 of record DATEVU010000075.1, read on the forward strand.
AAATGGGATCAGGAAAAGAATGAGATTGTCGGTAACCCGTCAGCATCAGCCTTGCTGAAAAGAGCTTACCGTGGAAATCATATTCATCCGTGAAAATTTGACATTGAAAGCAGAACCATTTGAATAGTCCAATATGCACGTTATTAAAATATGCATGGTAAACCTGATCATACCAGGTCTATCACCGTAATTTCGGGCAGCACGCCCAACCGGCCCTGATAACCAATAAAACCAAACCCCCGGTTGACATACAGGTACTGGTTTTTCTCCTGGTATAAGCCTGCCCATTGTTTGTAAAGATATTGCACCGGGCTCCACTTGAACCCGGGAATGTCAATCCCAAACTGCATTCCATGGGTATGTCCGCTCAACGTAAGCGCAATATCAGGATAATCCCGGCGTACTTCTGCATCCCAATGCGAAGGATCATGGCTCATCAGGATCTTTAAAGGAAGGTCCATATTTTCCAATCCCGACATGGCTTTCTTCAAATCCCCATATTGGGGAAAACGTGCCCTGGCACTCCAGTTTTCAACCCCGATAAGTGCAATTTGCCGGCCGTTCTGCTGCATGATCATATGTTCATTCATCAGCAGTTGCCATCCCATTGCTTTATGATATCCCTGCAACTCCTTCAGATCATTCATCTTTGCTGATTCAGACGGCCACGAAACATAGTCGCCATAATCATGGTTCCCCAATATGGAATATACGCCCAGGGGAGCTTGTAATCTGTTGAAGATATTCAAATACGGAACTATTTCATTTGCCCTGAAATTAACCAGGTCTCCGGTGAATAAGATTAAATCGGGGTTTTCCTGCATGATGGCTTCAACTCCCTCCGATACAGCCTTGCTGTTATCAAAGCTTCCCGAATGGATGTCGGAAATCTGGGCTATTCTGAGTCCTTTATAGTTTCCGGGCAATCCCTGTAAAGGTAATTGCACCCGCCTTACTTTGTAGTCATACCTGTTGGTCATGCCATACGCTAACCCTGATGCCAATGCTCCCCCGCAAATCAAGGCGGTTTTTGAAATAAATTCGGACCTGGTAATTTGTTGTTTCCCTGCGGATGAATTCCCAAGTGTACTCTTCTTATCCGGCAACAAGTAATTGAAGATACTTTTGAAAATCAGTATTATATCTCCCAAAAACATGATGATGGTTACCAGTAATTTGCCGATAAAAATACCGACGAAAATATTCACCGCGAATTTGATTAAATTTGATGGCCAGGAAGTGTCGGCCCAAAGGTGGAGTGCATAGAATCCCCATAATATGCAAATTGTCAGTGCCAGATAAGGTATTATTATTGACAATTGCAGCCGGTAATGCAGGCGATGGATAACTTTCCTGAGCGCTATAAAGGAATAATATTCTATAATAAGAATAATTGCGGCTATAATCAGTAAAGAAACCATGCTGTAATGCTTAAATTAGTACATATCTGCCGGAAAATTATCCTTTACCAGACGGAATGATAAAAACATACCTGAACAACAACCCAACCTTAAATTCGTTGCAGCAAATATCATATGTATTCTGGTAAGAAATTGCAACTGCCGAATTTACAGGAAAATATTAATGGTATTGAAAAGAATGCTGGTATGATTATTGATTTGTGAATTTTAACTTCAAATTTTATCGTATGAAAACAAATAAACTTCAGTTATCGTCCGGAATTATCCGGTCCTGCTCATTTCTGCTACTGGTGCTGGCGTTCGTAACATGTACCGGACCCGAAGGTCCCATGGGTCCCCAGGGACCCCAGGGTTTTGACGGTTTGGACGGTGTAAGTACTACCTATTCTGCCATTTATGATGTTGACCCTTCCGAATGGGATGGAGATATTGATGGCTATGTGGCATTTCTTGATGTACCTGAAATTACCGATGATATTTATTACGATGGCGCAGTACTGGTTTACAGGTTATTTGAATCAGAACCGAAAAGCTTTAATATGTTACCCTATACCTATGTGGATAATGCTTTAACAGTTTACATGGACTTTGATGCATATGTCGGCAGTATTGATCTGATTTATAAAGAAGTATTCGATGGCGTAAACGATACCTTTGCCCCCGAAAGCATTATGTCATTTAAGGTGGTTATTATCGAGGGCATTCCCCTGGCTGTATTAAAAACCATGGTGGATGTCAGTGATTTTGATGCCGTTACCAAGTTGCTGAATTTGGAAAGTGGCAGCAACAAAGTAAAAATATACTAAGCACGCGTATTGATTGATTGCCGGGTAAATAGTTGTGGCAAAAAGTAAACCTTGTTGAGGTTGTCTAAAAAGCAGTTATTTCTCGCAAAGCCGCTAAGTCGCAAAGAGCTGATTACCATAAATTTGTTTCTTCGCGTCTTTGCGTCTTTGCGAGAATTTTTCATATTTTGACTTATTGGACAGCCTCAGCAGGTAAAAAAATAATCAAAGCAGGGAGATTAATATTTTGTCCACCCTGTTCCCATCCATATCCATAATTTCAAACAGATAGCCTTTTGCAGTAAACTTATCTCCCACCTCCGGAATATGCTCAAGTTTATGCATAACAAGCCCCGCAGCAGTATTAATGCCTGATTCCTCATCCGCTTCCTCATCTTCAATCAGGGACCGAACACCCAACAGATCTTTCAGATCATCAATCTTTATAGACCCGTCAACCAGATAGGAACCATCCTCCCGCCGGAAGAATTCCACTTCATTCTTATCCTCAATGGCTGGCATATCACCCATTATATTTTCTATAATATCATGCAGGGTTATAATGCCCTCCATAGTACCATATTCATTAAAAACAATCCCAAAATGGTTCTTGGAAGTTCTGAAAAGCTCCAGTACCTTTGGCGCTGATAATTGCTCAGGAATAAAAAGCGGCTCCATTATTATATCTTCAATAACAAAGTTTTTGTTGATGATATAATTGACTAACAAATCTTTAACCTCAATAACCCCTTTAACATCCTCAACTGATTTATGACACGCGGGCATTCTTGAAAATGTTGATTTCAGGGCCGTAGAAACAATCTCTTCCATGGTTTTTGAAATATCAATCCATTCTACATCAAACCGGTGTGTCATTACCATGCTCGCACGTTTATCGCCAAACCGTATGACTTCACTGATTATCTGAGATTCTTCCTTTTCAATAACCCCCTGTTCAGATCCCTGTTTCAATAGTATGCGGAGCTCTTCCTCTGTTACAGGGGATTCCTTTCTCGATTTAATGCCCACGACCTTAAGTACTATTTTAGTGGAGATACTTAAAAACCAAACTACAGGATAAGCTGCCGCACCAAATATCCTCATTACCGGGGAAAGAAACATGGCAATTTTTTCGGGATTGTTGAGGGCAATTGTTTTTGGGACAAGCTCACCAATAATAAGGGAAAGATAGGTGATAAAACCTACCACAATGATAACAGCTAACGTATGAGCATAAGGGGCCAGAGCCGGAAAACGAATAAACCATGGAGCGACATCCTCTGCTAAAGCCACACCTCCGTATGCCCCGGCAACAATCCCTATGAGGGTGATCCCTACTTGTATGGCAGAAAGGATTTTTTCAGGTTCTTTCAACAGGTTGAGTGCAGTCTTAGCACCCATATTCCCGAATTTAGCTTCTTCCAGGAGCCTTGATTTCCTTGCTGAAACCAATGCGATCTCAAACATGGCGAAAATCCCGTTAAATAAAAGCAATAAAGTTATTACCAGTAATTCCATGTATTTTTTTGCAAAGATATTGATCCTCCCGGTATGATTTCCTTTAAGATTAGGATTTTTAATCCATATCAGGTAATACTATCCCTTTATCCACTAACGACAAATCCCAAAGATAAATGCATTATCCTGGTATATAGCGTGACCTATAACCATTCAGGTTACAAAAAGATAAAATTAATATTAAACCACCTTTTTATTCTTAAGATATAGAAATTTGAATGCTAATATTTCCTTACAATTTCTATCCTTTATAAAATTTCCTTCTATTTTTGTTACCGATTAGTTTTTCAATGTAATAGTGTGACAATAAGAACAAAGACATACTTTATTTTCTTAATCATTGGAATCACCAATGTTGTATTTTCCCCATGTTATATAGATAATGTTTTAAACAATCCCATCAGCAAAGCTGAAACACCATACTCTCTATCTGCTGAAAACAATGATTTATACTACAATCTCTACCTGCCCTTTGATGCGGGTTCTATGCTTACCAATAAGGTTGAAC
>DATEVU010000076.1:0-22913 GCA_035258345.1 Bacteroidales bacterium
AACTGTTCAAGAGTGTTCCCCGCGGATCGGTTGTAATTGCCACCAAAGTATACCCCGATGATATCGACCGCCGTACGGGGGAAATGGGACCCGGCGCTACAAAGGAAAGCATACTAACACGATTTGACCTTAGCCTGCAACGCCTGCAAATGAAATATGTGGACATTGTGTATTTCCACGGTGTTTCGAATCGTAACGTCGCGCTTGCCCCGCAAATGCTGGAAGCATTCGATGAATTGAAGAAGAAAGGCAAGGCCAGGTACGTTGGTATGTCGACCCACAACAATGAGTCCGATGTCATTCAGGCAGCTATCGACAGTAATTTTTATGATGTAGTGCTTACAGCCATTAATTTCAAACAGTCACATGCCGATAAGATCAAGGAAAAAATTGCCCTGGCAGCTGAAAAAGGTATCGGTATCGTAGCCATGAAAACTATGGCGGGCGGATTCATGGACAAAGAAAGGCAACACCCTGTCGACTGCAAAGCTGCATTGAAATGGGTACTGCAGGATACAAATATCCATACCTCCATACCGGGCATAGTTGCTTATGACCAGCTTATGCAAAATTTCTCGGTAATGGAAAACCTTGAGCTTACCGAAGAAGAAAAAGCCCACCTCGAAGAAGCAAAGCTTGAAGCCGGGTTATACTGCGACGGATGCAAAGAATGCCTTGGACAGTGCAGGAAGCATTTACCCGTTAACGAGCTGATGAGGGCCTATATGTATACTTACGGATACAGGCAGTATGAAGATGCCGGTTCTGTTCTTGCCGATCTGGGTATTGCCGGCAATCCATGCGGCGATTGCGATGAATGTACGGTAAACTGTCAGAAAGGATTCCATGTTGCCAGCAGGATTGCTGATGTATCGAGGCTTTCGGCTGTTCCGCGGGACCTGCTTGTATAGGTAACCGGATATGTTTGTATAATATTCTTATTTACACAACCATATGATAAAGAAATTGATCGTAGCGGTAATTTTTCTTACTGCCGTAATGAATATCCGTGCAAACGGGAGCAGTTTATTTCCTGAAATCCCGGGCTGGAAAATGCAGGAAGAAAAAAGGGTATACAACTCGGGAGATCTTTGGGAACTGATCAACGGTGCTGCAGATATCTTTCTCAGTTATTATTTCCAGGACCTGCATATTGCCGAATATATCCAAAAAGACCTGATCATCAGGGTGGAACTTTACAGGCACAATTCACCTGCGAACACCTATGGAATTTATACTGCTGAAAGAATGCCGGATTATCCGCAGGTAACGGTCGGCACCCAGGGATACAAAAGCCAGGGGGTACTCAATTTCATGGCCGGTAATTATTATGTAAAGATCATGTCGGCAGGGGTTACTGAAGTTGATGAGAATACCATCGCCCTCCTTGCCGGAAAGGTGGATGCCAAACTTGCCCAGCCTGCCGGACTGCCGGAAGAGACCAAATTGTTTCCGGTAGAAGGCAAAGTTTTCTTATCGGATAACTACATCGCGCAAAACTTTTTGGGGTATAGCTTTTTCCGGGAAGCATATTCAGTCAGGTATGGTGAACAGGGAGAAATTCAACTATTCATCATCCGGCTTACGCCCGATGAAATACAGAAAATGCTTGACCAGTATTTTGGCATGGTGAAAGCCGACAAGGTAAAACAAAGGGACGGGTATTATGCTGTAGATGATATGTTCAACGGAATGGTGTTTTTATTGCAGAAAGGCAATTCTCTGGTGGGGGTTCTCAATACCGGCAATGAAGAAATTGCTTTGGGATTAATGCATGAGGTTGCCGGAAGGCTTCCATAAGGTGTAAAACGATGAACTTCCGAATGTTCCTGGTTATGGCCTTGATAATGACAGTTTTCCTGTCGGCATGCAAGTACCGGAAAGGGGAAATATATACACGGAATTTACAGGGTGACAGCCTGGCCTATATGATCCTGGACAGGGGCAGGGGTGAAAAAATAGTCAATAAGGCCGCACAGTTGAAATTGCAGCATGAATACAAGGGAAATAGTTGTCAGGTCAGATATGTCAGTGATTCGGCGGCCTTGTATAACGGGAAAGGTATCCTGTTGTTTAATTCAAGACTGCCTGATATTGAAAATGATATGCTGACAAAAGGGTTTTTTGGAACATTTACCTCGAAACAGGATGTTGTGTACCTGCTGGTGTCCTATGGTGATTTTGGGGTGTATTTTCAAAAAACAGAAGGGATGGGGCAGCAGCAGTAGCCATGTAACTGCCTCTGCCTCCATTTACCCTGTTGCTCTTCCGGTATTTTACATCTGCTGTGCCGGTTTGGATTTTACGCTGCAACCTACTGCCTTTGTAAAATTGGGTTCAGGCTCCTTATTGTTCAATAAAGCATTTAGCGCATTTTCAAGGTAAGGCTGTTTTACAGCCGATGCATCCTGGTGGTTATCATCCACTGCACCGATGTATTTGACGATCATCTCACCCTGCCCGTTCTTTTTCAGAACAAATATGTGCGGGGTCCTGGTGGCTCCATACTGACGGAATACCTGGTTTTTTTCGTCGTAGAGATAAGGAAATGTATATCCTTTTTCTTTTGACCTGGTTACCATGGCATCATAGGAATCAGCCGGTTCAATGGACGGATCGTTCGGATTGATCGCGATTACCGGGAATCCCTTGGCTTTGTATTCTTTGTCAAGAGAGATAAGCCGGTCCTGATACGCTTTGGCATAAGGACATTCGTTACAGGTAAATACAACCACAAATCCTTTGGCAGACTTAAAATCTGCAAGGCTTACGAGCTTACCGTCAACGTTTTTAAGTTTAAAATCTCCGGCCTTGTCCCCTACCTTAAGCCCTTCACCGGCCAGCAGGTTGACAGCCAAAAATATGAATACGGATGACATAATTGTTTTCATGATTGAAAAGTTTTAAAGATTAGTTAATGAATGAATCGAACTGTTAATATCCCGGTAGGTGAGTTCCTTTTCGTAAAATAGTCTGTTTTTCCCTTTATATACCAGCGTGGCAGGCAATGATCCGGTCCAGGACTTATCCACTTTCTCAATCCAGGCATTGGCATCCGGTTCATCCAGTAGCACCACACCGGCGGTGATCAGGTTGTTTTTCAAATATGTCTTTAGTCCTTTTTCAAGCATGGACGGAAAGTCAAGACTCACCAGCAGCACCTTGACTTTCTCATCGAAATAGGTTTTGTGGATTTTCTCGAACTCGGGAAGTTCCCTGCGGCATGGACCGCACCAGGTAGCCCAGAAATTGATGACAAAAACGGTATCGGAATCCTGGTTCAGGTATTTTTCAAATGCTGAAAAATCAAGCACAGGGATATTTTTATCCTGTGCATGCATTTCCGGATAAATAAGGAGGAGTAACAGGAAAAATAATATCCTCAAGCTATTCATATATTTATTATAAGGTTAGTAAGTAAACAACCGGGGAGGCATTTGGTGCACCGGAATACTGTTAAAAAAAAGTTAAGAGTTATTATCTTTGGCCATGAAATCATATTTCCTTTCGCTGGCTTTGCTGGCAATATTTTTGTGTTCACCGTTCACGGTATATCCGCAGCCGCCGGATGTCATATCGTGGGAAGACGATATCCGGAACTTTGAGCATCTTGACAGTACAGAGATTTACCCGGGCAATGCAATTCTGTTTGCCGGAAGTTCAAGCATACGTCTTTGGGCAGAACTGGCCAGGGATATGGCTCCCTACCCGGTGATCCAGCGCGGCTATGGCGGTGCCAAACTGAGCGATCTGGCAATATATGCGGAACGTATTGTTTATCCGCATGCCTGCAGGGCCATAGTATTGTTCATTGCCAACGACATTACGGGAAACGAAGATGATAAAAGCCCGGAAGAGGTTGCAAGGCTTTATCGGTGTTTACTGAAAACGATCCGGAAAAAATATCCTGACACACCGGTTTTCTGGATTGAAATTACCCCCACGCCTTTAAGATGGAATGTCTGGCCATTAATCGCTGAGGCGAATTGTCTTATTGAAGATTTTTCCGGGAGTAGTGAAAATACCTATTACATCCGTACGGATTTTGCTTTTCTCAATACTTTCCTGCAACCCAGGGAGGAATTGTTCATGCCCGACCGGCTGCATTTGAATGAAGCGGGATATACGGTATGGCGGGAGATCATCAGGAAGGAACTGGACAGGGTACTGGGACAACAGCCATTGCCCTTTTAAAAAAGTCCTTCGATTGAAAGATACCTTTCTCCCGTATCGTAATTGAAAGTCAGAATTCGTGATCCGGCAGGTATTTCCGGTAATTTCCTGGCCACTGCTGCCAATGCAGCTCCCGAAGAAATGCCTGCAAATATTCCTTCTTCCCGTGCCACACGACGTGTATAATCGAATGCTTCGTCCTTTGAGACGGTAATAACACCATCGAGGAGATCCATATGGAGATTTTTTGGAATAAAACCGGCGCCAATGCCCTGGATCGGGTGGGGTCCGGGTTGGCCTCCGCTAATCACGGGAGAAAGCTCGGGTTCAACGGCAAAAACTTTCAATGCCGGAAATTTCTTTTTTAATATTTCGGCCACACCGGTAATATGACCACCGGTGCCTACGCCGGTTATCAAATAATCAATCCCTTCGGGGAAATCAGTTAAAATTTCATGTGCTGTATTTGTGCGGTGCACCTCAATATTGGCTTCATTTTCAAATTGCATGGGCATCCAGGCTTTGGGATCGGCTGCTACAATTTCCCTGGCTTTTTCTATAGCACCTTTCATCCCTTTTTCCCGGGGAGTAAGTTCAAACTCAGCACCAAACGTGGACATGATTTTCCGGCGTTCGACGGAAAAAGATTCCGGCATTACCAGGATCAGCCTGTAGCGTTTTACCGCGGCCACCATGGCAAGACCAATTCCTGTATTACCCGAAGTGGGTTCAACGATAACCGAGCCGGGTTTCAACAATCCCTGTCGCTCGGCATCTTCAACCATGGAAAGAGCAATGCGGTCCTTGATACTTCCTCCCGGATTCGCACGCTCGAGTTTGTACCATACCTCGTATCTTTTGTCAAACAGGTTGTTGATCCTCACATGCGGAGTATTTCCGATGGTTTCCAGTATTGTGGTTGCTTTCATTAGATTACAAAATTTATGGGGTTATCAAATTCCTTGCTATCACGTATCACTACTTTGCTTTCGTGATATACCACGGAAAAAGGAGGGACACTTTTGGTAAGCCAAACGTTTCCGCCCACCACCGTGTCGTGCCCTATTATAGTATCCCCGCCAAGTATGGTGCTTCCGGAATAAACAATTACATTATCTTCAAGTGTCGGATGCCGTTTCTTTCCCTTCATGCTTTTATCTACGGATGCCGCTCCCAATGTTACTCCCTGGTAGATCTTTACGTTATTGCCAATAATGGTGGTCTCCCCTACCACTATTCCGGTGCCATGATCAATAAAGAAATGATCCCCGATGACCGCGCCAGGGTGAATATCGATACCGGTTTTACTATGGGCATATTCGGAGATCATCCGGGGAAGATAGGGGATATTCAGCTGGTAGAGCTCATGGGAGAGCCTGTACACCGAAATAGCATAAAACCCGGGATAGTATAGAATTACACTTTCACGGGAACGTGCTGCCGGATCGAAATCAACAAAAAGTTGCGCGTCCTTTATCAGACTCTCGTAAATAGCCGGAACACAGGAGAAAAACTTGCTGTTCAATTCATTGACCGGTTCAACGAGCACGGATTCAAGCGGGTTGAGCAAATCCTTGAAATCGAGTTGCAGTTGGGCCAGATTTAGATCGATCAGGGGCAGGGAACACTTTTTATCAATTTTGAACGGGAAAAGAAAATAAATCAGATTGTCAATGAAACGGTGGGATTTGTTCATTGAGGGAACCTCTTTCCGAAAGCTGTTGTACTGCTCAAAAAGGTATTGCGGGAAATTTTCAATTTTAATCATGGTACTGTTTCGAGGTTGCAAAGGTACAATATTCAGATATAAACATCCTTTATTTTCAGGTAGTTTTATGGATTTTTGTCGACAGGTTTTCGAGTTTATTGAAGGAGGTTATGAGGCCCCTGATCACGGCTGAGCTGAGTCCCTGATGTTCCATTTCATTCAGGCCTGATATGGTGATACCCTGGGGCGTGGTAACCTTGTCGATCTCGCGTTCGGGATGATTGCTGGTTTCAACGATAAGTTGTGCAGCTCCCTTTACGGTTTGAGCAGTGATAAGCTGTGACATTTCGGAATTGAATCCAATTTCAATTCCTCCCTGCGACATGGCACGCATAAACCGCAGGGCAAATGCAATACCGCAGGCCCCAACGACTGTGGCTGCACCCATCATATCTTCCGGTATGATGATTACTTTGCCCATCTTTTCAAAAAGCGTCAATATCATTGCTTCGTGGCTGCTTCCGGTATTCTTGAATGAAATGCAGGTCATTGATTCACAGATCTCCAGGGCTGTGTTGGGCATAATCCTGATCATGGGGTGCATTCCCAGGATCGATTCGATTTCCTTGTGTGTCACTCCGGTAATTGTTGATATCAGTATGTGCTCCGGCCGGAGAGAGGTTTTTATTTCTTCTGCGAGGTTGCTGAATTGCTGGGGTTTCACCGACATAACAATTATTTCTGCCATCCCCACTGCCTCCTGGTTTTTTTCAGTTACCTGAAAACCCATTTCCCTGAGGTGGGTTATCCGGGATTCTCTCTTTTCGGTAATAATAATTTCCTGGTAAGAGAACTGTCCGGATGCAATTAATCCTTTTGCCAGCGAGGTACCAAGGTTTCCGCCCCCCAGGATTGCGATCTTGATTTTGTCCGTCATGGTATGATTGGGATAAGGTTTTGTTTAATACAACTGATAAAATAATAAAAAAAAGCCCGTATTGACTTATCTGAAAGCCAAAACGAGCATTTTCCCAGGTGCCCGGATACCGGAGGTTATTTGCGGATGGCTTTGATGCCAGGAAGATCTTTACCTTCGATATATTCAAGCATGGCACCGCCGCCGGTGGAAACATAACTGACCTGGTCAGCCAGCTTGTTCTTGTTAATAGCGGCAACTGAGTCTCCTCCTCCGATGAGGCTGAATGCTCCTTTGGCGGTAGCTTCGGCAATTGCTTTGGCAACAGCTGAAGTACCCGCTGAAAATTTTGGCATTTCAAAAACACCCATGGGGCCATTCCACAGAATTGTCTTCGAGTTTTTAATTACTTCGGTGAACTGCCTGATGGTTTCATCTCCGATATCAAGACCCATCCAACCATCCGGGGTTTCGTCAATCTTCGACCTGCCTGTACTGGCCTCGGGATCGAACTTATCGGCATTCACAGCATCTACGGGAAGATATACCTTTACATGCTGTCTTTTCGCTTTTTCAAGGATGCTGAGGGCAAGGTCAAGCTTGTCAGCTTCACACAGGGAATTGCCAATTTTACCGCCTTGTGCCTTAATGAATGTGTAGGTCATCCCTCCCCCAATGATGAGGTTATCCAGGCGGGGAAGCAGGTTTTCAATAACCAGGATCTTGTCAGAGACCTTTGCTCCTCCCATGATGGCAGTAAACGGTTTCTGGGCTGACTTAAGCACCTTGTCCATGGCATTTAGCTCGGCAACGATCAGGTATCCGAACATTTTATTCTCATCGGGGAATAGATCGGCAATAAGGGCTGTGGAAGCATGCGCACGATGGGCTGTGCCAAATGCATCATTTACATAACAATCGGCAAAAGAAGCCAGTTTTTCGGTGAATTCCTTTTGCTTCTTCTTCAGGGCATCTTTTGTGGCTTTTTTCTCTTCATCGGTTACGTTTTCAGAGAGTTTTGGCTTTCCTTCCTCTTCAAGGTAAAAGCGGAGGTTTTCAAGTAACAGTACTTCGCCTGGTTTCAGACCTTTTGATAACACTTCAGCAGAATTCCCGACACAATCGTCAGCGAATTTTACCGTTTTGCCCAACAATTTTTCCAGTGCAGGAATAACATGCTTCAGGGAATATTTATCTTGTGAAACTCCATCGGGACGGCCGAGATGAGACATGAGTATTGCCGAACCACCGTCTTTCAGGATCTTATTTATGGCCGGAAGAGCGCCCCTGATGCGTGTGTCATCGGTAACCTCAAATGTCTTCTTGTCAAGCGGAACATTGAAATCCACCCTGACGATCACCCTTTTACCTTTGAAGTTGAAATTATCTATCGTTTGCATGTTTGATTGTTTTGAATTGTTTGTTGAACAAAGATAAAAAACTATTTTTATTTACCTTTGGCAGCTGCTTATTTATGGCAGTACCAGCAAAGTTTCAGCAGTATGCTATTCAGCGAAATTACAGGACAGGAATATTTAAAAGGTAGGCTGGTCCGGACAGTTCAGGAAAACAGGGTAAGTCATGCCTGGCTTTTTTTCGGGCCCGAAGGAGCAGGTGCCTTGCCGCTGGCGGTTGCTTTTGCACGGTACATACTTTGTACAGGCAGGGGGTTGACAGATGCCTGTGGAACCTGTGCCAGTTGTTCCAAAATCAACAAGTACATCCATCCCGACCTGCACTTCACCTTCCCGGTGAATAAAACCCGGTCGCTGGATAAGGATGCGGTGGTGAGTGACGACTTTATCGCCGACTGGCGGAATTTTATGCTTCAGCAGCCTTACGGCAGGCTTACGCAATGGTATGATCTTATTGACCTTGAAAACAAGCAGGGGATCATCAACACCGATGAAAGCAAACGTCTTGCGTACAAACTTAACCTGAAATCATTCGAATCGGACTATAAGGTAGCTGTAATATGGCAACCCGAAAAAATGAACGACCAGGCCGCCAACAAACTGTTGAAACTGCTGGAAGAACCACCCTCCATGACCGTTTTCATCCTGGTTGCCGGTAATCCCGAACAGTTGCTGCCTACTGTAAGATCGCGGTGCGTACATGTTAAAGTACCGCAGATCGGTGATCATGAACTGGAACAGGCACTGGTTGAGAAACACGGTATTGAAAAGGGCAGGGTTGCCGGTATGGTCAGGCTTGCTTCGGGGAATTACCTGAAGGCACTCGAGCTTATAACAGAGGCAGAAGATTTCCGGTTTAATTTCAACAATTTCAGGGATTTAATGAGGGTGTGTTTTAAAAAGAACATACCGGGAATGGTAAAGATTTCCGAGGAGCTGGCAACACTTACCCGGGAACGGCAGAAAGCCTTTCTGGAATACGGTCTGGGAACCATTCGTGAAAGCCTTGCGCTGCACTTTAATACAGTTGATATAGTTTATATTACGGACGAGGAACAGGATTTTATACCCAAATTTGCCCCGTATGTCACCGGTGATAATGTTGTCATCCTTACACGGGAACTCACCCAGGCAATACAGGATATTGAGAGAAATGCCAACGGCAGGATAGTTTTCCTGGACCTGGTCCTAAAGCTGGCTTCCCTGATCAAAATTTAAACTTTTCCTTCAGGTTTTTCAGCCCGTTACGGCTAACCTTGAGGCATGCGCCGTTTTTCAGTTTCAGGATATAGGTTTCCTTTGAATAAGGCTCAAGCTGCGTTACCTGGTCAATGCGAACGATAAAGGAACGGTGCACCCGGATGAATCTGGATTGATCGAGATGATCCTCAAAATACTTCATCGTGCCTTGCTTCAGGTGCTTACCCTCTTCGGTATAGATCATGATGTAGTCATCCTGGGCCTCAAGATAAACGATCTTGTCCACGGGGATAACCTTGATTTTTGTGCCGGACTTCACCACAATTCTTTCCAGACGCTCTGCCAATGGCTGGTGGATCAGCCTGTATAATTTGTCTCCGGGGCTGACCCCTGCCTGTATCCTTTCCCTGGCCTTTTGCACAGCTGCAACAAGTCTTTCCTGTGAATAAGGTTTAAGCAGGTAATCCACTGCATTCATCTCAAATGCCTTTATGGCAAAATCATTGTGTGCGGTTATAAAAATTATCTCAGGGGGATCGGGGATAAGCTCGAGCATTTCGAAACCGTTCAACTTGGGCATCTGAATATCAAGAAACAGCAGGTCGGGCTTTAGCTCTGCAATTGTTTTGATCGCTTCAAAACCATTTTCACATTCCCCGATGATCCGGATATCCTGGTATTCTTTCAGGTAGTTTTTTATCAGTTCCCTGGCCAGTTCTTCATCATCAATGATAACAGCTTTTATTTCTTCCATAATCCCTGATTATTGCTGTGGGAAAATAACTTTTGCTTCAAAAATATTACCCTCCTGCCGGATCATGAGCAGATCATCACGGTTATATAACAGGCGCAAGCGGCTTCGTATATTTTGAAGACCAATTCCTTCCCCTTTTTTATATAGAAAATCGGGATCAAACTCATTTCTCAGGATAATAACCAGGGAGGCACTGTTGCAATTGCAAACCATTTCAAGAACCGATTCCCCGGTATTCTCATACACTCCGTATTTCACTGCATTTTCAACAAGAGGCTGCAGGATCAGGCCGGGAAGCTTAAGCTTCAGGCAGGGTTCATCAATAACCTGTTTTACTGTCAACCGCTTTCCAAACCTCACTTTTTCAATATCAAGATAACGGTTGATATTGTTTATTTCAGCCAACAGCGTTGTTAGCTTTTCTTCCTTGTTGGAAATAGAATACCGCAAAAACTCCGAAAGCTTGATAATCATTTCCTGAGCTTTCCCCGGCTGGATCATGGTAAGTGAACTTATTGAATTAAGGCTGTTAAAAAGGAAATGCGGGTTGATCTGTGACTTGAGGGAATTAAGTTCCGATTCTGTGACAAGGGCTTTCAGTTCCGATTCCCTGATGGTGTTTTCCCTGAAACTGCGGTAGTATATGATGAGATAATACACCAGGATAACAACGCCGTAAAACAATACACCGATGCCGGACCTCCACGGTATTGACTCGCGAAAATAACTGACATACCCGGTATTGGATTGAAAAAGGGATACCAGCATTACATAGGACAGCAATACCCAGATTCCAACAGTTACCACGCAGGCAAAAAGGTGGTTTAAAAATGTATTGATCAGTTTTTGGTTGTCCGACCGGGAATAGAAAATCGGGAACCATAATCCCAGTCCGATTATTGCAAAGAGCAGGTTGGTGATCAGACTTTCAACAAAGGCGAATGATATGGTAACCTTTCCGGATATCGTAAGCAGGAGGAAATGAATCAACATAACGATTATCCAAACAGCTGTATAGGAGGTTATGGACTTCCTGTTTTCCAGAATTGGATTCTGCATTTCCAGGGTTAATTGAAATAGCTCTTTATTTCACCTCCGCCAAAGATAACAATGCCTTTAATGACCAGCCGTGAACTGTTATCAGCAGGAGCTTCCGGAGACCTGAAGCGTTTTTTATCATTGAAACCTCCGAAAAGGGAAGTCACCCTGATCTTAACGTTCCACTCCTCGGGAACCACGAGGTTCATCCCTCCAAACATGCAGAATACGTCGATGGAGTTATCACCGGGAGCCAGTTTTGCTTTCAGCAGGTTGTAATTCAGACCACCGAAAATGGCAGTTACTTTTCCTCCCTGGAATTGTTGCGAGCTTACGATGCGGTCACCCCCGCCAAAAATGGCTATTTCATCAACAATGTTATCGTCTGACACAAGGTTTTTTCTTCCGAAATCGCGATCAAGCCGGTGCCTGAAAATTATCATTACACCGGCAAGTATCAGCAGCGAAGGCCAGAATATCTGCCAGAAACTGAAGTTATAATGCATGAAATCACGAAGGTAAAATGCACCCCCGATGACCAGCAAAATAATCCCGGTTGATCTGTTTCCCCGGCCCACAATGAAAAAAAGACCCAGTGCCATCAGGATGACCTCCCAACGGAACAGGTACCTTCTGATTTCGTAATCAAAAAAACCGAAATTGTTTGCCAGAATTACAAGACCCAGGAGAACGGCACCTATGCCAAACCAGATCCTTTGATCAACATTTTTATTTTCCATTGTTATTCCTCCACAATTTAATATTCAGATCAAAAATAGTCAGGTCAACCGGATTGCAGAAGAATAAATCGGTAAAAAGCAGCGGACTATCGGTAAACCGACATTATTATCATCCTGAATAGCCAAGACAACTGAATACTACTTTGCTTTACCCTGGTTGGCAACTGATTCCATTGCTTTCCTGATAGCTTCCTGATCTCCCAGGTAATAGTGTTTCAGTGGTGTCAATTCCTGGTTAAGCTCATACACCAGGGGAATACCTGTTGGTATGTTCAGCTCAATCACTTCCTGATCGGTAAGATTATCAAGGTATTTTACCAGTGCACGCAGACTGTTCCCGTGTGCTGCAATGAGAACCCGTTTTCCCGATTTAATAACCGGAGCGATGGTTTCATGCCAGTACGGCAGGAATCTGTCAACGGTATCTTTCAGGCATTCGGTGGTGGGAATATCCTTTGCGGGCAGGTTCTTATAAGCAGGGTGATTACCCGGATATCTCGGATCGGCCCTTTCGAGGGGTGGTGGGGGAACATCATAACTGCGCCTCCATATCTTTACTTTTTCTTCTCCGTGCATGGCAGCAGTCTCGGCTTTGTTCAACCCCTGCAAAGCGCCGTAGTGCCGTTCGTTCAAACGCCAGGTCTTGATCCAGGGAATATAAAGCATATCCATCTCTTCAAGGGCCAGCCACAGTGTTCTCAGGGCCCGTTTTAAGACAGAGACATAAGCCACATCAAATTCCAGACCGGCTTCTTTCATAAGCCTTCCGGAATTTTTGGCTTCTTCCATCCCTTTTTCGCTAAGATCAACATCGGTCCACCCGGTAAAACGGTTTTCCTTGTTCCAGGTACTTTCCCCGTGACGCAATAAAACTATCTTGTACATTAATAATTGGTTTTGAAAAAATGATAACTACTCCGGATTAAATATTCAGCTGGCAAATATACAAAACACGGACAAAAAGCAAAAGGAATAGTCAACCAAGTCCGCCGTACGCATACCCTATTTTCTGCAGGGTTGATCGCACCTGGTCAAGATCAACCGGATCACCGGTAAGCAATACTTCGCCATTAACGATATCAGCGACTGCAGTATCAATTCCCCGGATCTTTTTCAGATTCATCTCAACATTTAATTTACAATGGTTGCAGTTCATACCCTGTACCAGTATCCTTACCTTATTCATCTCATTAAATTTAAGAAAGTTATCCGGAATGGATCATATTTTTGTCTTCGCAGCAGTTATATTCGTATTGAACGGTAACATGCGTTATGTTGAATTTGTTCAGCAGGATTTCATGAACTGCATCCTTGATCTTATCAGTCTCGCTGATCCTGATATCGGCCTTCAGGTCAATATGACATTCAAAATGAATTTCCTGGTCATTTAAATTCCATGCATGCAGGTGGTGTATGTTATCAATTTCGGGAAGGGCTTCCAGGGCATGTTTAACACGAACGAGATCGAGGCCGTGTGGTGTTGCCTGCATGAGAATATCCAATGCTTCCCTGATAATCAGATAGGTCTCCTTCAGCAAATAGAGTCCCAGCAAAAAAGTCACTGCGGGATCAATCCAGTAGATATCGTACAAATAGATCAGCACTGCCGTGAAGATCACAATTACCGAGGAAACCGTATCACCGATGAGATGCAGATAAGCCGCCCTGATATTAATGCTTTTGCCCGAGAGCTTTCTGAGCAGAAATACCGAGTACAGGTTTGCCAGAAATCCGATAACAGCAACCACGAACATCACCTGTCCCTTGATGGGCTCCGGATCCCTGATCCTGTGCCAGGCCTCAATGAAGAGGTAAATAACTATGACAACAAGGATAACTGCGTTTAACAAAGCGGCAAGTATTTCTATCCGCTTATAGCCAAAGGTTTTCCTGTCGGTGTTATCGCGTTTGCTGATCCTGTTTGCCAGGTAAGCGATAAAAAGCGCTGAAGTATCACCCAGGTTATGTAAGGCATCGGAAAGCAGGGCCAGGCTGTTGGAAATAATTCCCCCGACAACCTCCGCGATGGTAACGGTAAAATTCAATACAACCGAAAGCAACAGGTTTTTACCGGTGTTACCGTTTGCTGACGGTTCACGCCGGTGATGGTCTTGATGATGTGAATGGCTCATGCAATGCCGGTTTTACGCGGCCATCTGAGAATTACCAGTGAAAGGCCGATAATAATAAATGGAATACTCAACAATTGCCCCATATTGAGGGCTAAGGAATCTTCAAATGATTCCTGGTTTTCCTTCATGAATTCGATGAAAAATCTTGCAAAAAAAACCAGCCAAAGGAACATACCCAGCAAAAAGCCATCCCGGAGACGCTGATTAAGGGAATAATACAAATACAGCAGCAACAGGAAAATAAGCAGGTAACTCGCCGACTCATAAATTTGTGAAGGATGTCTCGGAACACCTTTAATTACTGCACTTAGCCACAAGCTGTTGTTCCTTCGTTCGATGCTGTAGTCGAGCGTATCGTTATCCGGCGGCAGAATATTATCATCGAAATTATAACGGGAAAGATCATCCGCCAGCATGAAATCGCCAAATTGCCGGACGAGATTTTCATCCTTGATCTTGCGCATGAAGCGGATATTTACCTTGAGAGGAACTGCCTGGCCATCATAAACGGAAGCATCTCCGGCTTTTTCATAACTTATATTCTGGATGGTGCCGGCGTATTTATCCTTGAGCAGCCGGGAAAGGTCGTTGGTAAAAACAAAACCTGAATTGCTTTTAGTGGGATTGCCATAAATTTCCGAATTCATCAGGTTACCGAGCCGGATAAAGCAGCCGGCCAGGGCAGTGACGATAACAATCATATCCATGGTCCACAAGTAAGAATGTTTTGTTTTACGGGCAAAAAGATAGATGCCCAGCAATATACCTATGGCTGCACCGTGACTGGCCAATCCCTGAAACCCGGTAAACTCGAAATCGGATCCGATTGTCCCTCGCCAGGGAAGGATAATCTCCAGCGGATGCCGGATGTAATAATCGAATTCGTAAAACAGGCAGTGACCTACCCGCGCACCAATTATGGTGCTGACGACCATGTAAATGGTAAGCTTGTCAAGCAGCTCTGAACTGAGTCCCTTTTTCTTGAAGACCCCCAACAGGATAATATAGCCGGTGACAAAACCCAGCGCAAACAGGAGACTGTAATACCTGACCTCAAAATTTCCGAGATCGAGGATCTGTGGTTTTACGTTCCAGATTACATAACCTAATGACATGATCAGTTGTATAATTATTTATGCAAATCTAATAAAACTACCTATAAGGCAACATTTTTGTTGTTTATATTTGCAGAGGCTTTATATCTGCATCCTTGTGAAAATATTCAATTATTTCCTCCTTGTTCCCGTAATAGCGTCGGTTTTTGGCTGTGCGAAAGTAGGAGTGCCCACCGGTGGGATTAAAGATACCGATCCCCCAACCTACATTCAGGGAGTACCGGAAAACAAATCAGTGAATTTCAATGCGAAAGAAATTATTTGTGAGTTTGATGAATACATCAAGCTCGAGGACCTGAACAAAGAATTGCTGATTTCACCTCCCCTGAAGGAAAGACCAGTGATCCGGGTCCGGGACAAGTCCATCAGGATCGACCTTAACAATGAGCTGCATCCCCTGACAACCTATACCATAAATTTCGGGAATGCACTGTCGGACCTGAATGAGGGCAACCCACTGCCTGATTTTGAGTATGTTTTTTCTACCGGTGATCACCTCGATTCGCTTGCAATTGCCGGAAAGGCCCTGAATGCCTTTGATCACAAGCCGTCAACGGATGGGGAGGTACTTGTAATGTTGTATGAAAACCTGGCCGATTCGGCCCCGCTGATCGAAATACCCCGGTATATCGGCAGGGCCAGCAAGCATGGATTATTCTCGATAAACAATATTCATGCCGGGACATTCCGGGTTATTGCCATCAGGGATGCCGGTGGAAACCTGATTTATGATCCTGAAAACGATGCCATTGCATTTGCGGATTCCTTGCTGACCATTAACGCGGAAACTGTGCAACCCCTGCAATTCATAAGAGATACGGTTAAATTAAAAACCACCACTGAAAAAACAGGAGGGCGTGCTGCGCGGGCGGCATCACTCAAGTCGCAGGTGGATACGGTAAGGCAACAACAGGGAAAGTTATTAAACGCCATGACTGTTTCGCTTTTCTATTTTCAGGAAGAAACCAACAGGGTTTTTCTGGACACCAAAAAACGGGATTCTGCTGAAAAGTTGTTTTTCACCTTTAGCAGGCCACCGCATGATTCGGTGAAATTGAAACCGCTCAATTTTACTCCGGAAAACAACTGGATGTTGCCCGAATATTCGGAAAACAGAGATACCCTTACCTGCTGGATCACCGATTCTCTCATCGCGAAGCAGGATACGCTTTTATTAACGGTCTCCTTTACCACAACCGATTCCCTGAACCGCCTTGTAACACGGAGCGACACGGTTACACTCAGGCACCAGGCTGCAGCGGAAAGAGTTACCGGTGGCAGGAGAGGTGCGGTTCCGGAGGTCAATAAAAAGGTGAGTTCACTGGCTTTGAGTACGGGGGTTACCAGCCGGAGTGCCGTAAATCTGAACAAATCCCTTTCATTTACTGCCGGCCGGCCCCTGAATACCATTGTACCCGGAAAAATTGAACTCTCCCTGCTGAAGGATTCTATTATCACTGCAAAACAGTTCACCTGTACTGCAGATTCAAATAACATCAGGAGTTTTCTCCTGGGATCTGCCTGGGAGGAAGACAGCCAATACAGGTTACTTTTGTTACCGGGGGCCGTATCGGATATATATGGCCGCGTGAATGACACGGTTGACCTGAAATTCAACACCCAGAAGACCGATTTTTACGGCAGAATTCTTGTGACCTTGAGCGGTAACAGCTTTCCGGTCATCCTTCAGGTGATGGACCAGAAGGACCGGGTAATTGTTTCCAGGCATATCAGTCAACCCGGGCAAGTCGTTTTCGATTTCCTGGCGCCTTCGGGATACAGGTTGAAGGCCATTTACGATGTAAACGGCAATGGTAAATGGGATACCGGAAACTATCTGGAACACAGGCAACCGGAAAGGGTATTCTTTTATGACAGACCTGTTGAACTGCGTTCAAACTGGGATGTTGAAGCGGCCTGGGAGCTGGGGGATTAGGTTAAAAAGCAATTAACTGTTAATTCTACCGGCAGTTGGGATTATTTTTTTACATTTGCCATTTGCAGATTTTTCGATTAAACTGGAAGAACGATGACCAACGGTTGTGATGGCCGTGGATGCCATAAATTAATAAAAGATTCCTCAGAAGCGGTCACCTGTGTTGATAAGGGAGGCCATAAACTTGATACATATAACTGGCTGGAAGATATTCCGGAGGCCTACCAGAATTGTGATCTTGTCGAAGTCCGTTTTAAAAATACACGTAAAGGCTATTTCAGGAACGTAAATGACCTGCACCTGGGGAAAGGGGATGTGGTGGCGGTTGAAGCCTCCCCGGGACATGACATAGGTGTTGTTTCACTCGCAGGTGCCCTGGTGGGCCTTCAGCTGAAAAGAAACAATATCCCGATTGAAGGTACCGAATTCAGAAAAATATACCGGAAGGCAAAACCTGCCGATATCGACAAATGGAAGGAATCCATGGCACTTGAATTCACCACCATGATCAGATCGCGCAAGCTTGCCGCTGACCTGAAACTTGAAATGAAGATCGGTGATGTGGAATATCAGGGGGACGGGACGAAAGCCATTTTCTATTATATTGCAGATGACCGTGTTGATTTCCGCGAATTGATAAAGGTTTTGGCCGAACAACTCAGGGTTCGGATCGAAATGAAACAGATTGGAGCAAGGCAGGAGGCAGGAAGAATTGGTGGAATTGGATCCTGCGGACGCGAACTATGCTGTGCCACGTGGATAACCAATTTCATATCGGTTACCACGAATGCAGCCCGGTACCAGGAAGTTTCCCTTAACCCGCAAAAACTTGCCGGACAGTGCGGAAAACTAAAGTGCTGTCTGAATTATGAACTTTCATCCTACCTCGATGCACAACGGGATTTTCCTAACACCTCCATACCGCTGGAAACTGAACAGGGACTGATTTTCCACCAAAAAACCGACGTGTTTAAACGGCTGATGTGGTATTCCTCCAGGAAGGACATGCCATCGGAAATTATATGTCTTTCTGTTGACCAGGTAATTGAGATCATGGAAAAGAACAAAAGGGGTGAAAAAGTGAAAAAACTGGAAAGTGTCGAAAACATAAATATTGCACCCATAATTGATTATCAGTACCAGAACGCCGTGGATGAACAATCACTTACGCGGTTTGAAGACAAGCCTGCGTCCAGGCCAAACAAAAAACATCATCATAAACGACGTCGCTGATATTGATCCGGTTATTAATTCGCTAACGTTCATGAAAAAAGCCCTTTTTTTTCTGCTTCTTGCAGGGATCCTTCAGTCATGCGACAAGCAAAGGATTTACGAAGAGTTTATACCGGTCCGGGATTATACCTGGAACGCCGGCAACATCCTGCACTTTCATACCAACATGACGGATACTGCAGGATCACACAATATATACCTGATTATCCGCAATACCGGCAAATACCGGTACAGCAACCTCTACCTTTTTGTAACGGCCCATTCGCCCGACGGGAATGCTTTACGGGATACGGTTGAGATAACTCTTGCCGATGAGCATGGAAAGTGGCTTGGTAAAGGAGCGGCCAGTGTTTATACCCGCTATCATCCTTACAAATCCAATATCAGGTTCCCCGTTAACGGCATCTATACCTTTGATGTAGAACAGGCCATGTGGATCAAAGACCTTACGGATATCACCGATGTTGGTCTCAGGATTGAAAAGGCGGTGGCAACCCGCTGAGATTATCTTATCAACTTTTTCTTAATGGTATGACAAAGAAAAAACTGCAGCGGTTTGCTGAAATGGAGACATTTACCAATGTCATTCAGCCGGATTTTAGCGAAGTGTTTGGAAAGGATTTTCGTTTAAAAGGTTCCTGGAACAAGGAATTCTTTCACAATAACAATCCTGTTGTGCTGGAACTCGGCTGCGGTAAGGGAGAATATACCACAGGTCTTGCCCGTCTTTACCCGGAGAAAAATTTCATCGGCATCGACATCAAGGGATCTCGTATGTGGAAGGGAGCCCGCACGGCCATCCGGGAAAAACTGGAGAATGTGGGATTTTTACGAACGCGGATTGAGCTTATCGGTGCTTTTTTCGGCAGGGGTGAAATTGATGAGATATGGCTGACATTTCCCGATCCGCAATTGAAGAAGGGGCGCAAGCGCCTCACTGCCGCAAGATTCCTCAATGCTTACAGGATGTTTCTGAAGAACCGGGGGTTGATCCATCTAAAAACGGACAACAGTGTTTTGTACAACTATACGCTCGGACTGGCAAACCACAACGGTCTTAATATGTTGCTCAGCACCGATGATCTATACAACGCCGGTATTGAAAGTGGCATACTGGCGATAAAAACTTTCTATGAGCAACAATTTCTTGATCAGGGAATGCGTATCAATTACCTGTGTTTTGAATTGCCCTATGAAAAAAACATTGAAGAACCCCTCGAAGAACAGCCATGGCAGCTTTTTTGAAAGGGTATATGACATTGTCCGGCTAATACCCGAAGGCAGGGTGACCACTTATGGTGCCATTGCACGCTGTACCGGTTCACCCCAGGCATCACGCATGGTAGGCTGGGCCATGAATGCCTCGCATCTTCAACCCGGCAACCTGCCTGCTCACCGGGTTGTAAACCGCACCGGCATGCTCTCCGGAAAGCATCATTTCCGCCACGGTAACCTGATGCAGGAATTGCTCGAAAGTGAAGGCGTGGTGGTGGAGAATGACCGCATAGTGGAATTTACCACGCTTTTTTGGGATCCTTATACAGAATTGATCTAAATAAATATCACAATACCTGAAAAGATAACTATATTAGCATCTCTTTTTTAGTCAGAAGCATATATTATGGATTTCACGGAAAACCAGGTGGTGGATATATTACGGAAAGTCATTCACCCCGTATCGGGCAGGGACATTATTACGCTTAATCTGGTGAATTCACTCAAGGTGGAGGGAGACAAAATAAGTTTTTCACTCGAATTCACCAGTTTTAACGATCCCTTGAAATCTTCCCTGAAGAAAGCATGTATGAAGCTTCTTCAGGATAACCTGGGAGAAAAAACGTCCATTGAAATTGATATTAAAATACCGGCAAAACCGGAAGGAAATACCAGGAGGCAGTATCTTCCGGGTGTGCGGAATATTATTGCCATTGCTTCCGGCAAGGGTGGAGTGGGTAAGTCCACCGTTGCCGTTAACCTGGCTGTTGCCTTTGCAGCTGCCGGAGCGAGAGTCGGTCTTATTGACGCTGACATCTTTGGCCCTTCGGTCCCCAAAATGCTGAAAGCTGAATTTGTTAATCCCGATATCAGTAAAATTAACGGGAAGGATGTTATCATTCCTGTTGAAAGGTATGGGATCAAAGCACTTTCTATCGGATTTTTTGTTAATCCCGCCGATGCCACCATCTGGAGAGGTCCGATGGCTTCCAATGCTTTTCAGCAATTGCTGGGTGATGCGGATTGGGGAGAGCTTGACTATATGTTTGTGGATCTTCCTCCCGGTACGAGTGATATACACCTGACCCTGGTGCAGAGCGTTCCGGTTACCGGTGCTGTAATTGTCAGTACCCCTCAGGATGTTGCACTGGCTGATGCGATCAAGGGTATCAATATGTTCAGGACACCTGCCGTAAATGTTCCGGTGCTTGGTCTTATTGAGAACATGGCCTGGTTTACACCTGAAGAATTGCCTGGAAACAGGTATTATATATTCGGGAAAGACGGATGCGGTAAGCTGGCCGCCCAGTTTGGAATACCGCTCCTGGGACAGATACCGCTGGTACAGGGAATCAGGGAAGGCGGCGACAGCGGTGAGCCTTCGGTGTTGCTGAAAGGACAGGCCAGTGAGGCATTTAAGAACATATCCGACAATCTTGTCATTCAGCTGCTTAAGAGAAATACAGAGATCGATCCGACAAAAGTGGTGGAAATTACCAAAACCCGCAGTGATTTTACACATTAAAAACCAGTGTATGAATAATAACCAGCAAGAAAAAAGCCTTGAGAAGATCAGGTCCGCAATAGAGGAGGTCAGGCCTTATCTGATGGCCGACGGCGGGGACGTGGAATTAGTCAGCCTTACATCAGACAATACCGTTATGGTCCGTCTGACCGGTGCCTGTGACGGATGCCCCTGCAGCATGATGACACTGAGAGCCGGCATCGAACAGGCCATCCGGAATAAATTCCCGGAATTGAAGGAAGTACTTGAAGTTGATTAATTTGTCCCCTACCCAGAAGAAAATCAGTATTTTACACACCGTGAAAGAATTATTTATATACAACACACTTACCCGCACCAAAGAAAAATTTAAACCTGTTAATCCGCCCCATGTGGGCTTGTACGTCTGCGGGCCGACTGTTTATGGTGATCCGCATCTGGGACATGCCCGCCCTGCCGTAACTTTCGATATTTTGTTCCGGTATCTCAGGCACCTGGGATACAAGGTAAGGTACATCCGGAATATAACGGACGTAGGCCACCTGGAGGATGAAATGACCGGGGAAGGCGAGGACCGGATTGAGAAAAAGGCAAGGCTCGAACAGCTTGAACCTATGGAGGTGGTACAGCATTATACCAACCGGTATCATACCTTCATGGACAGGCTTAATGTACTTCCTCCCAGTATTGAACCCCATGCCTCGGGCCATATCATTGAGCAGCAGCAAATCATCAGGAGCATCCTCAACAAGGGATTTGCCTATGAAATTAACGGATCGGTGTATTTCGACCTTAAAAAATACAATGAACAGTTTGGTTACGGCATACTCTCGGGCAGAAACCTGGAGGACATGCAGAGTAACACACGCGAACTTGAAGGACAGGATGAAAAGCGATACCCGCTGGATTTTGCCTTGTGGAAAAAAGCTGATCTCACACACATAATGCACTGGCCTTCGGAATGGAGCGAAGGATTTCCAGGTTGGCACCTCGAATGTTCTGCCATGGGAATGAAGTACCTGGGAGACCAGTTCGATATACACGGGGGTGGCATGGACCTGATTTTTCCTCACCACGAATGTGAACTGGCTCAATCCACTGTGGTAACCGGCCGGCCGCATGTGCGTTACTGGATGCACAATAATATGATTACCATAAATGGTCAGAAGATGAGCAAGTCGAAGAACAATTTCATCACCCTGGAGGAATTGTTCACCGGGAAAAACATCCTGCTCGAACAGCCTTTTTCACCAATGACCATACGGTTTTACATGTTACAGGCCCATTATTCAAGTCCGGTTGATTTTTCAAACGAAGCCCTGAAGGCTGCAGAGCAGGGACTGAACCGGCTGATGAAAGGGCTTTCACTTTTGCCAAAACTTAAAGCGTCCGCCAGTTCCACGGTAGATGTGATCACACTGCAGGAAAACGCATATACTGCCCTGAGTGACGATCTAAACTGCCCGGTATTGCTGGGAATTCTTTTCGACGGGATTCGGATCATTAACTCGGTGAAGGACCAAAAGGAATCGATCACAGCGCCGGATCTTGAATTTCTGAAGACCTTTATGCATACTTTTGTCTTCGATTTACTTGGACTGACAGCAGAGGATGATCAGAAAGGCGAAAAAAGCGAACTGTTCGGAAGTGTGGTGAAGCTTTTGTTGCAGCAGCGGCAGGATGCAAAAACCAGGAAGGATTATGCCGCGTCGGATAACATACGGAATCAGCTGGCAACATTGGGGATCATGGTTAAGGATACGAAGGAAGGAATGGAGTGGGAGAGGGAGTAGGGAATGTTCGATACAATCAGCTATAATCGCAGGCAAACCAT
>DATEVU010000077.1:0-18423 GCA_035258345.1 Bacteroidales bacterium
TGCATGCCTTCACCTCCGTGGGTTATACCCACGGTTATTGAAATTATACCCTTTCAGGGTAATATGCAGTTATTCAAGTTTCCAATTGATTATTGAATGATGATTTCAAATGATTATGCATGATTCCGGATACTCATATAATTTTATTAACCATGAGAAATTTATTCGTGTTTCATTTGATCATAGTTTTTTTTATTATTTGCTGCTCAAAAACAGAGCACGATGATCAGTTTTTTGAAAGGATTGCCAAAGATCTTAACGGTGAACTTCTTTCACATAACGTATCTATAATAGATAAAACTAAAGATAATCAAATTGGAATTATTATTCTGAACAAGAATGGCCATAATATAGGTGAAAGGTGCTTTATTCTTATTTTTGAAACAGATGAAGATAAAAGATTCTTAACAGGTCATAACTTTCAGGTTGATATAATTTACTTCAATGAAGGATTAATTATTAGGCAAATAGGTAGTCGAGATATTTATTACCTAGGATTGGATGACTATTCATCAACCTTTTGGATAAATACATTGAAGAGCAGTTATAATATTGATTTTGAAAATATTCTATTGGGATACAGTATAAGTTCGCATCAAAGAGTTATTGAAGTTCCTGATGAATTACCAAGTATTCGTAGTATTTATGACTTATTTACTGATTTGAATATTAGTGAGACAGCCATTGATACTCATGATCTGAAAGGGACAAATTGCTCATCAGGTGGACCGGGATCATCATCCTGTTCAATTGAAGATGTATGGAGCGGTTGTTCTGTTTCCTGCAAGGATGGATACTATGCATGCTGTGAAAGCGGGAAAAATGTTTGTCGATGCGTAAAAGAAAGACAATCACTTCCTACAAAATAGAATAGTTAGAGCACACATATTGCTTTTTATTTTATTTGAATATTGGTAATGTGTAATATATTAGTTTGTAATTATTTCAAAAACCCCGACCTTAAGGTCGGGGAAAACAAATGACAAAGGCAATCCTGCCGGGGGTTTTAACCCCCCACCCACCGAACTCAGCGACTTCCGCAAAAGCATTGATTGGAGCCCTGGCTGAACAGGGCGTCGTCTGTATCTATTTCAAAATATCCTGCGGTAATTTATCAATAGGCCGTATCCGAATATTCCGGAAAAAAACCTCTGCCCCTTCCGATTGGATCTGAATTTTTCCCCTGGTAAGCGGAATCTCGCTATTCCCTTCAAGCTGACGCGAATTCCGTAGTATCATGGTAACAACGCCATTCACCATGTGCACACTGGTGTTTTCAAAACAATACAGATCAAGGGTATTCCATTCACCGGAAGTCTTTTCCGCATCGGAAGATTTTATGCAACGCCGTCCGGCATCACTGGTTTTGCTAAAGTTAACCGGTTCGCCATCCTTACTGTATATATAGGAACTATCCGGTTGCATGACGGCGGTTATATCGAAAATAGCGCCTGCACAGGCCCAGTAATCGCCACAATCACCTTCCTGGATCTGAAATTCCTGCGACCGCATCCAGAATCCGCCATCCGCTCCCTGGGGTCCTGTTGCATGGTACATCAGGCCGCTGTCCCTTTTCCCCGTCTTTCTTGGAGGCCATTTTAGCTGTCCCCATTTGAACTGCATCTGCAAATGATAATTTTCAAATTCACGGGTTGTATTGATCCCGCCAAAATGTTCGCCGGAGATCCGGAGCACCTTTTCACCCGCCAGGTCCGCCATGGTAAATACTTTAGCCGGATCAGCATTGAATCCGACCGGAATGGTATCCCACCGGTTTTGCAGGGAATCCCATTTGTATCCCAGGTAAGTTTCCCAGCCGTTTAAATCCGTGCCATTCAAAAGGGGTTGCCAGTCCTTTTCCGAAGCCCGGTTTATGCAACTACCTGCTACGAAAAGAACCAATGCCAGTTTTAGTACATTTTTATAATCCATGGTTGTAAGGTTATGAATTTAGCCGGTCTGTTTACAGTAATGCTAATTTAGGTTTTTCCTTTACAAAACCGGCAGTACTTTAATAGTAACAGTCCACAGTTGATCCTGTTATTCAACTATGAGTTTGTGCACCATATCTTTACCATCCGTTCGCACCTGTATTAAATAAATGCCGGCTGGCAGGTTACCCAGGTCTGCTTCGAAAACATTGTTGGAGGTTATTGCCTGGAAATGGTTGATGCCCCTGATGTCGTAAACAGCCATTTGGCTTATCGCGGGGAATTCCCGGTTTATTTCTATCCGGAACCTGTTGGAAGATGGGAACCGGAGAATCTTTATATCAGTAAGTTTTTCCCCGTCAGGAATACCTGTCATTTGATCCGTCACCCTGTAAATATTCCCGCTGGCACGGCCTGCAATATAGAGTTGTCCTTTGAAGTCCTCGCCAAATGTGCTGAAACCGTTGTCCGGAAACTGACCGAAATCTTCCCTGCTCCAACCTCCTGATTCGTAGTGTAAGGTCCATATCCTGCCGGAACAATAATCGGCGAAAAAGTAGTAACCGTAATAGGGAGACGAGGGATCACCCCGGTAAACATAGCCGCCGGTTACAGAACAATCGCCTCCATGCGGGTAGGTATGTACCGGAAAGGTGAATGAAGCAAGTGGAGCGCATTCTTCGGTGTTATAAGGCTGGTTGCCTTCGTAGCACCTCCATCCGTAGTTTTCGCCACCTTCACTGGTGGCAGGCTGAAAGTTTATTTCCTCCAGCTGATTCTGCCCGACATCGGCAATCCATAAGTCGCCTGTAAGCCGGTCAAAGCTGAATTTCCAGGGATTCCGCAGGCCAAGGGCCCATATTTCGTTAAGCACGGTCGCGTGGTTGTAAAAAGGATTGGTGGTTGGAATGGAATATGGACTTTCGGTATTTACATCAATACGGAGCATTTTTCCCAGCATTTCCCTTTCATTTTGAGCCCTGTTGTCCGGATCCCCTCCCGAACCACCATCGCCAAGGCCAATGTATAAATAGCCATCGGGACCAAAGCACAATGTTCCCCCGTTATGATTTTGGAAGGGCTGTGCAATTGTCAGCACCTGCAATTCGCTCAGGGAATCTGCCTTATCAGGGTTGCCGGCAATTGTGCTGAATCTTGAAATATGCGTACTGTCCCCTTCGCCTGTGTAATTGACGAAGAAATAACCGTTGGTTTTATAATCCGGATGAAAGGCAATTCCCAATAATCCTTGTTCGCCGCCGAAAACAACCCTGTCAGTAATGTTTATAAACGGTCCGGGATTAACAATTCCGGCTGAATCCACAATCACAACTGAACCGCGCTGATTGACCACGAACAAACGGTTGTCGCCCGCATGGGCCATACTCACGGGATTGCTCAATCCGGTTGCAAAAGGTATCAGGGTTTGTACATCCCTGATGTACTGACCGTTGGCGATGGATGTCGTTGATATGAAAGCAACCAGCAAAAAAATGGTTACGTAGGATTTCAAGGCTTTTGGTTTTAGCAGGAAGTTGAAAAAAGCTATACTATTCTTATATAACAGTAGTTAACAAGGATTGTTGAACACACGTTCTACAGCACAAAGATGATAATGATTTCGCCCTTATCTTTGTGCCATATGGCACAAAGATAAGGGGAAAATAGATCTTACAGGTATTTCCCTTATAATAAAAACGGATAAAAAAGTTAACAAAATTGTGTCTGTTCAGTCGCCGTTTATGAAATGCTCCTTTACTTACGGGAATAATCCTGATGTGTTGGTAATACATGAGCCCGATGTAATTCAAAACAATTGGGCGGGACATTTCTACAAAACGCCCTTTGATTCTGTATTTTTTGACCGCTACAACCGGGTGGTGAAAATTAAAAGGTACATCCGGTTCTACGGTGTAGTCTATGCCAATAAACGGGGAGTCCCGCTGTTTCTTAATGTTTCACAGGTAAAACAATTTGAGTACGGACCGGATAACCGGATTATCCGGTACCAGGTGATAAAATTCTGTGACCGGTGGAAAGCCTATGAGGCCAATAAGGTATGCAGCGTTATAACCTACGGGTTCGCAGAGCTGCAGAACACCTTCCTGATGACCCGAACCAATGATCCTGCCAACAGCTATTCCGACGGCACGTTTGAATTTGCGTTCGATGGGTCTGACAACCTGCAGCGTGTATCATTTCATAACCTGGCCAAAACCGAGAACCGGGAGAAGATCATTGAGCTGAACAATGCAGGCAATGTGCATTGTTACCTGGATAAAATAAATAACATAATACGGAAATCCTTATGCATGATTTACCATGTGCAGGAGCCGAATGCAAAATTTCCGGTAGAAACCGTTACAACAACTTTTGAAGATAATGGCATAAGCTATTTTCAAAAAAATAATTCAACCGGACTGAGCCGCGCAAGAGACAGGATGACGCTGGAATGGAGTCCCTGGAGATAAGAAAGATGTGATCCTGCAGCTCTGTTTAACCTGGATTTAACTATACCGGAATGGTATCATTTCAATAATTAACCGTAATTTCGCGCCATAAAAAATTCAGGTATGATCATTAAAGGCATCAGATTATCAGTAATATTCATTTTGTTTGTATTTACAGTTCTTACCGCCTGCAATAAAAAAACTCCGGTTAGCAGGGAATCTTCCGTTGAGGCAGTTACAGGCCTGGATATCGGTAACCTGGCCCCGGAACTTTCCCTTCCTTCGCCCGAAGGCAAAACAATTTCCCTGTCGGGTTACCGCGGGAAGATCGTGCTGATCGATTTCTGGGCGGCATGGTGCATGCCGTGCCGGATTGAGAACCCCAACCTGGTTAAGGTGTATGAGCGGTTTAACAACAAGAAATTCACTTCAGGGAACGGTTTTACCATTTACAGCATTTCCCTGGATAATAAACAGGATCAGTGGATGGAAGCCATTGCAAAGGACGGTCTTTCCTGGGAAGCCCATGTCAGTGATCTGAAAGGATGGAAATCGGTTCCCGCAGCCATGTACCAGGTATCCTCCATACCGGCCAATGTACTGATCAACGGTGACGGGATCATCATAGCCAGGAACCTGCGTGCCGAAACCCTGGAAAAAACCATGGAAGGTTTGCTGAAATAAAGCCGGACAAGGTAACGGGGTTATTAAAAAATTAACTGTCAATTTGTCGTTATTGTATACTATGGCAGGTATTTTGAAGAAATACCCGTACCTGGGTATTAAAAAAGTCAATAAGTTATAACACCATGAAAATGACGAGGAAAGAAAAAACCGAATCGATGAAGCACGATACAACAGGGAAGAAAAAAACTGACACAAAGCATGCCGGGAAGGAAAAAATTGAAACGGCTGATAAAGATAAAGAGAAATTACAGGAGGAATTAAAAGCTTCCTCCGAAAAGGTAAATGAGTTACAGGATAAATACCTGCGGTTATCCGCGGA
Organism: Bacteroidales bacterium; assembly: GCA_035258345.1. Classification (GTDB taxonomy): domain Bacteria; phylum Bacteroidota; class Bacteroidia; order Bacteroidales; family UBA10428; genus UBA5072. The sequence continues at coordinate 5,388 of DATEVU010000077.1, forward strand.
ATTCGATAATTACCGGAAGCGTACCCTGAAAGAAAAATCGGAGATGATTAAAACCGCCTCGGAAGACCTGCTCAAAAAAATCATCCCGGTTGTGGATGATTTTGAACGGGGACTGAGTGTATTGAATACGGCCAAGGACCTGGATGCGGTAAAGGAGGGAATGAACCTGATCTACAGCCGGTTCAGCGAGTTCTTACTGCAAAACGGTATTCGTGAGATCGAATCATTGAACCAGGAATTCACCACCGATCTCCACGAGGCAGTGACAAAGATTCCTGCTCCTGAAGAAAATCTTAAGGGCAAGGTTGTGGATGTAATTGAAAAAGGATACTATTTGCATGACAAAGTGATCAGATACCCCAAGGTAGTGGTTGGTGAATAGGAGAACAGTAAAACTACTTTGGAATAAATAACAGGGGCAATATACCATGGCAAAACGTGATTTTTACGAGATTCTGGAAGTCTCGAAAAATGCTGCACCGGATGAAATAAAAAAGGCATACCGTCAGCAGGCATTAAAATACCATCCCGACCGCAATCCCGGCGATAAGGCTGCTGAAGATAAATTCAAGGAAGCGGCTGAAGCATATGAAGTGCTGAGTGATACCCAGAAAAAAGCCAGATATGATCAATTCGGGCATGCGGGAGTCGGAGGAGCGTCTGGTGGTGGATTTAGCGGCGACGGGATGACCATGGAGGATATTTTTTCTCATTTTGGAGATATTTTCAGTGATCTGGGCTTTGGAGGATTCGGAGGGTACAGTTCAAGAGGCAGGGGACAGCGCCAGGTGAACAGGGGTACCAACTTGCGGATAAAAGTAAAGCTTACCCTTGAGGAGATTGAAAAGGGCGTGGAAAAAAAGCTTAAGGTTGCCAAGTATGTTTCGTGCGATGAATGTTCCGGAACCGGGGCAAAGGGAGGAAGCGCCCATAGTAATTGTACCACATGTCGTGGAACGGGACAGGTAACCCGTGTCACAAACACATTCCTCGGCCAGATGTCCACTACCCAGGTATGCCCGTCATGCGGCGGTGATGGCAAGGTAATAACCAACAAATGCAACAAATGTGCCGGTGAAGGGGTTATGCGCGGGGAAGAGGTGATATCGGTCAAAATACCCGGCGGAGTTGCGGAAGGCATGCAACTTTCCGTATCAGGAAAAGGAAATACGGCAAGACGCGGTGGAATAAACGGTGATCTGCTGGTTATTATTGAGGAAGAAGAACATCCTGAGCTGATCCGCGAGGGGAATGACCTGCTTTATAACCTGTATGTTACTTTTGCACAGGCCTCCCTGGGTGCACAGGTGGAAATTCCCACCCTCGACGGGAAGGTCAAAATAAAAATTGAACCCGGGACACAACCGGGGAAAATACTCCGGCTCAGAGGAAAGGGATTACCCGAGGTGAACAGTTACGGAAAGGGAGATCTGCTTGTAAGCATCAATGTATGGATACCCAAAAGCCTTAGTCGCGAAGAACGGAAGATCCTCGAAAAACTTGATGAATCGCAAAATTTCAAACCAAATCCGGGAAGCGGCGACCGTAATTTTTTCGACCGGATGAAAAACTATTTCGAGTAATTGTTTTAAATTTCGGGGCAATTCAAATCAATAAAGCCCTATGTTCCTATTCTCTGCCAGGAATATTGTCAAACGGTATTCCAATCACCTGGCCCTCGACCGGGTATCCATCCATGTTCCGGAAGGCACCATTTTTGGTTTGCTTGGACCCAATGGCGCCGGAAAAACCACACTGCTCAGGATCATTAATCAGATAACGGCTCCTGATGAAGGGGAGTTGTTTTTTGCAGGCCGGAAATTCCATGCCGGTGACGTGGTGCATATCGGCTACCTGCCTGAGGAACGCGGGTTGTACAAAAAAATGAAAGTTGGGGAGCAGGCCTTGTACCTGGCCCAGTTAAAGGGAATGAGCAGGCAGGAAGCCATGAACAAGCTGAAACACTGGTTTGTCAAGTTTGAGATCCAGGCCTGGTGGAACAAAAAGGTTGAGGAACTTTCAAAAGGCATGCAACAGAAGGTTCAGTTTGTTACCACCATATTGCATGAGCCCAAACTGTTGATCTTTGATGAGCCCTTCAGCGGCTTTGACCCAATAAATACCAACCTTCTGAAGAATGAGATCCGCGAGCTGAAACTAAAAGGCTCTACGATTATTTTTTCAACCCATGATATGGGTTCGGTGGAGGAGTTGTGTGACAATATCACCCTGATCAACAAATCAAGGACACTCCTTGAAGGAGATGTGCATGAAATTAAAATGAATCATAAATTAAACGTGTTCGAGATCGGGTTCAGGGGTGATCAGGAGCCGATCCTGAATGCGCTCAACGGGAATTGCCAGGTTGTGGACCAGTATGAGGGGGAACAGGATCGTTTTATCAAGATCAGGGCCGGGAGCGGCATTACCGGCAACGATATGCTGAAAATGGTGCTCCCCCATGCGAGCATCACCTCATTCAACGAAGTTATTCCAACCATGAATGAGATCTTTATCAACGTAGTGGAAGCCCAAAACCAGTCAAAATCCCATAACCATGAATAAGATCGGCCTTATTGTTTCACGTGAATATATCACACGGGTCAGAAAAAAATCATTCCTGATCATGACCCTGATCGGTCCGGTACTTTTTGCCGCGCTGATCGTTCTGCCGGGTTGGCTTGCAACTATTGAGGACAGGGAGGTGCAGGAAATTGCTGTTGTGGAGTGTGATGTAAACGGACAGCCGGTGCCGGATTCGCTGCAGTTTTTCAGGGATGTTATTCCCAATAAGGAAAACATTGCGTTTACATACCTGACTGGCATGAAACTCCAGGATATTTTAAAGGCCTATGAAGCCACAGATTATGATGGTGTTTTGTTTTTACCGCAAAACCTGATATCCTCGGGCCGGGAAGCATACGTTGAATTCTATTACCGCAAACCACCCAGTATGGGAATGGAGGTGCATATTGCCAGGTCGATCGAAGACTTTTTGTTTAGCAACAAACTGATTGTTAAAAACATACCCGCGGATGTAATTCAATCGCTTGAAACGAAAATAAGCCTGAACAGGATCAACTGGAAGAGCTGGCCTGCGCAGCACGAAGATACTACCGATGTTAAAAGGGGACTCGGTTATGTCGGGGGTTTTCTGATCTATATTTTCATTTTTATGTTCGGTGCACAGGTGATGCGCGGTGTGCTGGAAGAAAAAACGAGCCGTATCGTGGAGGTGATCATTTCTTCGGTGAGCCCTTTTCAACTCATGATGGGAAAGATAATCGGCATCGGGCTTATCGGCCTCACCCAGTTTGTAGCCTGGCTCATCCTTACAATTGGCATTTCAGCCTTTGCCCAGCAGGTTATCTTGCCCAAACCGGCAGCCATATCTATGGAACAGGTGGTTCCGGCCGACATCATGAACCAGGACGCATCTGTTGTGCAACCGGTTATCAATAATGGCAATAAGCAGGAAGCTGCCATGATGCTTAGCGGAATCATAAAACAACTGGGCCAGATCAATATTTTTCTGGTGATCGGGGCCTTCATTTTTTATTTCCTGGGCGGATACATCCTGTACGGATCACTTTTTGCAGCCATTGGAGCGGCTGTGGACAATGAAACGGATACGCAGCAATTCATGTTTCCGATAACCATACCCCTGATACTGGGACTTTTCGTGATGATCAATTCATTTATCAATCCGTCGGGTAAGCTTGCTGTGTGGTTCTCCATCATTCCACTGACCTCGCCCATTGTGATGATGGCCCGGATACCCTTCGAGGTCCCGGTCGGGCAGCTGCTGGCATCCGGAGCATTGCTGATAATTACCTTTCTCGGTACTACCTGGCTGGCTGCCAAGATTTACCGTACCGGTATTTTAATGTACGGGAAGAAGGTGACATACGGGGAGCTGTGGAAGTGGATATGGTATAAAGGTTAAAAAGAATTTTTTTAGCAGCATAAAATTCTCTACTTTAGTGCGATAAATTCTGCCTGCTACAGGATCACCATACTTTCGTAACTATGCGGATATCAGTTATCGATCTTGGAACGAACACATTTAATTTGCTGATTGTTGAAACCACCGACGATCACGGATATAAGATATTATACAACAATAAGCTTCCCGTAAAGCTTGGGAAAAGCGGTATTGATAAAAAGGAGATCCGTCCCGATGCCATTACACGCGGAATGAATGCCATTGAAAAGCACTTGCAGACCATTGAGGAATATAAGTCTGAAAAGACCTTTGCCTTTGCCACTTCAGCCATACGCAGTGCCCGTAACGGGGATCAGTTTGTAAAAATGGTCAGGCAGCGTTTTAATATCGGGATTGAGATCATTGATGGGAACCGCGAAGCAGAGTTAATTTATTATGGTGTAAAACAGGCTGTTAACCTTAGTAATGAAAAAGTGCTGATCCTGGATATTGGTGGCGGAAGCAATGAATTGATCATTGCTGACCAGGACCGGATTTACTGGAAAAAGAGCTATCCCCTGGGAGTTGCCCGGCTTCTGGCCAAATTCAAACCATCGGATCCCATATCGATAGAAGAGATCGAGTTTATTTCAAATTACCTCGAGGAAAGAATGTGTGATCTGTTTGAGGAATTCCGGAAGCACAAAATTACAACCCTCGTGGGAGCCTCCGGTTCATTCGAGACCATTACCGCCATGATACGGGCGGAAGACCCAAATTTTGAGTCGGAAACCGGCATCTATCCCGAATCCATCAACATCGATCTCACCAATTTTGAAAATCTCTACCAGAAACTGATCAATTCCACCCTGAAAGAGCGCAAACAGATGAAGGGCTTGGAAAACATGCGGCTTGAGATGATCGTTGTTGCTACCCTGGTGGTGAAATTTATGTTGCAGAAACTGAAACTCCAACGTTTAATACAATCCAACTTTGCACTTAAAGAAGGAGTGGTGTATGAATTGCTCAATCTTCAGACGGCAGGGTACTAATGGTGTGACGGCCTCCCTGGTCCCGGATATTACAACAATTTAATCAGGAAAATTTCATGGCAAAAATACTCGTCATCGACGATGAAAAAAGCATTCGCAACACCTTGCAGGAGGTGCTTGAATATGAAGGACACAAGGTTGACCAGGCCACTAACGGTGCCGAAGGCCTGGAATTGTTCACAAACGGTGATTACGATATTGTTCTGTGCGATATCAAAATGCCGGGCATGGATGGCATCGAAGTTCTGGAGAAACTTGGACAGCGCACCCATGATGTCCCGGTTATCATGATTTCAGGGCATGGCAACATTGATACCGCGGTAGAGGCCATCAAAAAAGGAGCGTATGATTTTATCGAAAAACCGCTGGACCTGAACCGCCTGCTTGTAACCATGCGAAATGCCACGGAACGGAACGAGCTCGTGACCGAGACCCGTGTGTTGAAACGCAAGATCAGCAAGACTTATGATATTGTTGGTGAATCGGAAGCTATTCACAAGGTGAAGGAAATGATCGAAAGGGTTGCCCCCACTGACGCCCGTGTTCTGATTACCGGTGATAACGGCACCGGAAAGGAACTGGTTGCCAGGTGGCTGCATGAAAAAAGCCAGCGTGCCGACATGCCGTTCGTAGAAGTGAATTGCGCGGCCATTCCTTCGGAATTGATTGAAAGCGAGCTTTTTGGTCACGAAAAGGGCGCATTTACCTCGGCGATTAAACAGCGGAAAGGCAAGTTTGAACAGGCACACGGGGGAACACTTTTTCTTGACGAAGTCGGGGATATGAGCTTATCAGCACAGGCCAAGGTGCTTCGCGCACTGCAGGAACACAAAGTATCCCGTGTTGGAAGCGATAAGGACATAGATGTGGATGTACGAGTAATTACCGCCACCAACAAGAACCTGAAAGAAGAGATCCTTCAGAAAAACTTCCGTGAGGACCTGTATCACCGGCTGTCGGTGATCATAATCCATGTGCCGGCCCTGAATGACCGAATTGAAGATCTTCCGATGCTGGCCGATTATTTTAACGAGCAGATATCTTCGGAATACGGCAGGCCCAGGACCACGGTTTTACCCGAAGCCATTTCCGAGCTACAGAAGATAACCTGGACGGGCAATATCCGGGAATTCCGGAACGTGCTGGAACGATTGATCATCCTGTGCGATAAGGAAATTACGGCCAACGATGTAATGGCTTATGCACAACCCATATCCCGGTAGGTTTGAAATCCGGTAAGATCCATCAGCTGGTTGTTTTTTACCCGGCTATGATGAAAACAAAGCTGCAAAATAAACATGTTGTCTGGCTGCTTATCCTTCCATTGGTCATATTGGCAACAGGCCTGTTACATATACAATATACCGGCCTGTTCTTCCTGAGAAGCGTGGATCCCGAATATGCTTACCTGTTTAACGGGTTGATACTTGCCCATTTTCACCCGGATATCCAGTATACCGGTCACCCGGGAATACCGGTACAATGTATGGTTGCCATGGTGGCGCGGACAGCACATTTGTTCAGGCCCGGGCAACCCCTGGTGAATGATGTGTTGCAGAATCCCGAATTCTACATCAGGGCAGTTTTGTATACTTCCACCGTTCTGCAGGTTGTAACACTTTTCCTGCTCGGTTATTATATGCACCGGTATTCGGGTAACATGATTGCCGCTGTCTTCCTTCAACTTACTCCCTTCACCCATATCATTACCCTGGAAGTTGCCGGCAGACTTATGCCTGAGCTGGTTATGGGCAGCATTGTCTGCTGCTGGCTGATTTTGCTGGTTAAAATGATTTATGAGGATCACGAATTACGAAATTATAAAAGATACAGCCTGCTCTTTGCCGTGCTTTTCGGTATAAGCCTGGCGGACAAATTAACTTTTCTCCCTTTTTTCCTGCTACCCCTGATTGTTTTACCATCCTGGAAATTCAGGTTGCGATTCATACTCTTTTCGCTGTTTTTTTTCATGCTTTTTGCGTTCCCTGTAATACTGAACCACAAAGTATTTTTCCGGTGGATCTTCAATATTTTCACTCATACCGGTGCCTATGGCGGAGGTGGAAGGGGAATTGTTGACTGGAGTGAGTTTGCAGACCATGTAAAAGTACTTCCGGGCAATACCCCTATTTTGTTAATTACGCTCCTTTCACTGGTGATACTTACCGTATTATACTTGTGGAAACAGCGGATGCAAAAACAGGTCCTGGATATTCATGCCAGGATTTCCCTGGCTTTGATTGCTGTAATTGTGGTGCAATACCTTATGGCTGCCAAGCATTTTGCCTTTCACTATATGACCCCTTCACTCCTCATCACTGTGATTGGATTATTCATCAGCACAATGTTATTTGACCGGTTGCTGCACAGCCGGGCAAATAAAAGGATTACAACATGGATCCCGGTGATCTTCGGCCTATTGTTGCTTTTTAACATAGCACCCAAAGAAGCAAGGCATTTAAAACATATCCGTGAGGTCACAACTATCAGAACAGAAGCTTATAACAGGCTATTCCCCATGCTGAATATGCCCCCAAAAATTATTTGTCCCTCTTATTACGGATGCTCGGCTACAGAATACGCACTAACCTTCGGTCTCCATGAAAGCGGCAGGCATGGCGACTTTTTGTTTAAAGAGATGCAGAAGCTATACCCCGAAACATACCTGTACTTACCCTGGGGCAGGGTTTTTTATGAAGGCAACAGGGAAACTGAACCCGCGATGTTCTTACAGCCTTATACCGTGTATACCTTGTATATTGCTGACTATTCCGACGAACAGCTGGCTGAAATTACCGGCGCACTGAACACGAACGGAAAAAACCTGTATTGTGTAACAAAGGAAATTTACCATTCGGAGGCTACCGGGGAAGCTATCTTTTTATTACAAACCCAACAGGTGACCCATGAATAAATGCATCATATGCGGGAACCCGGAATTTATCCCGGTTTATTCCAATACCCTGAAGAAATGCCTGCATTGCGGCTTTATGACAGCCAATATGGAGATCAGCGAGGAGATACTTAAGGCAACTTACAGCGTTAATTATTTCCGGGGAGAAGAGTTCCTGGATTATTTGAAGGACAAGGAAATTCTGCAGCTGAATTTTGAAAAACGCATACGACATATTAAAAAATCTGTTACCGGCAGGCTGCCGGTAACCAATGTTCTCGAGATCGGCTGTGCCTATGGCTTCTTTGGGGAAGTCCTTAAAAGGCACTGGAAGGCTGATTATTCAGGTATTGATGTTGTTCCTGAGGCAGTTGCGTATGGAAAAGATATCTTGAAACTCGACCTGGCCACGGGTGATTACTTGCGGAGACCGGCACCGGAAAAAGAATTTTCCGATGTATTCCTGTGGGATGTAATTGAGCATCTCCCCTTTCCGGATAAATTCCTGCAGAAGGCTTGTCAGGAAATGGCTCCCGGGGGACGGATATATATCACCACGGGGGATATTTCCGCACTGCTTCCACGTATCCGGGGTAAAAACTGGAGGATGATCCATCCGCCGAGCCATATTCATTATTTTACAAAGAGCAACCTGTGCAGGTTGCTTGAATCGAAGGGGTTTTCAATTGTACGTTCGAATTACCTGCCGGTTTACCGCAGCATCCGGCAGGCGTTTTACTCGCTCTTCCTGCTGAATAAGAAAGGCAGCAGGCTGGAAAAGCTGCTGAACCGTATCCCGGAGAAATGGAGTTTTCCATTGAATACTTTTGATATTGTTTTCATTATCGCTGAAAAACCTAACATTGGGGCATTTCCATGATCATTGAAAAACTGAACAAGCAGAAAATTTTGTTTTGGTCATTCTTCGCACTGTTCGGGGTTGTATATACCATGCAGGTAGTGCTAAATCATTACTATTTCAGGACCTATGCCCTGGATTATGGTTTTTATAATCAGGCATTCTGGGATTTTGCGCATTTCAGGCTGAACGCCAATACCGTCTTTGAGCCCCCGCTTGGTAATTATTTTCAGGTTCACCCCGCATTCACGCTCCCCCTGCTTTCACCATTGTACTGGTTATTCAATCCATTCTTCGGGACATACTCGCTGCTTATCATTCAGAATGTATTTATCCTGCTTGGCGGTTACGGAACGTACCTGCTGGTGATTCGAAAAACTGATGATTTCTGGATTGCCCTCCTGGCATTCATTCATTACAATGTGTTGTGGGGCCATTTCAGTGCGCTGGCTGCGGACTATATCGATGCCACCGTGGTATCCTCCACTATGCCCTGGTTTTTCCTGCTATTTGACAAAAAGAAATTTATCCCGGCGGGCATCGTTTTCCTCTTCGTGATCACCTGCAAGGAGAATATGCCCATCTGGTTTATATTTGTTGCCCTGACACTGATCCTCACGTACCGCGACAGAACATCACGGCTTGTTGCAGCCGGCCTGGGTATTTTTTCCTTACTTTACCTTGTTCTTCTTTTTAAGGTCCTTATTCCGGGTTTTGAAAATCCGGATTTGAAATATTGGGGATTTGGCTATTCGGCCCTGGGAGACAATCCGGCAGAAGCAATACAGCATATTTTCCGGCATCCGATAGAAACAGCCCGGCAGATGATTGAGAATCATTCCGGCGATCCGGAGTTTAATGGTATCAAGATCGAATTTTACATTGTCTTTTTGTTGTCGGGAGGGGTATTGCTGTTAATCCGGCCTGTATACCTGATCATGTTCATTCCGCTTGTGGCACAGAAGATGCTGAATGATAGCTTTGTAAGATGGGGGATTATGGGATTTTATTCCATTGAGATCGTTTCGGTGCTGACCCTGGCTGTCTTTCTGGCCACGCGAAAAATTGGCGGCACTGCATTCAGATACATATTGTATGCCTTGTTGTGTATATCGACAATTAGAATTACTTACCTGAAAATGCAGGAACGCACGGCAAAGTATTATGATGAGCGAAAGGAGAATTTTTTCAGTGCCGTGTTTTATCAAACGGAAAATAATGCAGGTAAGATACGAAAACAAATTGAAGCAGCTGTTCCGGAAAATGCAAATGTATGCGCCATGCAGGACATAGTTCCGCATCTGGCATACCGTAAGGACATCTCTGTATTTCCATATGTACGGAATGCGGAGTATCTTATTTTTTTACTTAATGGTAATCCGTATCCGTTAAAAGCGGATGAATACATGTCCAGGATAGAGCGTTACGTGAATGATCCGGGATGGGAAGAGGTTGTAAATGATTACCCGCTTGTGATATTTCATAATTCATCTTTCACGGGGATGGAATAACATCGGAAACGTTATTTTCCTTTACCTGCAATAATACCGGTTGTTTTTCCATATCCCCTCCTTTGTCCTAAAATACAGATTGGTATTCTCCGGCCGGATCAGCACGTTATCCACCCGGAGAGGTTTGTTTCTCAGGGTTTTGTTCTGCAGGGTGAGGCTAATCCGGTTTGCCGGGTCGGAGAGTCTGAACCTGTATTCCACCAGCACCCGGTCGCCATCGATCATCCTGAACTGTTCGAATACCTGGAAGGATTCTTCCCGGATGATATTGCCCGTGCTGTCGGTTTCGATAAATGTGGCCCTGGTGCGGGGGTATAAATCGGTACGAACCTGATCCATCAGGAAGGAAACGATATACACCACCCCGGTATCGGCATGGGGTAAATTAGCGTTGAACAGGGTGTTTCTGTTTTTAGCCTTTCCCACAATTCCGGAATCGACATACCGGAAATTCAGTGTTGAATCGGTTGAACGCATTCCATCATGGTCATATAAGCTGAGGTTCAGATATTCCTTACCTGCTGCGGCAGCAATCGAATCTGCAATATTCCTGAAGGTATTGAAGGGCAATTCATAAATGCCAAAACTTCCTGAGGAATCAACCGCGGTGGCATGCTTAATCAGAAGCCTTTCGTGGTCGCTCAGCAATTCACAACGGGCCACCATCATCAGGAAGGGTTTTTGCGAGGGGAATTTCCCCATATCCACGGAACTGCAGGATGGTTCAAGCATCAATGCCATGTTGTTCACGGTCTGGCTGATGGAAGTGCGACTCAGCATAGCGCCTGTACAGGGTATCCCGGAATTTTTAATGGCGATGAAGCATTGGGTTACAATCTCGCACCCACCGTCAATCCAAATATTCTCGGAGCCGATATGAAAATAAGGCAGGGGGATGATCGCCTGGTAGCGCGATTTGTCGATATGGTTGATCCATTGGTTTTCGGGCAGTTCCAGGTTTTTGTCGGTCAGTGCGGGCATGGAATTGTTGAGCCATACACCCCTGTTCCTGACGTTGTACCATGCATCGGTACACAGCATTAGCAGGGCGGCAGCAAGGGCAAAGGTTTTCCAGGGCTTTCTGCCACGTGATGCCCACCAGTTCCACAGCCAGTAAACCGTGATGATGTTCATGACATAGAAGAATATCCAGGAGAACCTGGCGACGCCGCGCATCTGGCGCACCGGTCCGATCAGGTCCACCAGTCCTTCGAGCCCGAGGATGAAGGGCAGTCCGAATGAATACAGCAGGGAAGCCATGGCAGCCCAGAACAATATGTTCAACTGCCGGTTTGGGGTTACCTGCAGAAGAAGGTCAAACTTTTTTACTATTGTTTTCTTCACAAATCTTACCAGGAACACAATTGTTCCGGCAAAAGCCAGCATACCCACAAAGGCATAACCTTCCCAGTCGATATAACCTGTATTCAGCCAGGAATGCAGAAATTGCCCGTAAGGCCGGCCGAAGGGCAAAAAGATGCTTTGCGGCCAGGCCCGGTAAACCAGGAATCCCCAGGGGTAGGCTGGCCGGTCGGTAATGTGGTCGCTGATATAGAATGCCTGCAGGATCAGGAAGGGCAGCACCAGCTGAATAAACAAATGCAGCGCCCAGGCATACTTGTTGGGAAACAGTTTTTCGTTACCGGCCAGATAGGCCCCATAAAAGAAAAGTATCAGTACGGCAAAGAACCCGTAGAAATAAAAACTGGTAAGCGCCCCGGTCATCACGGTAAGGAAAATCAACACGGAAAGCCATGCGGATGGTTTTTTAAAGAACCGCATAAGCAACAGGATCATCAGCGGGATGGCGCAAACATAGCTCAGGTTAAAATGTCCCCCGAAACGGTCGAGTTGCGGGCTCAGGTATGCGATCCCCACCGATGCCAGGATGGACAGGAGGGTTCCGACGCCCAGCCCGGTAAAAATGAGATACAGGAATAGCGGGGCGATCACCAGGCAAAACAACATGGTGAAATTCAGTATTCCCAGGGTATAATCCGAAATATCCACCAGATTTTGCGAGATGAACTTGATACTGTTGCTGATGAGTGGCTGGTTGTTGGTGAAGAAAACATGTTCACCGTAAGGATAGTTCATGGAATTACATCGCAGGTAGGTGCTGTCGTGCCGGATATGGTATTCCATGTTAACATAACTTTGCATGCCGTCGCCCCCGGTGGCAAAGAACACCGTGTTGATTTTGCCAAACAGGTTGCCATAGAAAGCATACAACACAAAAACCGAAAGCAGGGCTGTAAGCAGCAGGCCGGCAGGTTGACGATATCTGATGGGCATCAGTTGATCTGGTCTTTGATGAAGTATAACGGACGCGATTTGGATTCGTTGAAGATACGGGCAAGATATTCGCCGATGATACCCAGGCTTAACAGCTGAATGCCACCCAACAGCAATACGGTCACCAGCAGGGAGGTCCAGCCGGGGACGGTTTTACCCAAAATATTCTGGATGATGGCAAAGACAGCGTAAGCCAGTCCCAACAGAAAAACAACGACTCCCATATAGGATGCAATCCTCAGGGGCTTAGCTGAAAAAGCGGTTATGCCGTCGGCCGCAAAATGGATCATTTTCCGCAGGGTATACTTTGATTTACCGGCAAACCGGGGCGGACAATCATAATCCACGAGAGTTTGCGGATACCCCATCCAGCTTACCAGTCCCCGCGTGAAGCGGTCCCTTTCCCCGAACTGAAGGAAGGCATCCAGCGCCTTGCGGCTCATAAGCCTGAAATCGGAAGAGGATTCGGCGATGGAAATATCCGATATCCGGTTGATGAAC
>DATEVU010000078.1:0-7729 GCA_035258345.1 Bacteroidales bacterium
CTTTTAACAGATCGGGGATGTCTTCTGGTGGCCGGATATCTTTAATTGTCATCGATAAAAATTCCGGTACCGAATATCCATAGACACTGACAGCGGTTTCATTTACTTCGAGAATGGCCATTGTTTCGCTATCATAGATCATCATGGGCTGGGGATTATTGGCAAACATGATGTGATACATTTCCTCACTCCGGTGCAGCAGTTCCGATGCTTCTTCCTTTTCTTTCCGTATCTTCTTTTTTTCCAGGGCATTGATAACAGCCTGACCAAGCCGCTTGATATGTTCCTTGATAACGTAATCGGCTGCCCCGGCCTTCATACATTCCACAGCAATATCCTCGTTCATCGAGCCGGTTAAAATGATTACCGGTGTAATGGGGGTTATTTCGATGGCGATTTTCAATGCAGTTAGTCCGTCAAACCCGGGCATCTCGAAATCGGAAATGATGAGGTCGGGCCTGAATATTTCAAGAGCTTGCCGGTAGTCGGGTTCATTATCAACCAACCGGGTAGCGGCGTTCGGAAGTACGCGATTGAGTTCATGCCTGGCCAGTTCGGCATCAGCTAACATATCTTCAACAAGCAGGATGCGGTATTCAGTTGTCATGAATAGTAATCATCAGTTTAAAAGCTTTGCAGCCAGGGATCTGCCATAATCAACACATTGCTGAATCCCTTTTTCGTCAGGTTTCCAGTTGATCTTAAGGCCATCGGCCAGTAATTCAAATCCCGACTCCTTCAGGTATTCATCAACAATCTGGACGCATCCGTCGTGCCAGCCATATGAACTGAATGCAGCACCTTTTTTCTTTTTAAAGCCAAGCCCCCGGATCATTTCCAGAATGCCGGCTATGGAATGCACAATCCCTTTGTTAACGGTTGGTGAGCCAACCAGGATGGCTTTTGATCTGAACACCTCGGTAAGGATATCATTTTTGTCAGTATTAGCGGCATTGTATATTTTGACGGTTACATTTTCATCAGCAAGCCTTATTCCCCTTACAATGTTTTCAGCCATTATCCGTGTGGAATTCCACATGGTGTCATAAATAACAGTGATCTGGTTTTCCTGGTATGCAGCTGCCCATTCGGCATATTTTTGTACAATCTGAATGGGATTGTCGCGCCAGATAGCGCCATGACTGGTGCAGATCATATCCAGAGGCAGGTTCATTCCGGTAAATTCCTTGATCTTCCTGTCAACCAGATGACTGTAAGGCGTAAGAATATTTGCATAATATTTCATGGCTTCCTGGTAAAGCTCGGTCTGGTCAACCAGGTCGTTGAAAAGAAATTCCGAACAATAATGCTGTCCGAAGGCATCGTTGCTGAACAGGATATTGTCCCCGGTGAGATAACAGAACATGCTGTCGGGCCAGTGAAGCATGGAAGCTTCCAGGAACACCAGGTCCTTGGAGCCAAGGTTGATCTTTTGTCCCGTCTTTACGGGATGAAAATTCCAATCCTTATGATATTGCCCTTTTAATGATTTCACCCCCCATTCGTTGCAATAAACGGGCGTACCGGGAATGGCCTCCAGCAGCTCGGGAAGCGCACCACTGTGGTCGACTTCGCCGTGACAGGCAACAATATAATCGATCTTATTCAGATCGGTTTCTTTGGCAAGATTCCTGATAAATTCTTTGGCGAATGGTTGCCAAACCGTGTCGATCAAAACGGTCTTGTTTTCCCGGATCAGGTAGGAGTTATAGGTAGTACCCCTGTTGGTGGAAAGTTCATTACCGTGAAACCTTCTTAATTCCCAGTCGGTTTTCCCTATCCACCAGACATTGTTTTTTACTTGTGTAGCCATTATTTCATTGGATAAATTCAAACGATATACCGGCTAATTTAATTAAAATGACTGTTATCTTAAATCCCGGCGGTGAAATATTGTTACTGTGCTTGCACGCTTTACCATCAACGGTATATCCGTGAGGATAATAGGTTAAATGAATCCCGTCGAAAAATGCAGGGGCAATCAGAACATGAAGAAAATCAGTGAATAGCAATAAAAAATCAATTAAATAGTTGGGATGCCATCTGAACGAAGCCGTCTTTTCAGTTATCGCTGCGTTATAGGAAAAAAACGAAAAGCTTACACCTTCTCCATTTAGGCTAAGTTAATGTCGGAATAGCAGATCAAATGCAAAATCTGTTCAGACAGCCGAAATACTTCTCCTCCGTCCGTGATTAGCGAGAGTACTTAAATATTTATATTTTTTCAAATGACGACAACAAGATATTTTGACCCTCCCCAGAATTTTTCCGGATCGGTAACAGTAATCATTATTGAACCGGGATCCCCTTCTTTTATTTCATAACTTCCTGATGGATGTTGGGTTATGAATTCCATATTTTTCAAATCGGTATTCAGGGTAAATGTCTTCTTTTCCTGGATATCAATCATATCCAGCCGGCTCCTATCAAGTTGTGGATTTAAGTTGTTTACACGTCCCAGAAATCCGAGAAAACCACCTGTTTTTAATATTACCCCCTTATTTCTCAGGTCATCTTCGGTGCCCACAATATAGTAAGCTGTATTCAATTGACTTGTCATCATGTCCAGTGTTTCATCCTTATCCCTCTTCTCGTTGGTTAAATCTGATATTTTGGAAATTTGATCTTCCATTGTAGTGTTCATACCGGCGATTTTCAGGTTCAGACTTTTAATCACACTGTCTTTCTCTTCAATAAGCAGAGTAAGACTTGTGATTTCTTTCTCCCGGACTGAAGCTCTGGAATTTGCACTTATTCTCAGCGCCTGATACCTTTTTTCGTTTTCTTTCATTAAATTAATGATTGCTGTCAAGGTCTGACTAAGCTTGGTATTCAATTCCTTGTCGACTACCGTTTGCCCCGATTCTTTGCCCCCTGACAAAATACTGTCAAATCTGGATTCAATATCCTTACTCAGCAAAAGATATTCATTCAATGTTGAATCGCTTTTTTCCAGTTGACTGGTGAGGTTTTGGCTTGCCGTTTCCAGCTTTTCTGCTTCTCTTTTGTATTTGCAGCCAGTAAGAGTACAAATCACCAACAACAGAACTAGAAATTTTAATGTTTTCATTGCTTTAGATTTTAAGTGTTTATAAATACTCTTTTCCCAACTTATAAAATAGCTGAATTGGTTCTTAGTATGTACGACTTATAAATTTACGATTAATGAATTATTTAAGCAATCATCATCATGTATTTTCGTGTTTAAATTGTTCCTTAATGCCTTGGAATTTTTAATGAATATCCTGAAATAGAAAGCAATACAAGAAGCCTGTTATGATCATTACGCATAGCGAAATGAAGCGCACACCTGAAAGGAGTAAATGTGGACCAGGGCTTTGATCCGGAAATACTTGCCGGAACACTCAGGCAAAAAGGATTCACTGCCCATGAAACCAAGATGAATTACACTGTAAAGCTTTCTGGAAAGGAATATCCAAAGGACTTACTGACAGCAGTGAAAAATTGATTATTCTCCGGTGTTGGTTTTTTTCTGAAAAAACTTCCTGAATATCAGATAGCCTAAAATAAATGCGGTGAGGGTAAGCAGGCCAATCCCGATGTAACAGTATACCGAGCAGAAATACTTATTGGAGGCATGACACAGGCCTGAAAAGCATCCGAGGAAGATCATGATTAACCAGTCCGCGAACAGCAATGCGGAAATAATTAATAGCCATTTAACTACTGCTGATTTCACGGGTGAATCTTTTTATGTAATATTCAAACAAAGTTAGAAAATCTTTTTATAATAAACAAATGTTCATTATATTTGTAACGAACAAATGCTCATAAATTATGTCAAGACCGAAACGCCGGCGAAGAATGAACAATCCTCCTCATTTCAAGGGATTTAGACCGATTGGATTGTCTGAAGAGACCCAGCCGGTTGTATTGAATTATGAAGAATATGAGGCCATACGATTGAGTGATTATGAGTTATTAGGGCAGGTGGAAGCTGCACAGGTAATGGATATTTCACGGCCGACTTTTGCCAGGATTTATGAAAGTGCCAGGCGCAAGGTAGCCCGGGCATTTGTGCAGGGTAAGCCTATCGTGTTTGAAGGCGGAAAGGTTTATTTTGACAGTGCGTGGTATTCATGCAACCATTGCGGTTGCTGGTTTAATCATCCTGCCAAGGAGGAGGATGTTACGTGTTGTGCGCTCTGTGGTTCTCCGGATATTGAGCAATACAGCAATAATTCACAGCAAAGCAAGAACGGGTGTCTTTGTACCCGGGAATAAAAAACAATAACAAGTACCTAAATGAAAGTAGCTATAACATCCACGGGAAACAGTCCCGATGCGAATCTGGACAGCCGTTTTGGGCGATGTTCCTATTTTGTTATTTATGACACCGAAAGCAAGGCAACGGAGTTCATTCCCAATCCCAATAAGGAAAATGTAGAAGGTGCCGGTCCGGCGTCAGCCCAACTGGTGGCTTCGCGGGGAGCAAAAAAAGTGATTTCCGGGGAATTTGGTGCAAAAGTGAAGTCGTTGTTTGACAGCTTACAGATACAGTTGATCGTTCTGAATGATACGGATAAAAAGATCAGTGAGATTATTGAATTAATGAAAACTAAAAATTAAACAATATGGCAAGGATGAATGGAACCGGCCCGGAGAAAAAAGGGCCATTAACCGGACGGGGTTTGGGCAATTGCCGGAAAGTATCGACCGGCGAAGCAGTTGAGAAACTTGGAACAGGCATCGGTTTGCGCCGGAATGCGGGCGGGGGCAAAGGAAAGGGTAAACGCCTGAGAAGTGGAATGAATTCAACCCTAAGGCATGAATAGCATGAAATGTACAGTTGCAATTCCTTTGGAAAACGGGCGCTTATGTGCGCATTTTGGACATTGTCAGCATTTTGCGATAGTTCAGGTGGACAACAATGCCATTGTAAGTGAAAAGCTGATTACTCCCCCGCCGCACGAACCAGGGTTGCTGCCCCGATGGTTGGCGGAACAAGGGGTTAATGAAGTGATAGCCGGGGGCATGGGTCAACGTGCACTCAATTTATTTGCGGCACAAAATATAAAAGTGAACGTTGGTGCTCAACCCAAAAGTCCCAAAGATTTGGTAACCGATTGGCTGCAAAGTTCACTGGTAACCGGGAGTAATGCGTGTGACCATTGATTAGATGAAAATAGCTATTGCCAGCGGTAAAGGTGGTACGGGCAAGACTCTTGTATCAACGAATCTTTTTTATTCGGCACAACAGGCAGGGGAAACGGTGTCTCTGGTAGATTGTGACGCGGAAGAACCCAATGTTGCTGAGTTTATTCAGGGAGAGGTATGCTGCTCAACGAGCGTCAGGCAGCATGTTCCGGTAATTGATGTAACTAAGTGCGTGTTTTGTGGTAAATGTCATGCGTATTGCAACTACCATGCTGTTGTATTCTTGCCATCATCGGGTTTTATTCAGGTATTGGAAGAATTGTGCCACGATTGTGGCGCCTGCCTGGTGGCCTGTGAATACGGGGCTATTACCGAAAAGGAAAAACTGCTTGGCACGGTTAAAACCATGCAGCTGAATAGCAATGTTAAGATCATTGAAGGTTGCGCTGAAATTGGTGTTTATTCCCCGGTGCCGGTGATCAAAACGGCCTTAAAAGGATTAAATGGGGAAGCAATAGCCATTCTGGATTCACCACCGGGAATATCCTGTCCTTTCATAGCAACCGTTGAAAAAGCTGATTTTGTGGTTTTGGTGACCGAACCAACGCCATTCGGACTGAACGACCTGAAATTATCGGTGGCCACACTGCAACACCTCAAAAAGGTTTTCGGGGTTATTGTAAACCGGGCCGGATTAGGAAACAGGGAGGTATATGGATGGCTGGAACAAAATAATATACCCTTTCTCATGGAAATACCCTTTGATAAGGAAATTGCCCGCATTTATTCAGAAGGGCGTTTGCTGGCTGAAGAAAAACCTGCTTACCAGGTTCAGTTTATTGCGTTGTTGGATAGAATTAAGCATATACTAACATGACCGAAATTGCCGTTTTAAGCGGGAAAGGGGGGACCGGTAAAACAAGTCTGAGCGCCGCATTTGCAACAATGGGCGAAGAGGTAGTGGTGGCCGATTGCGATGTGGATGCTGCCAACCTGTATATCATTCTGCAACCTGTCAATTATCTGGAGGAGAGATTTGTTACCGGGCACAAAGCATTGATCAACACGGAAACATGTACCAATTGCGGAATATGTTTGCCTTACTGCTGTTTCGATGCTATTTCCATGCAAGATGGACAGGTCAGGATTTCCGAAACTGCCTGTGATGGTTGCATGCTTTGTATGAGGGTTTGTCCCATTGGGGCGATTAACATGATGCCTAGCGACAAAAGCCGCTGGTATGCCTGTATTTTTAGAAATGGGCGAATGGTGCATGCCCGGTTGGAACCCGGCGAAGAAAATTCAGGAAAACTGGTGAGCCTTGTACGCAAACAGGCCGGAGAGATTGCCAGGGAAAACGGGTTGGAGACAATCATCATTGATGGCCCCCCCGGAATCGGTTGCCCTGTAATTTCATCAGTAACCGGTGTCAAAAAAGTCATCATTGTTACCGAACCATCCCGATCGGCTTTTCATGATATGAAACGCATTTTTGAGCTAACCGATAACTTTAAGGTGAAAGCTTACGTGGTTATAAACAAATACGACCTGAATGAGGATATTACCGGCCGGATTGCCAGGTGGTGTTTTGACAGGGAGATCCCCGTAGCAGGGAAAATACCTTTTGATCCGAATATAGTAGAGGCCATGCTCAATTGTAAAAGTATTGTAGAATGGCTTCCCCAATCGGATGTGAGTAAGGAAATTGCAAAAGCCTGGAACATAATAAACAGTAATGAATTAATAAAATGAAAAATATTAGAACAATAACACCAAAAACAAGCAATAGTCTATGTATTGCCAGGTTTGCCCGAATCAGAAAAGTTATTGTTTTGGTCATGTTACTTGTGTCAGGATTTGCACTATGCAATTGTGCATCTCAGCGTAAGCATCATAAAGCCATTCCCTGTCCCTGCGAAAAACAAAACAAAAGATAAGTGCCATGCTCCAAACCTGAACTTACACATGCCTGAAATTATCTACAATCCGATTGGTATAGTTCATTCACCGTTCAAAAACCCGGAAGGGACACCAATACAATCCGTTTCCGCTAAAGAAGCAGAAGCTGTAATTGAGATCTATCCAGGGTACGTGGAGGGACTGAAAGATCTGGACGGTTTTTCACACCTCTACATTTTATTTCACCTGCATTTGGTGACCAGGATGCCGTTGACCGTAATTCCTTTTTTAGACAACATACCTCATGGGGTGTTTGCAACCCGTTCACCTGCAAGGCCTAATCCCATCGGCCTCTCGGTAGTACTACTTGATAGAATAGTGGATAATAAATTGTATGTCAGGCAGATTGATATACTGGATGGTTCACCTGTACTTGATATTAAACCATATATTTCACAATTTGATGTATTTGAAACTTCGAAAAACGGATGGTTTGACAATAGGAAACGCGACATGGATATTCAAAAAGATGATGGCCGTTTTACTATGCCCCTGTGACCACGCTTTTGTCAAGGACAGAGAGCATAAGCATAATCCATATAAGGAATTTGAGAATTTGAAAATAAATGGACTCACTGGTCGAACAATTAAAAGCTGACTTTCGCATGGCAGAGGGGTTAAAAGCCTGCATCAACTGCGGCACCTGTACAGC
>DATEVU010000079.1:0-2075 GCA_035258345.1 Bacteroidales bacterium
GACTTCTTATTGAATACGATGGTTCAAATTACCACGGATGGCAGCAAAATGCAGGGGTGAGTACCATCCAGGGTGAAATGCTGAAAGCCTGCCAGCAAGTATTCAGTACGAAGAAGATTGAATTGTACGGAGCCGGCCGCACCGATGCCGGAGTGCATGCATTAGGCCAGGATGCCCACCTCGAAATTCCCACACAAATGCATGCTGAAACAATTGCAGGGCGGTTAAATGAAATTCTACCCTATGATATTCATGTTGTGACGCTGGAGAAGTGTGACACCGGGTTCCACGCCAGATACAATGCGGTGGCCCGAAGTTACGTGTATATCATTTCCCGGCAGCGTTCAGCCTTTGGTAAACGGTATGTCTGGTGGGTAAAAGAAGAGCTTTCGGTTAACAAAATGCAGGAGGCTTCTGCTATATTCAGGGGATTTCATGATTTTTCCTCCTTCGGAGTTACAACGAGAGAGGAAAAATCAACACTCGTTGATATTAGTCATTTGGATGTCAGCGAATCGGGAAACCTGATCCTTCTTCACATCATGGGCTCTCATTTCCTCTGGATGATGGTTCGCAGGATCACCGGGGTTTTGGTTCACGCCGGTAAAGGCAAACTATCCTTAAAGGAAATAAAAGGTTTCATGGATCAGTACTCCGAAAGGCCATCCCAGCTTGCAGCGCCACCATCGGGTTTATATCTCCATCGGGTTTATTACCCCGGAGAATCCTTTGAATACCATCCGAAAATTCCTATAGTGATTTAAGATCATTATCACATTACTTCTTTTCCTGGATCAACGTCTCTTCCTGTATATCCTTATCCTTATGTGGAGCGTGTGGCTGCCAACCAAGGGTATAAAATAATACAAAGAAACCAGCTACATATGCCAAAGTAACATGCCAGCCTTTTTTTATGTAATTAAAAGTATTTTTTGTCTCAGGATACATATTGGACAAGGCGACACCAGCCGAAGATCCGAACCATATCATGGATCCGCCAAAGCCAACCGTATATGCCAGCATACCCCAATCATAACCACCCTGCTCCAAACATAGTTTTGTTAAAGGTATATTATCGAATACGGCCGAAACGAATCCAAGAGCAAAAGCAGTCCACGCTGATGCAGTGGGTAATTCCTCAACAGGCATAAGAGATGCACATGTTACAAGAGCCATCAGGAAAACGGTGCCCATCCATGCATTCTTCAATTCCTTCCAGGGAGTCTTTTTGAAAAAACCTCCGATCAGAATCCCGATCCAAACACCTATTGCAGGAAAACCAAGTGTCCAATTTGTTAAAATAGTGCAGACGAGTATTAGAAAAACAATCGCAATCCTGCCCCAATCAACTTTAACGTCTTTATTAATGCTGGCAACAATTGGCTGAAACCTGTCCTGTTGAATAGCACCTATGGTACCGAATATCGCTAAGGCAGTAAATGATGCAACAAATGCATGGACAACATGCAGGGGATTAACACCGTCAATCCACATCAGTGTTGTAGTGGTGTCACCAATCACACTTCCTGCTCCACCTGCATTGCTGGCTGCAACAATAGCTGCAAGAAAACCGATATGCACCTTGCCTTTGAACACAACCATGGCAATAGCGCCACCAATCATGGCCGCTGCAATATTATCGAGGAAGGAAGAAAGCAGCATTATGAATAGAAGCAATACAAATCCTCCTTTCCATCCGGACGGAAGATAATTCGGCAATATTTCCGGAAATCTGGATTCTTTAAAATGTTCTGCCAGTATTGCAAATCCGAATAACAAACCCAGAAGATTTAAAAGGATTCTCCATTCTCCTTCTTTGGTTGCCGTTCCAACAATATGTTCCGTTAATGAAAAATCAGTAAAAATATATTTTGCTATAAGTATAGCAGCAAGACCGGAAAGGGCAACATACATTGTTTTGTGATGAAAAACTGCAACTCCTATCAGGGTAAGAGCAAAAATGATGAACTCAAGCCTGATACCGAAAATTGCTGGTATATTGCCGTTGGCGGCCATGAGTGTGGTACCGGAAAATAGTAAAATGCCTGTGAATAAAAGGTATCTTGGTTTTTTAA
>DATEVU010000080.1:0-2549 GCA_035258345.1 Bacteroidales bacterium
GGAAATTCAGCCGCTTTCTTCGGTTGTGCTTATAACGGCATATGGTGATGTAGAGCTTGCTGTAAAGGCCATGAAGGAAGGTGCAACCGACTTCATCCAGAAATCATGGGATGAGGAAAAAATTCTTTCTTCGGTGCTTTCGGCCATAACAATCGGCCAATCACGCCGTGAAATTCAGGATCTGCGCCAGAAACAAAAGCATTTAAACGAAGGTGCATCCAGGGGATATACATTTTGCGAACCGGTTTCAACGGCTATGAAAGAAATCTCAAGGATGGTTGCAAAGGTAGCCCCTACCGAAGCCAATGTTCTGATACTTGGAGAGAACGGTACCGGCAAAGAGGTTATTGCCAGGGAAATACACAGGCAATCTGCAAGGAAAGATGAAATATTTATTTCGGTGAATGCAACAGCTATTCCAGATACCCTGTTTGAAAGCGAATTATTCGGCCATGTAAGGGGGGCTTTTACCGACGCCAAAGAGGCTAAACCGGGCCGGCTGGAACTGGCTCACCGGGGCACTCTTTTTCTTGATGAAATCGGAAACCTTCCCATGTCGATGCAGTCGAAATTGCTGACCGTGCTGCAGGAAAGAACAATCACCCGTTTGGGTTCTTCCACCGCCATTCCGGTTGATTTCCGGCTGATTTGCGCCACCAACATGCCATTGATGCAGATGTCCGGTGAAGGGATGTTCAGACAGGATCTGCTGTTCAGGATAAACACCATTGTTGTGGAGGTGCCGCCACTGCGTGAACGCACGGAAGATATCCCCTCCCTGGTAGAATTTTATTTGCGTTATTTTGCAGATAAGTATTCCAAAGAGATCAGGGCAGTAAGTGAAAAGTCGTTGCAAAAGCTTATAAACCATTCATGGCCCGGAAATGTCAGGGAACTTCAGCATGCCGTTGAAAAGGCCGTCATTCTTTGCGATGGGGATACCTTGTCGTTTGAGGATGCCTATATCGGAAAACCGGTAACTCCAGCCGGTTTCAACCTGGAAGAACATGAAAAGGCGCTGATATTAAAAGCATTGGAAAGGAACCGGGGAAACATTAGTTCAACTGCCGCTGATCTGGGCATCAATCGCTCCACCTTATATGAAAAGCTCAAAAAATATGATTCCCGGCCGCTATAGCAGGAACCTGGTGATATTGGTTATTCTGCTGGCCATTGCAAGTCTCGGACTTGGCTGGCTGTACTTCCACGTTCATGCCTGGATCACCCTGTTTAACCTGTTCCTCGTGTGGCTGGTCCTGGTTGGATTGATCCTTTACCAGGTAAGACGCATAAACCGCGAGGTGTCCCTGTTTTTTCAGTCGATCCGCAACCAGGATTCCACCCGGGGTTATAACCTGTCTAAAAGTGATCCGTTGTTCCGGGATATGCACAGGCAGATGAACATCATACTGGAAGACCTTGGCAAGATCAGGAGTGAAAAGGAGCAGGATTATCTTTTCTTCAGAACTGTATTTGATCATGCCGATGTGGGTTTGCTGGTGTATGACGAAGATGGTGCTATTTCACTCATCAACCGTTCGGCCTGTGTGTTGCTGGGAACCCCAAAGCCCGGGAATATCAATGCCATCAACCTGCCCGGAAAAGACGGGCTGTCTTTCCCCGGTAACATCAGGCCTGGTGAAAGGACCATGATAAAACTGACACGTGACAAGGAGATTATTCAGTTGTCGGTCAGAAGCAGGCAAATAAAGGTTTCCGGTAAGAACCTTACACTTCTTTCGGTGCAGAATATCAGGCAGGAGCTTGAGCAGCATGAGGTAGAATCGTGGCAACGGCTGATACGGGTATTTATTCACGAGATCATGAACTCGGTAAGTCCCATTACGCTTACATCATCGGGAATTATCGGTTTAATGGAGGCGGAGGATGCAAATGGCAGGCTGCCCGATGCACAGCAGCACGTTGAGATCCTGAGCGGGCTGAAGGCCATCCGTAAGCGCAGTAAGGGAATATCCACTTTTATGAATTCTTACAGGCAGCTTACACGGATTCCGACACCTGATTTCGCCTGGGTAGAGGTGAAACAATTATCTGAAACCATCGGCCGGCTCATGAAGGATGATTTTCAGCGAATGGGTATTGCATTTGAAATAATGCTTTCTCCCAGGGAGACAAGGTTATGGTGCGATGAAAAACTGGTGGAACAGGTACTGATCAACCTGCTCCGTAATGCAACAGAGGCCATGGTCAACACCCCTGCACCAGCTATAGCACTTTCCTGTGTTTCGTTGCAGGAATGGGTGGAGATGAGGGTAAAGGATAACGGTCCGGGCATTGATCCGGGAATTCAGGAGAATATTTTCGTTCCCTTTTTCTCCACCAAAGCAGAGGGGACGGGTATCGGTCTGAGCCTTTCACGGCAGATCATGACCCTGCATGGGGGAAGAATAGCGGTGCATTCCGTACCCGGAGAAACCAGTTTTGTTCTGAATTTCCCTTCTATTCTAACCCGCTGAGCATTGCTGTTACCTGTTTAACCACATTTTCTGCCGTAAACCCGAACTTTTCATCCAGCACCTTGTATGGGG
>DATEVU010000081.1:0-16495 GCA_035258345.1 Bacteroidales bacterium
TGATCATTTCCTTGCGGGGACCAATGTAGCGATGGGGAATAACTTGTTCATCCAGCAAAAGGGCATCACCAAAAAGCCAGCTGAGTTTATGTGATGTTTGCGGATCAAGCGTGGCTGCTGTTTTTACAGCATATAATAACCTGTCCCGGGTTTCAAAAAAAGTTACCATGCAGCAATTTGAATGTTCAGGCGCAAAGTTAGCAAAAACTGCAGGATTTAACTTCCCGGTAAAACATAAGTTTTGAACCGGTAAAATAAATCGTTAGTAAACTATAAGCCTTTCGACAGCATGGTTCCTGAGGTACTGGCGGATTATTTGCTTCACATCCCGGTTATCGGAAAACGCTTTTATGCAGTCATGAATAACGGTCTGGTCGGTTCCTGCGAACTGCAAATCAAAATAACCGTATCCGTTATACATTCCATTTTCGATCTTAACTACTGATCTTTCCCCATTATTCCGGCCTGCATCAATGATCAGCATATTCCGGTTTTCGAACCTGTATTTTTCAATGACTTTCCCGGCACGGTGATTATATTCAGAAGGAGGTTCCTTTCCTGCGCAGGCACCATGGCAGGCACCAATTTCATAATGAAAGCAATGATTCCCTGTTGGATACAGGCCACATAACTTCTGGCACAATTCATACTGATCAATGATCTTCATGAGAAAGCCTTTGGCTTCTGCTTTTGTTGTGAAACACATTATGGGAGGAGATTCCTGATCAGAAGTTTTCCCCTGGAAAAACCTGATATAACCGTTTATGTCATTATAAGTGTAAAGACCATACTGAAAAAGAGTTCTTCGCTGTGCACGATTGTACAGGGGCTTATGCAGTTTAATCTCAAAGGATTCCTGCAACAGGGCGATCAGCTCGCTACCGGTGGTTTCAAATCCGATATCGACAATTTGTTCGCGCATTTGCATGGCCTTGCCGGTGGTGTTATTCGAGAAATGCGATAAGACCCTTTGCCTGATATTCTTGCTTTTACCAATATAGATCAGTTCCTGATCCAGGTTATAGAAATAATAAACGCCAGGTTCTTCAGGCAGTTTATGCAATATGGAAAGATCAAGCCCTGGATGCACATTATTGGGAAGCCGGTTTGCCTGGGAAATAACAGGACTTTGGTTGCCGGAATCTGCGGACAGCAGCAGATCAAACAACCGGGCAGTTGCCATGGCATCACCCATTGCCCTGTGACGGCCATTTACAGGGATATTCAAATCATCGCAAAGTATTCCGAGACTGTAACTTGTGTGACCGGGAATAAGCTTCCTGCTGAGCCTTACCGTGCAAAGCTGTTCACGCTTAAACTCGTATCCAAGTCGCCGGAATTCACTACGAACAAAATTGTAATCGAAACTTACATTGTGGGCGACAAAAGCATTATCAGCAGTAATTTCAACCAGTTCACGGGCGATCTCAAAAAACCTTGGCGCTTCTGCGACCATTTCATTGGTTATTCCGGTGAGTGCACTGATATGGTAAGGTATTTTACACTCGGGATTTATCAACGTAGAAAATTCCCGGATCACTTTTTGTCCGTCATGAATTATTACGGCAATTTCGGTGATCTTATCTGTTTTCGGGTTGCCACCTGTAGTCTCAATGTCAATAATGGCATACATGGTGACACAAATTTACGCTTAAAGTCAAAAAAAAACCGGTGATGATCACCGGGTTATCAACAATCGGACAGGTTATAAACCCCTGGCCACAATCATTGTTTTTATAGTCCTGATAAACAATACAATATCTTTTTTTATCGACCAGTTTTCAACATATTCCCGGTCGAGTTTCATCCAATGGTCAAAGGATACGCTATTACGGTCGGGAATTATCTGCCAGGAACAGGTTATACCGGGTTTAATGCTCATTCGTTTCAGCTGCCATTCCTCATGTTCCGAAACCTCATCCGGAAGCATAGGCCTGGGACCGATAAGTGACATATCTCCTTTCATAACATTATAAAGCTGGGGTATTTCGTCAATTCCGGTTTTCCTCATAAATCGTCCAACCCGCGTTATTCTTGGATCATTCCTGATCTTGAAGGCAGGGCCGTCACTTTCATTGAACGCCATCAGGGACGATTTGAGTTTTTCGGCATCAACGATCATGGTCCTGAATTTGTATATGTAAAATTTCCTGCCCCGCAGCCCAACCCGCTGTTGCCTGAAAATTACAGGACCCCTTGATGTAGTTTTGATAAGCACGCCCATGAACAACAGCAACGGTGAAAGCACGAACAATCCCACTGCCGCAAACATAATTTCCATAACAGTTTTTAACAAATAGGTGGAAAAGTTCCTTGGCGAAGTTTCGAGGGTATAAAACGAGAAAGGGCCGATGTATCTGGATTTTGAACGGAATGTAGTTGCTGATTCCAGGCAAGGAGAAATGAGCAAAGCAACACCAAATTGACTGCATATTCCGGTAAGTTCTTCCATGTATCCATCCGATATAGACGACACACAACAAACAATCTCATCTACAATATCATGGCGTAGCAGACTCCTGATATTCGCATTCACGGGATAAATTCTCGAACGATACTGGAATCGTGCCTTCACCTCGGATGAATCGGTAAGGATGTAAATCACCTGACATCCCCATTCCTTGTGTTTTATTATTTTCTCAAGTGTGCCCAGATTATTATGATCAACGATCATCATAAGTTTTACCGGGTCACGACGGCGTTTACCTGAAAAACCGGGAATATGAATTGAGGTTGGTAAATAGTTAGTGTTTTCCATGGTATATAAGCATTTATATACCGGATAATACATACCTTGCAGTAAAATGTTGGAAGAATATTATGAATGGCAGATTAGCAGTGACGAAAATGCATCAGCATGTTATGAAGCATTTAATTTTGGATAAAATGCCGGTAACCCAGGATTTTTTCAACCTGCAAACCTGATTATAATCAGGTTATTACTAATCTCCATAATGTACTTTTATACCAAATATCCCAAACCCTGTGCAAAATTGCGAAATATCCGTAATTTTATACATGCTATTAAAAATTTATTATTTTTGAACCATAATAAATCCGAGGAATTGCTGTATGATGAGAAAGAATGAGTCGCTGGAAGAAATGGTGACCAGAAGAAACAAAAGATTAAAAGGTCTTTTTTCAAGGTTTGGAATAAACGTTCGGTTGGTGGGAGATGATAATAAGCCTGCGGTTATCAAAGATGAAGAAATTGTATTGTCATGTTATGTGAAGAATTTCGACTTACATTTTACCAAGGAACCTTTTAGTGACGAGATCATCAAAACCGTTAAGCTTAAACAGGAACCCGAGATCACGAAGTTTGAACTGCTTGAGGTTCTTGAATTGTGCAAACACCGGCCTGTTTTTAAGGTAAGGCTTGAGGGCGGTGAACTTTATCTGGTAGGATACAATTACCTGAACTCTGAGGATGCAGTTGGCAGATATCCGGTATTTGCCAAGCATAAACCCAAGGTGTATTTCGACTATGAGTATGCACAGAGCGTTGCCGAAAACCTTAAAACCGACGGATATAATGTGGTTATCGAATAAGCAGCTGACATAGTTTTCAGTCCCGCCATTGGCGGGATTTTTTTTGCCCTGATCTGATCGGGGATCTCTCATAATTTGTTGATTAATATTTGGAATTTGGTTTCAAGCATGTTTCGTTTGAATTAGCTTTGTAAAAAGATTTGATTTCTTATGAAACATCGTGTGTCTGTTCATTCGCCTGATCCTGAAATAGACAAGTCATTATTTCCAGTATCTGAAAAACTTGACAACGAAGTTTTTATAAGGCAGATGGTTGATAAAAAAAATAGTAACCCTGGTCAGCTGGTCGATTTTTTTTATAGCCAGCTGATTGATGCCTTTGTTTTATTCTCGGTCAAAACGCCCGTTCACTGGAAGAATGTTACCCCGGGCCGGTCCAACATCAGGACCCTTGCAGGCAAGTTTAGGGTAGCAGACCTGAATGATGCTTTAACCCTTCAGTGTGGGATTGGACGCAAGGACCTGCTGGGTATGACATTGCGTGAGTTTTTTGGCAACGGGTTTGAAAGTAATCTTACTGCCTGGAATACCCTGATTCAAACCGGGGAGGTCTTTTCCGAATTTATTGCCGAACGGAAGGACGGATCAACACTCTGGACTGAAGGCCATTATAAATGTATTAGGGATAGCATGGGGAATATAGCCGGAATTGCGGCAATACAGCGCGATATTTCTCAGCGTAAAAGAGCCATAAGGGAATCCGAAGCAACTGAAGCAAGGATGAGAATGCTGGCACATTTATCCTTTCAGGGGATCCTTATCCTCCAACAGGGGAAGGCATTGGAAATTAATATTGCCTTGTCCAAGCTTACCGGATACAGCAGGAAGGAAATTATCGACGACAATTGTATGGCATCCGCCATACCTGAAAAATATTCCCGGAAATTATTCAGGAAATCCTGGACAGATCAGTCTGAAACTTTTGAAACCTCCTTACTATGCAAGGATGGCAAAAGTATTGCCGTCGAGATTGAAACACAGGTTGTACAATATAATAATATTCCGCGCAATGTTATCGGGTTCCATGATATATCAAACCGCAAAAGGATAGAGGATGAAATTGTTAAACTTTCCGTGGCGCTCGATCAAAGTGCCAATGAAATAGTGATAACCCGCAAGAACGGAGAGATTGAATATGTCAACAGGGCATTTACTACAGTAACAGGTTATACACCATCTGAAGTTATCGGTAAGAATCCCAGGATCCTGAAATCAGGATCCCAGTCACCCTTGTTTTATGAAAAAATGTGGCAAACGTTGCTAAAGGGCCAGCAGTGGGTGGGAGAATTTCAAAACAGGAAGAAGAATGGGGAGTTATATTGGGAATCAGCCACCATAACGCCCATAAAGAACAAGGACAGCGATATTGTGCGTTATATTGCCATTAAGGAGGATATTACTTTTCGGAGGAAAGCCGAACAATCACTCAGGGAAAGTGAGGAGAAATTCAGATCCATGGTCTCCAATATTCCCGGGGTAGTTTACCGTTGTGCCTTTGATGTAGACTGGACAGTATTTTTTATAACCAATGCTATCGGTTCCCTTACCGGCTACAAACCAGCGGGATTTATGTTTAGCCGGTCAAAAACATTTACCAGCCTTATACATCCCGAGGACAGGGAAAAGGTGAACGAAGCAGTCAGGAATAGTATTATTAAATCGGGACAGTATAGTATTGAACACAGAATAATTACCAGTAACGATGGCGTAAAATGGGTTTCGAACAGCGGACGGCCGGTTTTCAACGATGACAATACACTCAAATGGCTCGACGGATTTCTTTTTGATATCAATGAACGGGTATTGGTGGTAGAAGAGCTTAAAAAGGCCAAAATTGCAGCTGAGGAAGCCAACAAAGCAAAAAGTGAGTTCCTCGCCAATATCAGTCACGAGATCAGGACCCCGTTAAACTCGGTGCTCGGATTTACTGAACTGCTGGAAGGTATGACCTTTGATTCCACCCAGATAAAATACCTGAATAGCATCAAAGCCAGTGGTAAGAACCTGATGATGCTCATCAACGATCTGCTCGACCTGTCAAAAATAGAGGCAGGGAAAATGACGCTGCACT
The DNA here is from genome assembly GCA_035258345.1 of Bacteroidales bacterium. Classification (GTDB taxonomy): domain Bacteria; phylum Bacteroidota; class Bacteroidia; order Bacteroidales; family UBA10428; genus UBA5072. Next base: position 5,624 of record DATEVU010000081.1, read on the forward strand.
TTGCATTTTTTGATATCCACAGGCTCATGGATGAGATCCGTAATGTTTTTTCGCTGCGGGTTGCCATTAAGGGTATTGGTTATCACGAAGAACTGGATGAAAATTTTCCGGCAGAGATAAGATTTGATGAAACACGGCTGCGGCAGATATTCATTAACCTGGTTGGTAATGCCATCAAATTTACGCATGAGGGTGAAGTAACCATCAAAGTAAGAGCGCTTTCGAGAAAATCAGTTTCGGGACAACCAACCATGAGACTTGAAATAAAAGTTATGGATACCGGTATTGGGATACCGGAAAATTCTTTTAAGCTTATATTTGAATCATTCCGGCAACATTCACAGCTTAATTCAAGGAAATACGGCGGAACAGGTTTGGGACTCGCCATCACCAAGCGACTGGTGGAAGCAATGAACGGAAGAATAAAACTGGAAAGTACTGTCGGGATGGGCAGCGTTTTTACACTTACATTCCCTGAAGTTGCTTATTCGGACATTCCATCCAACAGTTATATTTCGGAACTGCTGTTCAAGGATAACACCAATAGAGACAGTTCAAAACGCATATCGTCCGTTGAGGAAAAGCATGAAGCCTATCTTCTTGACGGCCAGGTGGACCTGAGTATTATTAAGGAAGCTGATTACCAGGTTCTTGTAAAACGATTTGAACAGGAACTTGCAGCAAAATGGAAGTTATTTGAGACCAAACAACCGCTAAAGGAAATAAGGTCGTTTGCACAGGAAATTATTATCCTGGGCAAAAGCTTTAAACTGCGTTTTGTAACGGAATATGGTGAACAGCTTTTAACGACTATCGAAAACTTTGATATCGAGGAGATGCGGGTTAAGATTGATCTTTTTCCCGACCTGTTGAAGCAACTGAAAAAAATAAGCCATGAAACCAGATGAACAAGGTATTCTGATTGTCGATGACGTCCCGAAGAACATCCAGTTGCTTGGAAGTATTCTGAAGGAGGAGAATTATGAGCTTGAGTTTGCAACCAGCGGAAAAGAGGCCCTGGAATGGCTTGATTCAAAACAATTTGATCTGGTATTGCTCGATATCATGATGCCGGAGATGGATGGATTTGAGGTTTGCCGCAGGATTAAGGAAAATCCGGCCACCCGTGAGATATCCGTGATTTTTCTCACAGCCAAGGCGGATTTCCAGAGTATTATTCAGGGATTTGAGACCGGTGCAGTGGATTACATAACGAAACCTTACAACCGTAAAGAATTGCTGATGCGGGTAAAAACCCACCTTACCCTGCAATACCAGCGAAAACAACTTGAAATAAGCAACAAATTCGAGAAGAAGATTTTTTCTATAATCGGACATGACCTGCGAAGTCCAATTGGGAATATTCGCACTTACATTGATGCTTTCCTGATGGTTCAGGAGGATATTGACCCCGCTACCACTGTGCTCCTGAAGGATTTGTATATTTTATCGGACAATGCCTTTAACCTTCTCGAAAATTTGCTAAACTGGGCCAAAAGCCAGTCCGGCGGTATTACTTGCAGGCCTCAATCAGAGGAAATTCCTTATCTCATGAAAAATATTCTTACGCTTTTCCAGATGCAGGCTGAAAACAAGAATATCTCCCTTGTATACAACGGACAGGAACACGTGACCGGATTTGTCGATCCTGAATTGATCGCTGTAGTCTTCCGCAATCTGATTTCCAATGCAATAAAATTTACGCCACACGGAGGAGCGGTAACTATGTCGGCTTACCCTGAAAGCGATATAAATGGTAACGACCGTGTGATTGTCAGAATTGCCGATACGGGAACAGGTATGTCACCTGAAGTAATTGACAATCTGATTAACAAAAACATACATTTTACGACATACGGTACCGATAATGAAAAAGGGTCCGGCCTCGGATTCCATTTATGCAAGGAATTCGTAGCATTGAACAGGGGAAGCATTTGGATTGAAAGCACACCCGGAGCCGGAAGCAACTTTTATATCAGCCTGCCTGCAAATCCGGATAATAAACCGGATACTGCTACCCCGTAAGAAATTGAGCTACCGGTGCATAAACGGAAAGGAATGCTTTTTCGACCTGGTCTTTCAATCCGGTATTCAAAACCGGGAAAGGATTTTCATGCATGTAGGCATAAGGAAAGTGCACGATCCTGAACATGCCGGACCGGTGTACCATTTCACCCATTGCCGATCGTATTCCTTCCAGGGGTATGACTTTATCATCACGCATTGCAACAATCATTAATTTACCGGCAAATGAACGGAAAGCATTTTCTCTTTTTTTGATGAATTTCTCAGGAGTCAACAATGCCCGGAATGCCATCCCAAATTTATGTTTCACAAGCCAGGAATCTGAAGTCGTCACATTTTTTGGTTTTCTCCCGTTAATATTCATGTAGTAATTTCTGACCGATTGAAAGGCAACACTATCCATGATATACCTTGATATGCCATTCATTGTGCTGAAAAGTGATCCACCGGCAAAAAATACAATTTTTGAATTTCCCAGGATATTGCCTGGATTGCTGATCATCATAGCCTGAAGCATCATGCAGCTGATCGAATACGCAAAAATGTCCGTCTGCGTTCCTGTGCTGAATAATGGATGTCTGCCATCACGAATATCACGCATCAGGCTCATAATATCATTTGCGCTTTGTAAACCTGACAGGAAGAAGCGCTGCGGGCTTTCAGTCAGCCTATCACTCAGGGCAATGTTAGCCAGGGTCGCATCCTGAACCTGAGGATACCTGTACTTCCGGATCTCCAGATGCTGAACCATCTTACGGGCATCGGTCCATTCAGGTAACCCCCGGTTTATATGGAAAGACAAAGGGAACATTATTACAGGCTTATTCGTTTTTTCAGCAAGGAATTTTGCACATGCCAGGTGCTTGTTCCAGTTCCGTTCATTAAGACCATGAAGATATAATATTGCCTTGTTGCCATGCGCATTATCGGCAGGTACAAAAACAGGGTACCTGAATGATGTATTCTCTTTAATTGCATTATCATCAAACCGGTCAGGAGATTCCTGTTGCAGATCATTTGCCGATTTGAAACAAAAAACCCTGATCCCTGTTTTACTACCGGGGATCGATATTTCTTCGCGGGAGAGATCAAACAAATCCTTTAACTGGTGGTACTGTTCAAAAAAGCTCATAGTATCAGAATATTGATACACAAAGTAACACCAGTCACGTGTAATCATAAAAACAAAGGTATTTCAATACGTTCCCAGGGATAAAACTTCCCATAAAGGGGTGAAAATTTACATACAGGGGTGAAATTTCAACATTGAGAACCGGTTAATTTTACCCCACAGAAAAAATACGTACATTTAGTGACCAATAATTTATATCATGTTGTTGTGGGATAGAACAATTCCTGATTATCTGACAAAGCGGAAAAATGTTGTAGGATTCATCCTGTTCACTGCCGGATTTGCTCTTCTGTTCATCAATATGTATGCCCCTTTTGGAGTTGACAAATGGTTGAATGTAAGCGACTTTGAATTATTTTTCTATTCCAGTATCGTAATTCTGATTGGAATGCTGGTTATTGTGTTCAGCCGTGTACTGATGTATCTGCTTACACGCAAACGTCCCATCCGTTATGGTGAGTATGCTATGTGGATATTCGGTGAAATATTCTGCATGGCCCTGGTATACGCAGTGATACAGAAATATTTCATCCTGTTGGAAAAGGACTTTATGGTAATAATCCGGAATTCGTTAAGAATAACAGCCTACATCATCCTGCTGCCCTATGTTATTTCGTGGTTGTATCTGGCATTCAGGGACAAGTACCTTAAGCTCGAAAGATTGTCGGGATATAAGCTGCCGGATGAAATCGCCGGTGAGTTTGATAAAAAGTCCCCGGCAATTTATTCAATGGTCCCTTTTACAGATGAGAAAGGAATGCTCAGGTTTTCAATTAAGAAAGATGACCTGTTGTACCTCGAAGCGGCAGATAATTATGTTATCATCCACTACCTCGATAATAAAAAACCAGTCAGGTATATGGTACGAAATACACTCAAGCGTATTGAAGCGGAGCTCACTGTCGCCACCATTGTTCGTTGCCACAGGTCATATATGGTCAATATCGATAATGTGAAGGTAATACGGAAAGAAAAGGAAGGGCTTATCATTGGTTTTGACGCCCCGGTGAATATGACCGTACCCATTTCCAAAACCTACTTTGAAGAATTTATCCGGAAACTGTCGAATTTGACAATTGATGAAGATTAAGACCGTATCTTGCGGATTATTTTGCGACCACTTTGTGTATCTTGGAATAAAGCATGAAATTTGTGCCAATGGAAACCGGGGAAATACAAGTTATTATAGCCGACAATCAGTTCCTGATAACTGAATCCCTGCGCAGTTTTGTCATGAACGAATTGAAATTTTCCGTTAAAGCCGTTGTTGAGAATAAAGCCGGCCTTATCCAGGCCCTGGATGATACCTCGGTATGTATGTTAATAATTGATCCTGATCATTTTGATTTTAACGGATTGGAGGAATTGCAGCAAACACTGAAAGCATATAACCATGTTGTGGTTCTTGTTTTAACCAATACGATCACCAGGAATGAATTGCAGGAACTTAATTCAATCGGTATCAAAAGCATTGCTTTAAAATCTTTGGAGAAAGATGATCTTGAGAAGGCAATTGTAAGCACCCTGAAAGGAAAAAAATATTACAGCCAGGAAATCCTGGATCTATTTACCGAGCCACCCGATGACAAGGTACCGGTTCAGGAAACCGTACCGCTGACGACTTCCGAAGTAGAGATTGTACGTCTTATCGCCGAAGGCAAAACAACGAAAGAAATAGCTACTTCCAGGCATATCAGTTTTCATACCGTTATGACGCACCGGAAGAACATTTTTCGCAAGCTTAAGGTTAATAATGCTTCCGAATTGGTAATGTTCGCTATAAGGACCGGGATTATCGATACCATTGAATACCACATCTGACCTACCATAAACACGGTATGTAAAATACCATAAAGGTGGGATTTCTCATGCATGAGGTTATCCGCAACTTTGTTATCGTAAACCATTAACATTATTACGATGTCATCGATAGCCAAAAATATTACCGAACTGATTGGGAAAACTCCCCTGTTGGAGCTGTCCAACTTTGCAAGGCAAAAGTCCCTGGACGCTGCTTTAATAGCAAAACTTGAGTATTTTAACCCCGGTGGAAGCGTGAAGGACAGGATCGGCTTTGCCATGATCGAGGCCGGGGAAAAAGCAGGATTTATTAAACGGGGCACGGTCATTATTGAACCTACAAGCGGAAATACCGGAATAGCCCTGGCGTTGGTATCGGCAGCCCGGGGATATAAACTGATCCTTACCATGCCGGAAACATTCAGCCTCGAGCGGCGTAACCTGCTTAAGGCACTTGGCGCAGTGCTGGTACTGACCCCGGGACCGGATGGTATGAGAGGTGCAATAAATAAAGCAGTTGAATTGAATAATGAAATTAAGGATTCGTTTATTCCCCAGCAGTTTAACAATCCTGCCAATCCCGAGATCCATCGGAAAACAACAGCAGAGGAAATCTGGAAGGACACGGACGGGAATATAGATATCTTTGTTAGCGGCGTTGGCACTGGTGGTACCATTACCGGAGTAGGCGAGGTGCTGAAAAAGAGAAAACCCGGTATCAAAATAGTGGCTGTAGAGCCCGCTGACTCCCCGGTACTTTCCGGAGGTAAACCTGGTCCGCATAAAATTCAGGGTATCGGGGCAGGTTTTATTCCTGTTGTCTTAAATACAACCGTTATTGATGAAATCATTACCGTACGGAATGAAGAAGCTTTTCAAACCGGTCAGGAACTGGCGCGTACCGAAGGACTTATTGTCGGAATTTCTTCGGGGGCTGCAGCTTTTGCTGCGGTACAACTTGCCATGCGAAAGGAAAACAAGGGTAAACAAATTGTTGTACTTTTGCCTGATACGGGTGAAAGATATTTGTCAACACTTTTGTACGCCCTTGATGAACAAGTGCTTTCACATCAGGCCAGCTGAAATCAAAGAATATCTTAATTTTGAACAGGCAATTATTAACAAACCACAATCAAACTCATATGGCAATAAACGAATTACATTTTGAATCCCTGCAATTGCATGCAGGACAGGAACCCGATCCTACGACCAATTCCAGGGCGGTGCCTATTTACCAGACAACCTCTTATGTTTTTAACGATTCCGAACATGCTGCAAAACTTTTCGGACTAAGGGAATTCGGAAATATCTATACGCGGATCATGAATCCCACGACGGATGTATTTGAAAAGCGAATAGCAGCGTTGGAGGGTGGGGTAGCCGCACTGGCAACCTCATCGGGACAGGCAGCACAGTTTATAGCACTTACTAATTTATTGCAGACAGGTGATAACATTGTATCTACCTCCTACCTGTATGGTGGAACATATAACCAGTTTAAGGTGCAATTCAGGAGGCTTGGCATACAGGTAAAATTTGTTGAGGGAGATAAACCTGCTGATTTTGACAGACTGGTTGATGACCGGACCAAGGCCATTTACCTCGAAACCATTGGTAATCCGAGGTTTAATATCCCCGATTTTGAAGCAATTGCTGCCGTTGCCCGGAATCACAAAATACCCCTTGTGGTTGACAATACCTTTGGCGCCGGTGGATACCTGTGCAGGCCGATAGACCACGGAGCAAATGTAGTGGTGGAATCGGCAACAAAATGGATTGGCGGTCATGGAACCAGCATTGGGGGTGTAATCGTTGATGCCGGTAATTTTAACTGGGGGAATGGAAAATTCCCAATGTTTACAGAACCTTCGGAAGGATATCACGGTCTTAAATTCTGGGAAGTTTTTGGTACATCCGGCCCGTTTGGAAATATCGCATTCGCCATCCGTGCGCGGGTAGAGGGATTGCGTGATTACGGCTCCTCACTGAGTCCGTTTAATGCATTCCTGCTTTTGCAGGGTTTAGAAACATTGTCACTACGGGTACAGCGTCATTCCGACAATGCCCTTGAGATTGCACACTGGCTGGGCAAACACCCCGGGGTTAGTCAGGTCGATTATCCGGGACTGCCATCAAGTCCATATTTTGACCTGGCAAAAAAATACCTGAAACATGGTTTCGGAGGGGTTTTGGCATTTACTGTCAAGGGAGGGAAAGAAGCCGCCGATAAACTTGTAAACAACGTGAAACTCATCAGCCACCTGGCTAACGTGGGTGATGCAAAAACACTGATCATTCACCCGGCTTCCACCACCCACGAACAGCTGTCGGAGGCAGAACAGAAAAGTTCAGGTGTAATTCCCGGATCTCTCCGGTTGTCAGTTGGTATTGAGCATATTGATGACATCAAAGCGGATCTCGCGGAAGCTTTGGATAAAATCTGAATATACCACCCCGTCGGGGTACCCCGACGGGGTGGTAAGTAAACGTGAATTTGAATTTGGAAAAATATACGACGTTTGACGAACATTTCCTTTGTTCTTGCGTTTATTAATTCAAATGAAGAAATTTTTGGCCATATCCATCGCTTTCCTAATCCTTCTGGCTGGTATGCACTTTACTGTTGCCACACACTTCTGCGGCGGTAAGATTGCAGCCACCAGGGTATCTGTTATGGGTAAAATTGCTTCCTGTGGTATGGTACATGATAAGAATTCTAAAACATCCCCGAAATCCAGTCTTTCTTCTAATTGCTGTAAAAATGAAATTTCAGTGTATTCAGTAGATAACAATTACACTCCTTCGAATTTTCATTTTAAAGGGATTACCCAAAATATTCATCTTGAGTTTTGCCTCGTTAAAGGTTTTTCTTATTATTCCAATTTCCCCTCATTGACAAAATACACCAATGTAAGTCCACCGGACAATTTTTTGGCCAGCGCGGTGAGCATGGCCGACATTTGTGTTTTCCGCATTTGAATTTCCTTCCATTTTGAACTTATAGCAAGTGAATCCCATGAGATCGTTTGCTAAGAAATTTTATTTGTCATAGTTCATCGCCCTAATGCCAAAATTTTCCAATTATGAAAACAATAAGAATCATTGCCACCGCAATGTTTGCGGTATTATTGGGTGCAGGTTTATTTGCCCAAACACATGACCATGCACAAATGGCCACATCTAAAACTGAAACATTCCAGGTTTCAGGAAATTGTGAAATGTGCAAGGTACGTATTGAGAAAGCCGCCAAAGTTGATGGAGTCAATAAAGCCGAATGGAGCTTACTGGTTAAGCGAAACCCCTGATATCCGCAATCCATATTATGGGGAAGAAATGCTTACCTGTGGCGAAACCAAAGAGACTCTTAAGTACTGACCTATTGGACATAATTAATTCAATATGAACTCATGAAAAATGCTGAAATTTTACAGACATCGGGTGGTAAAACAAAATACACATGTCCGATGAAATGCGAGGGCGCAAAGCTTTATGATCAACCCGGCTCGTGCCCCAAATGCGGCATGGACCTGGTGCCTGAAAAAGGAGTTGTAACCAGCGAAGAGGAGGATGCTTACAAAAAAATGGTAAAAAAATTCCGGATTGCCCTGGTATTGACTATTCCCATATTTATTATCTCCATGTCCCACGTTATCCCATTTCTTCATCTTGAAAACATTACTTCCAAAAAAGTCTGGAGTTGGATTGAGTTCATGTTAGCCACGCCGGTCGTCTTTTACTCAGGCTGGGTTTTCTTTAAGCGTGGTTGGAGTTCCATACGCAGGTGGGCGCCAAATATGTGGACGTTGATCTCCATCGGTGTAGGATCAGCTTATCTGTTTAGTGTTTTCGGACTCTTGTTTCCTGCCCTTTTCCCGGCACAGTTTAAAGACATGGATGGAAATGTTCATTTGTATTTCGAAGCCGCCGCAGTAATATTGTCGCTTGTATTGCTGGGGCAGGTATTGGAACTAAGGGCACACAGTAAAACCAATTCTGCTATCAAAGCATTGTTGGGTCTTATGCCCCCGGTTGCCAGGGTCATCCGGAACGAAGAGGAGAAAGAGATACCTCTTGAAGAAGTTCTGGTGGGGGATGCATTGAAGGTCAAGCCTGGGGAGAAGATTCCGGTAGACGGTATTATAATAAATGGTAATGCCGTTATTGACGAAAGCATGATCACCGGGGAACCCATGCCTGTTGAAAAATCGAAAAATGACAAGATAACGGGAGGGACTATAAATGGGAAAACTGTTTTTGTAATGAAAGCTGAAAAAGTGGGAAACGATACCCTGCTGGCCCGGATTATTGAAATGGTAAACGAAGCGGGCAGGTCAAGAGCTCCTATCCAAAAACTTGCCGATACTGTGGCTAAATACTTTGTACAGATTGTTATCGCAATTTCGTTAATTACCTTTGCTGTGTGGGCGATCTGGGGACCCGAACCGGCTTACGTTTATGGATTTGTAAATGCTGTGTCGGTCTTAATCATTGCATGTCCTTGTGCACTGGGGCTGGCTACCCCTATTTCAATCATGGTAGGTACAGGTCGCGGAGCGCAAATGGGTATCCTGGTAAAAAATGCACGCGCTATTGAGGAATTGAATAAAGTTGATACCCTGATTATTGACAAGACTGGTACGATTACCGAAGGTAAGCCAAGTCTTAAAGGTTATAAATCATTCGGTAAGTTAAGCGATGAGGATATTTTAATGCTTGCTGCCTCAATTGATGTCAACAGCGAGCATCCTCTTGCCGACGCTATCGTTAAAGGGGCAAAAGAAAAGAAAATAGTATTGAAAAAAATAGATGATTTTGAATCGGTTACAGGGAAAGGAGTACAAGCGCTGTACCAGGGCAAGAAAATAGGACTTGGAAATCAAAGGTTACTGGATGACTTCAAGGCATCGCTGAATGATGAAAACAGGGGAATGGTAAAGGATTGGCAACTTGAAGGACAAACAGTTATGTATTTGTTAATTAGTAATAAAGTGGAGGGTGTTATTGGGGTTGCCGACAAAATTAAGGATACTTCTGCCAAAGCCATTCAAACGTTACAAAAAATGGGTGTAAAAGTTATCATGCTCACCGGTGATAATAAATTTACTGCCGGTGCGGTGGCAAAGGAGTTGCACCTCGATGGCTTTGAAGCGGATCGGTTACCTGATGATAAATACAATCGGGTTAAAGAATTGCAGAAAGATGGCCACATTGTAGCAATGGCCGGAGACGGGATCAATGATGCGCCTGCACTTGCCCAGGCCAATATTGGGATCGCAATGGGGACTGGCACGGATATCGCCATGCAAAGTGCAGAAATCACACTTGTAAAAGGCGATCTGAATGGAATTGCCAATGCTAAGAACCTAAGCAGCAAAGTTATGCGGAATATCAAACAAAACCTTTTTTTTGCCTTTATTTACAATTTCCTTGGAGTACCTGTAGCCGCAGGATTGTTGTTTCCCGTTTTTGGAATATTGCTGAGTCCGATGATCGCAGCAGCAGCCATGAGTTTCAGTTCCGTATCGGTGATTGCTAACGCATTGCGCCTTAGAAAAAAATAATACAGGCAACACCTGGTTACTACTCAGCTACCAAATTGTGTTTCTGAAAATGTGTGAATGATGTAAAGTTTTACCAGAGTTATGTAACACATTAGCCGTTACAAGATGATACTTTTATATTGTGAAATTTCACTACACGAATGATATTTATTTTTAATCAGAAATGTTATGAAAAGGAAATTATTGTATCTCATGATCTTAATTGCAGGATTCATAATGGCCAGTTTTTCAGTTTCCCAGGTTTACGGACAAACAACCCAACAGGAACCGGCCAAAAAGCAAACTATAAAATACACGTGCCCTATGCATGCGGAAGTAGTCCAGGATCTTCCGGGTAAATGTCCCAAATGCGGG
>DATEVU010000082.1:0-64141 GCA_035258345.1 Bacteroidales bacterium
ATTTCGGGACCTGCCCTGGCCCATGCTGCATCGGCCGAAGCCATAACATGTATCGAAAAAATAGCCGGGAAGGAACCGGAACCATTGAATTACGGGAATATTCCCGGTTGTACCTATACCTCACCCGAGGTTGCATCGGTGGGATATACCGAGAAAGCAGCCAAAGAAGCCGGTTTTGAGATAAAAATCGGGAAATTCCCTTATACCGCATCGGGGAAAGCAAGCGCAGCCGGTAATAAAGATGGATTTGTGAAATTGGTTTTCGACGCGAAATACGGTGAATTACTTGGTGCCCATTTTATCGGGGACAATGTGACTGAATTGATCGCAGAGATCGTGGTTGCCAGGAAACTTGAAACCACCGGTCACGAAATGATCAAAGCCATCCATCCTCATCCCACCATGTCTGAGGCCATTATGGAAGCTGCCGCGGCTGCGTACGGGGAGGTGATACATATTTAATCACAACCCACAACATTTTTCTAACGGTTTCCAAGACTGTCTAAACCAACTTTCCTGAGGTCTTCTCTTGTGAAATAGGGAATTTCTTTATTCAGGAGTTTTTCCTTAACGATCTTCCCTGCCCGCGCTGCGTATCTTTTATCAGGGAAGGCTTTCTTACCGGAAACACCGGGAATAAAGGGCTGATAAATAAATTCCTTGCTATCCCTTATAATCTTATAACCCCAGCCACCGGATATCCTGAAAGTCTTAACCTTATAAATATCCGGTGATGGGGATGGCTGAACAGAAAAATAAACCAGTAAAACGATAAGGATAATGACTGCCGAAGAAAGTATGATCAGTATCTTACCGTTAATCTTCTTTATCATAGGGATCAGCGGGCTTGAATTCCCAGATATCATCAAATGAAAAGCTGCTGCTCCTGCCTGTGACTACAAATGCCCTGCCGTTTTCGGTTGAGAAGGCAACGGCATCCTGTCTGGCTGTTCCTTCAAACGGGGTTCTTTGTTCCCATAAATCAGTTGCCGGTTCATATTCCCAAACACTGCCCAGTAATTGCGGTGCAGCACCTGTGGTGACATATGCCTTGTTATTTAACACAAAGGCAACAGCATTGCTGCGAATAATGGAATAATCATTGTCAAAATCCTCATCGCTCACATCAGCCGTTTTGCGTTTTGCCGTCCACAAATCATTTGCGGGATCATACATATAGAACTCCGTTTCATAAGCACCATTGTTAATTCCGGTACAGATATAGCCCATTCCGCCGATAACAAATCCCACGGCATCCCTGCGCTTGGATCCGCCAAAACTTGTCTTTTGCTGCCAGGTATTCGTGGAGGGGTTATAAGCCCAGAAATCCTTCAGGTAATTTCCGTCAAAGCCGGTACCCAGATAACCAATGTTATCAATAGAGAAAGCTACCACTCCGTAACGCGCTGATCCGCCAAAATCGGCAACCTGCGTCCATTCATTCGCAGCAGGATCATAAGCCCAGAAATCCGCTAACCTGTTATTACCATCAAATCCGGTTCCAACATAACCTTTCCCGGCAGCAGTGAAACCAACAGCAGCATTTCTGGCTGTGCCGGGGAATTCAGCAATTTGCGTCCAGTTATTCCTGTCACTGTCATACGCCCAAAAATCGGTAAGCCGGTCTTCCCCATCATAACCCGTGCCAACATAACCAAGATTCCCTATGGAGAAAGATGCGGCATCGCTTCTGGCAACACCCTCAAAATCCGAAAGTTCTAACCAGTTCCCGATCAATTCTTCCTCAGGATCTTTGTCACAGGAGATTGATATCGAAATCAGGGAAACTGCCAAAAATCCGATTAATAAATAATTGCTGTGAAATTTCATGTGTATAAATTTTATTTTAATGATCAATTGTTACTTGCGCAAAGTTAAACATACTTTAATGGCAGCTCTTTCGTTTATAAATGTTTTAGATATACCATTTAGCTACAAAGATGAAATGAATATTTTTATCTACCAAATTAAATTATGTTTGTTATGCCAATTCCGGCCTGTCTTTTTTTCATTAGTTTTAAATTGAATCGTTCATTAGTAGATGATTTTATTAAATTTGCCGACAAATTGGAACATCACGATCTATTTATTTTTCAAAAATTCAGTTGGGTGAATAGTTTTGCAAAGTTTAAACGTATGGTATACATGACAAAGTATGCAGGCATTGTTTTTCTTCTGGCTTTCATTTCTTGCAGGCAGGACGACATGACATTTGAGATCGGCAATGATTATGTGAACATTAAAACCAGCCTGAGGTATATCGATTCCCTTATGGTTAATACCTATACAGTGAGCCTGGACTCGATTCCCACTTCCGGTAATATATTCGAATCAGGGCCGGGGACTGTACTGGCGGGCAATTACCATGATCCTGAATTCGGCGATATTGAATCAAAAAGTTATTTCAGGTTAGGGCTTCCCTTAAACAGAAACCTTCCGAACGATGCAATTTACGATTCCGTTCAGCTTGTCCTGGTATACAACAATTATTATGCCGGTGACACCCTGGACGCGAATACAATTCATGTACACCGGCTTGATCAGTCATTGAAAGCCCGCACGGATGGATATATTTATAATACATCATCCTTCGCATACAATCCGGAGGTTTTAGGAATGAAAACCTTTTCCCCCAGGCCTTTCGGCCGGGATTCCCTGAAAATTACGCTCGACAGCACTTTTGGCCGTGCGATCTTCGATATGATGATGGACAAGGATGAAAGAATTACCAATCTGGAAAACTTTCTCAACTATCTGAAAGGAGTTGTCCTTACCGGAGAAGCAGGTAACGGGGTTATTCTGGGATTTAAGATTTCAGATGCCGTTCCCCTGATGCGGTTGTATTATCACTATTTTGATTTTGAGACCCTTTATAAACAGGTAGATTTCCCGGTGATCTATTCTGATCTTCAATTCAATCAAATTGCAGTAAAAAACCCCCTGGTTGATTTTCCGGTGTTACAAAAATACAAAATGCCGGCTGTGCTTACGGATAATACTACCTTTGTTCAGGGAGGCACAGGTATCGTAACCAGGATTGAGATACCCTATCTTCGCAATATACTCTCATTACACGAAAACATAAGGGTTCTGGGGGCAGAACTTGTTCTTGAACCCCTCAGGAATTCCTACAGGGACGTTCCTCTTGCTGAACAAATAAGCCTGTTCTATACCGACAAATTAAACCGTCGTGGTACGCCGGTTTACACCAGCAATACCAATTTTATTCAGGTGGCTAACCTGGTGATCGACGATATTTTCCAGGAGGAAACCCACTATACTTTTGACGTCACCGATTTTGTTAATTTCAAGCTTTCAGAAGAATCGGATGATATACCCGCCTTGTTGCTGACGATAAGTCCTGAAGATTTTTACAAAACTGTGGACAGAGTTATTCTGGGCAGTCAGAAAAATACAGAAAACAAAATAAAATTGAAGATCTATTATATGAATTATTAGTAAATTCCTTTTCATGCGATATTTATTTTTTTTAATCGTCTTATTACTCCCACATACCTTGATGGCACAGGCAAGAACCCACCTTCCCTATTCGATTTTTGGCGTGGGTGAGCTAAATACCAAAGGATTTGGCAGGAATATGGGAATGGGAAATTCCGGTATTGCCATGTCCTCGGGCGTTTATCTGAACAATCAGAACCCGGCAGCCTACCATATGCTGGACAGTATTTCCTTCTTTTTTGATTTCGGACTGCAGGGTGATTTTGTAACCTATAAAACAACCTCTGCCACCCAGCGTGGTAAAGATTTCAACCTGAGAAATCTGGCGCTTGGATTCCGTATCAACCGCCACTGGTCAGCCGGTGTTGGCATCCTCCCTTTCAGCACCGTTGGATATAAAATAGTATCCGAAGGCAATGTTGAAGGCACCACCGACTTATTCACAGCAGAATTGACCGGGTCAGGCGGTTTGAATCAGTTTTACTGGGACAACTCTTACCGGCTGCTTAATAACAGGCTTAGCCTTGGTATTAATGCTTCCTATGTTTTCGGGAATATTGAATCAAGTGAAAACATCAACTATGAAAAATTTACAAATGATATCATATACAAGCAAACATCACGGGTAAATAAGGTACTTCTTGATTTCGGATTTCAATATTTTCTGCCCGTCAGCACGAATTCACGGATCAGTATAGGCGGTGTTTTTGGCAACAGTCACAGCATGAACTTCAAACAGCAGATCAATATTTCAGAATCCGACGGCAATGTTATTGAAAATAAAATTACCAGAACAGGAATTTTCAATTTCCCGATGTATTTTGGCGGAGGTCTATCGTTTACCCACGCAAACAAGCTCACCGTAAATGCCGATTACATGTTCCATGATTGGTCCGCAACAATTTCAGAAAAACCCGGCTTCAATTATAAAAACACAAATACCTACAGGTTTGGTATTGAATACATCCCAGGCAGGGTGAACCAGTATGGATACCTTGGAAGCATCAGTTACCGTGCCGGGTACTACCACGAAGATTCCTATATGGAAATTGACAATGTTTCCATTGCCGATAACGGGATCACCCTGGGTGTTGGACTTCCTTTCCTTAAAAACAAATCGACCATCAACCTGGCTTATAAATTAGGAACCAAAGGATCTTTAAAGAACGGGCTGATCCGAGAAAACTATAATTCAATAGTATTCAACCTTTCCATGCACGATTGGTGGTTCATCAAACCTAAATATGATTAATTCCGCAGTGTGAATTCCAATCGGTCAAAACCTGCAAAAAAACAAAAACCACTCCGGTAAAAGGGTGGTTTTTTGATTTAAACAAAAGCAGATTACTTTTTAATAAGTGAATTGATACCTTTTCCTGAGCTCTTTCTGGTATTCTCCAATTCTTCTTTCCAGATCGGTGATTTCATTTTTAAGCTTCTGTGTATCATTCCCTTCTGATTCGAGTTCCCGAATGAATCGACGGTTAATAATGATTTTCTTCTGGCATTCGTAAATGCTTGAGATCAGACTTTTGATGTTGTACTTTACATCAAGCATAGTAATAAGATTTAGTTAGTAGATTGCCCTTAAAATTAACTTAATTTAATAAATCAACGCTTGTGTGCCACAACTTGGAATGATATCCGGATTTCCGCGATGGAAAGCCTTTTATTCACTCCATCCGCATCACAGTTTTAATATATCTAACTAAGCTAATTTAATACTTATAACTGGAATTTCACCCAATAGGTTACGTTTTTTGGCATAAATTTTTTCTATTTAACGAAATTTATGACATTAACGCTAAAAAACAGCCCCTGCGGACAACAGGGGCTGAATCTAACCTAATATAAACCTAAAATTAACACATAAGGAAAACTTAACTAACCTATTTTTTATCACTGAGTTTACTTTTAAAGCATTACGTTTTGTTCTCAGCCTCTTTATTTTTCTTTTCTTCTTCTTTTTTCTGGCCTTTTATTTTGTCATTCACCCCAACACCTTCTTTAATTTCTATATTAACCCCGTCCGATAATCCGGTTTTTATAAACCTCTTCTCAAACAACTGGGGTTGGGTTTCAATCTCAACATAGGCAGAATCACCTTCTCTCTCAAATTTTATCAGACTTTCCGGGATAACCATAACGCTGTCTTTCCTGTCGAGCACGATATCGGCATTGGCGCTGTATCCGGCCCGGATAAATGAATTCTCGCGCAATTTCACATCTGCCTTGATCTCAAACTGAATGGCACCGTTCTCCTCTTTACCTTTGGGAGCAATATATTCCAGTTCGGCATCAAAAGTTTCATCTTCAATTGCTCCAATGGATAAAATCAGGGGCATTCCAAGCTTCAGCTTTCCCACCTCGGTTTCATCAACCTTTCCTTCAAAGATCATCTCGCCCATATCAGCCACGCTGGCGATGGTGGTTCCTTCATTAAATGTATTGGATTCGATCACCGAATTGCCAACTTCCACAGGAACATCAAGCACCATCCCTTCGATGGTAGAACGTATCAGGGTATTTGTGGCTGTTCCTGATTTTTTGGATACTCCTTCCTTGATCAGCTGAAGGTTTGATTCTGCAGTTTCATGTTCTTCCATGGCATTCATGTAAGAGAGCCTGAACTGTTGAAACTCGGCCTCCGGGATAACCCCCTGCTCATACACTTTCTTTTGTCTTTCGTAAACCAGCTTGGCATCCTCAAAATTAATCCTCGCCTTGTTAAGTCTTGATTCGGCGTTATTCAGTTCAACCATATTGGGGATGATCTTAACGCGTGCAATAAGATCTCCTTTCTTAACATGTTGTCCTGCCTCAATAAACAACTCCTCAACAATACCAGATACCTGTGGCTTAACGTCGATCTCCTTGCGTGGAACTACCGAACCGGTCGCAACCGTTTTCTTAATTACATTTGAAATGAACGGGGATTTAACCTCGTAAATTACCGGCTTCTTTTTAGATTTGTTATACAGGTAAAACATTGTTCCACCAATCAATCCAACAAATACGACCAACAACAGGATTTTAAGAATCTTTTTCATGGTTAATAATAATTATTGTTATTTCTGTTTGATTATTCCGCACGCAATGCCTCTACAGGCCTTATACTTACTGCTTTTTTTGCCGGTATCAGTCCCGCCATCATGCCCGCCAGGATAAGCACAACCAGTGAGGTTACGGCTATACCGAAATCAACGCCCGGGTTTCTGAACATTTCTGCCTCTGCCCCGGAATTTACCATCTGGTAGTTAATTACCTCCAGTATTCCGACACCGATTATCAGCCCGATCATTCCGGAAAATGAAGTCAGAACAACCGATTCCATTACTATCTGGCTGATCACCTTCCAAGGGGAGGCACCGATCGAACGCTGTATACCAATTTCCTTTGTCCGTTCTTTCACCACGATAAGCATAATGTTGCTGACTCCGATAACACCGGCAAAAAGGGTACCTATTCCAACAATCCAGATAAGCGTGCTGATGCCGGTAAACAGCCCTTTCATTTTATTAAACTGTTCCTCGAGATTGAAATGTCCGAAGGCCTGTTCATCCTCCGGTGCAACCTTGTTCCTTTCCGCGATAAGTGCCATGCATTTTTTTTCAACTACCGAAACAGGAATATTGTTTTTTCCGGTTACGGCAAAAAAATGAACCTGGTTGCCCATGTTGTAAGCTATTTGCAGCGAGGTAAACGGAATAAATATAGATTTCTCCTTGTCCCCTCCAAAACTCATATTTTTATTTTTGGGTTCAAATACGCCGACAACCTGGAAATAAACACCCCTGATACGTAAATACTGTCCGATCGGATCCTCATCGGGACTGAACATTTCATCCCGCACCCGGTTTCCGATCACTATAACCTTCCTGTTCTCCAGGATATCAATCTCATTGATCACCCTTCCCGAAAGCATTACCACGGGATCGATCCTGAAAAAATCGGGATAATCCCCAAATATATCGTACGATGCGGTCTTAATACCCCTTACCACATTGTTTTCTCCATTTCCTGACCAGGGTTGAAGCCGTGGAGCCAGCAGGTCGATTTCCGGAATATTCTGCCTGAGGGCTTTCATATCTTCATTAGTGAACATCCAGTGCCGGCCGCGGGGTAATCCTTTATACGGAATGGATGTTTGTCGTGTCCAGATAAAAGCACTGTTGGTAGCAAAATCCTGAAAACCGTCAAAAACCGAATTCTCCAGTCCTTTACCGGAACCCATCATAATGATGAGCATAAAAATGCCCCAGAATACGCCGAATGCAGTCATGAAAGTGCGAAGCCTGTTACTTCTCAGCGTCATGTAAATTTCCTGCCACCTGTCCCTGTCAAACATAATAATACCCTGTTATTCGTCCCGTAATGCTATAACCGGTCTGATACGTGAGGCCCTTATCGCAGGCATCAGTCCTGCAAGCGTACCTGCCAGGATCAGAATACCGGTTGAAACAAGGGCAATCGTAAAATCAACCTCCGGATTTTGAAAGAAATCATTCTGCGGTAATATCGAGGAGATCAGACTCAACAGACCAACTCCCGACACCAGACCGATATACCCTGCCAGGCCTGTGATAAGCACTGCCTCAAGCAGGATCATGCTTACCACGGAGAAAGGCGTGGCCCCGATAGCCTTCCGGATACCTATTTCCTTGGTACGTTCATTCACCACAATGATCATGATATTGCTTACACCAACAATACCGGCAATGATCGTAAAAGCACCTATAATCGACACAAAGATCTGGATACCCAGGAAAAGGTTGGTGAATTTCTTATATTCCTTGAGCGTATTCCACATCCACATTGCATTTTGATCCTCCCTGTCAAACCTGTGCCTTTCGGCAAGTTTGGCACGCAGTGTTTTTTCCAGTTCCTCGCTGTCTTTGGCACTCAGGTTGCTGGTTACTGCAAAACTATGCACCCTGTCGGCCCCGCCTGATATCATTTGCGCCGTGGAAATGGGAAGGTATGCGCGGGTTGCATCCCTTTCATTTTTATCGGAAAACACACCCACAACCTGAAAAGGGATGTTATTTATTTTTATGTATTCACCAACCGGGCTGTCGCCTTTTTTGAAAAGTGCTTTTCTTACCGGTTCTCCTATGGTAACCACTTTTCTTCTTTTCTGAATATCGATTGGATTCAGGAACCTGCCTTCAACCATCGTTGCATTTTCGATATCAAAATAATCGGGATGGGCTGCAATGAGGTCGAATACACCATATTCCTGCTTATAGGATATTACCCGGTTTTGCCACATAAAATACCGGGAAGAGATTTTGTCCAGACCATCTATGGACCGCCGCAGAAATTCATAGTCTTCATTGGTAAACCTGATCTCTCTTCCTGCCTGTAACCCTTTATAGGTTTTGCTGGTGGAACCGGAACCGAATTGGATCATGTTTACGGCATCCTGCCTGAACTGTGCGTCTATCCCGTTCTGCAGACCTTTACCGGAACCCAGCAGGATGATGAGCATAAAAATACCCCAGGCCACGCTGAACCCTGTGAGGAAAGTACGCATCCGGTTTTTGTTGATGGTGCTGAATATTTCCTGCCATTTGTCAAGATCGAACATAGGTAACGGGATTAAAAGGATGATACAGCCTTATAGGAAGATTTGTGATATATGATATTTTCGATCACGCCGTCCCTGAGTTTTATAGAACGTTGTGTGCGCAGCGCGATATCCTGTTCATGCGTAACAATGATAATGGTTATGCCTTCGTCGTTAATTTCCTGCAACAGGTCCATAACTTCCATAGATGTCACGGAATCAAGTGCACCGGTTGGTTCATCAGCCAATATTACCTTGGGTTTGGAAATAAGGGACCTTGCAATGGCAATACGCTGCTTCTGCCCACCCGAAAGTTCGCTGGGGAGATGCGTCCACCAATCTTTTAATCCAACCCGTTCAAGGTACTCCATGGCAATCTGATTCCTTTTCCTGCGATGAACACCTTGATAGTAAAGTGGTAAAGCCACATTCTCGAGTGCATTCTTAAACGAGATAAGATTAAAGCTCTGGAAAACGAATCCAAGGGTACGGTTTCGCAACTGCGCCGCTTTGGTCTCGTTAATATCACGGATCAGCATGCCGTTCAGGTAATACTCACCCATGTCATAATTGTCCAATATACCCAGTACATTCAACAAAGTTGATTTACCCGAACCGGAGGCTCCCATAATGGATACCATTTCTCCTTCATCAATCTCCATGTTCAGCCCTTTCAGAACATGCAGCGAGTTGCTGCCGGTAACATATGATTTATGCAGGTTTTTCAGTGTTATCATCATGCGGAACGGTTTAATGATTCTGTTTGTACCCTCAAATATTATACCATAGACAATATAATATTGCAGGTCTGTTTTTTAATTAATATTACAGTACGGACATGAAGCGCCATGACCTTTCGGATTTGTACCATTATGATACAGGAAATGTCCGTTTATGAACACCTGCCGGAATATCGACCTTAAATATAATAATTACTAACGCAACCTTTACACCTGAAATGTCATCATGTAAACAGCATCCCCAAATAGGGCAGATTAATGAATTAAACCTTAATTTTGAGTCGCTAATAAATTGTATTTGGTCGACGGCTTACATAAGGTAGTGCGTGGCTGCCAGGAAGGAAACCCGGGGGCGCAGCATGAATTGTACGATATGTTCAAATCGAAGATGTATGCAATATGTTTGCGATATGCCGGTAATTATGATGATGCCCAGGACATTCTGCAGGACGGTTTCATGAAGGTTTTTGAGAAAATCGGCCAGTTTGGTTTCAAAGGCGCTTTCGAAGGCTGGATACGAAAAATAATGGTGAATACGGCACTCGAGAAATACAGGTTTCACTACCAGCTGGTCAATTCGTATGAGGTGATACCTGAAAACGACGCTTCCCAGGGCAGTGATATAACCACGGATATTGAAGTAAGTGAACTGATTGCTATCATTCAGGAGCTTACTCCAAAATACAGGGTGGTATTTAACCTGTATGCCCTTGAAGGATATTCTCACAAGGAGATCAGTGAAATGTTGCAGATTTCCGAAGGTACGTCCAAGTCAAACCTTTCCAGGGCAAGAGCAATTTTGCAGGAAAAGGTGAATAAATATTATTTAAAATCGGTTCAGACATCCTGAGTAATGGAAAACAATACTGATAAAACAGAACGGTATTTTAGGGAGCGGCTGGTGTCGTTTGAACAGAACCCCAGGGATTCTGCATGGGAAAATATTGCCGAAAGGCTGGGTCAAAGGAAAAGAAAAAGCCTGGTCTTCCTGGTACTCAGGATCGCCGCCGGCATGGCGGTTCTTGTATCACTGGGAGTGGCTTTCTTTGTTTTGTCAAAACCTGACAGAAATACCGGCCCGGCTGCCATTACGTTTGATGACGGACGGGCTGCCACCAACAATGTGGTTACCCGCAGGCAGGAAACAGCCGGGAACAACGAAAACAACATCGCGGCAAAATCCGGGAATCCCGTAATGGTTACTCCGTTGGAAAAAGCCCCCATGACTGATGTTGTGCCGGTAATCAGCGATCCGGTCCACACCTTCCAATATCCGTCTGTCCGGGACAATACGCCGGTGCTGTTGAAGACAAGGACCCTGGCAACCCTTCCCCTGAAAAGTCCGGGAGGATTAACACCGCAACTTCCGTCGGTTGGTGATGCCGGGAATACTGCAACAATCACGGAAACAGGCGAAGAACTTATTGCACTTGCCGGCGGATATGACGATGAAAACGAGAAGGTGAAGGAAAGCCGCTGGATCCTGGGCAGCGAGTTTGCCCCCCTGTATTCCTACCGCGCCATTTCTTCCGACCAGGTGGAAGCATCGGCTCTGAAAGAACATAATGAAAATGAAAGCGGAATACTTGCCTATGCCGGGGGTATCAGGGTGGCCTTTTCAGCCGGCAGGAGATTGTCGGTACAGTCCGGTGTATATTATTCCCGGTACGGTCAGGAAAAAAACAATGTAGGGGTTTACAATCCGGCTTATCTTGATATGACCTCGGGATCGGGTAAACAGACCTACCTCGCCGTTTCCAATTCCACAGGAATTATTTCAAGCGATAATCCTGCCGAATCGGGTTATGACAGGGTTATTTCAAATAGCCCCGGAGGTAGTAACAATAATAATTTTTATTCCAACTTTATCGGCATTGCCTATGAAGACCTTACTTCGGTTGAAGGAAGTGACATCACAGCCACACAGTATTTCGATTATCTTGAAGTTCCTCTTACAATTAAATACAAGATAATCGACCGTAAACTTGATTTCAGCCTCCTGGGAGGAGTGGTTACGAATTTTCTGGTAGGCAACAAAGTTACGCTCCAACAGAACGGGGACTCACGCGATTTTGGAAAGACCACAGGTATTACCGAAATTAATTACCTCGGTTCAATCGGACTGGGATTCGAATACCCTGTTGTTTCAAAATTTGCTTTCAGTATTGAACCCCGTTTCAGATACTACCTCAACCCGCTCGACAATTCATCGCCGATAACCGTACATCCGTATTCCTTCGGATTCTTTGCAGGATTCAGTTATTTCTTTTAGTCCCGGAAGACCAGCAACGCATAACGGGCGAAGGGGTAAATTTGAAATAAAAAGCTTTTCCATTAGAAAAAACTGAAACTCCTTTTAACTAACTTTGCAAAATTGCGTAGAAAGGGAAAAAGGTTTTAATGGAGGAGAATTATGTCAAAAGGTAAATTTTCATCGTGGTTATTTCCGGTAATATACTTTACGGGAGCTTTCATTCTGGCCGGAACCATATTTTCGGTCCAAAGCTTTACCGGCAGCACCACCGTCAACAACATTCCACTGCGCATGCCATCGCTGGCACAATCATTTACACTGCCCGATCAGATTGAATTCGCCGGGGAAATCGTACCCCAGGACAATTTTGACACCCGGGAAAGTCTTGATAAGGAATTGCTGGTAAATGGCTATTGGCATTCACGGACCCTTATGGTGCTGAAAAGATCAAAACGCCATTTCGAGGTAATTGAGCCGGTACTTAAGAAATTCGGGGTACCCGATGATTTTAAATACCTGGCTATGGCAGAAAGCGGGTTTGAAAATGTTGTTTCTCCTGCAAAAGCTGTGGGTGTATGGCAAATTCTGGAATCCACGGCCAGGGAATATGGCCTTGAAGTGAATGCAGATGTTGACGAACGGTATCATCTCGAAAAATCAACCGAGGTAGCCTGCAAATACCTGCTCGATTCATACAAAAGATATGGTAACTGGATCATGGCAGCTGCTGCATATAATGCCGGCCGAAGCGGAATGGATAAACAGATTGCGAAGCAGAAGACTGAAAATTATTTTGACCTGCTGCTGAACGAGGAAACAGCCAGGTATGTTTTCAGGCTTATAGCCCATAAGCTTATTGTTGAAAATCCTGCTGAATTCGGCTTTCAACTGGACGAGGAGGACTATTATCCCGTTCTTTCAACACATGAAATAACCGTGGATTCAGCTATATCCGATATTGCAGTATTTGCACTCAGTCATTCAACAAACTATAAAATTATCAAACAACTCAATCCCTGGCTTCGTCAAAATTACCTCCCCGATCAGGCAAAAAAAGTTTATACCATAAAAATGCCCGAAGAAGGTGAAAGGTCAGTCAGGCAATCACACGAATCAATCCCTGAACCATCCGGAGAAACGAATTGACAGCAACCAGGTTAAAAAAAATACTTGAAACAGGTGAGATCAGGGTGCTCGGTGCAAGAGTCCACAACCTGAAGAATATCGATGTCACCATTCCCCGAAACCAGTTAACTGTAATTACAGGATTAAGCGGCAGCGGAAAGTCATCGCTCGCTTTTGATACAATTTATGCCGAGGGACAGCGCAGGTACATGGAGACCCTCTCGGCCTATGCAAGGCAATTCCTGGGCAATATGGAACGACCGGATGTGGATAAGATCTCAGGATTAAGTCCCGTTATTGCAATTGAACAAAAAACCACCAGCAGGAATCCCCGATCTACCGTCGGCACCATCACAGAGATTTACGATTTTTTAAGGCTGCTTTATGCAAGGGCCGGTATTGCCCGCTCGTACAATACCGGAGAAGCCATGGTGAAGTATACCGATGAACAGATCATCAACCTGATCTCGGACAAGTATGAAGGTCAGAAAATTTATATTCTTTCTCCCCTGGTTAAAGGACGCAAGGGTCATTACAAAGAAGTTTTCGAGCATATACGTCGCAAAGGCTTTCTCAACGTGCGTGTAGACGGAGAGCTTACCGAAGCCAGGCATGGTATGAAACTGGACCGGTACAAGGCACACTTTATTGAAATCGTTGTTGACAAGATGGAGGTATCCCGGGAAGACACGGGGAGGCTGAAAAGTTCCGTGGCATTGGCCATGCAACACGGAAAAGGTATTATTATGATCCTGGATGCCATAAAGAAAGAACCCCGCTATTACAGCCGCCTGCTGATGTGTCCCACAACCGGAATATCATACAACGAACCTGCCCCGCATACCTTTTCATTCAATTCCCCTCAGGGGGCATGCCAGCACTGCAATGGACTGGGCACCATCAACCAGATAGATATCAACAAGATTATTCCGAATCCTGATCTCAGCATTAAAAAGGGAGGAATACAGCCACTCGGACCCTACCGGAATGTACTTATATTCTGGCAGCTCGAGGCCATTGCCTCGAAATACAGGTTTACACTTAACACACCTGTGAAGGATATACCCGAGGATGGGATGAATGTGATCCTGTATGGTGCCGAGGAAACCTTTAAACTGGAAAACACGCCCCTGGGATTTTCCACCAATTATTTTCTGAGTTTCGAAGGTGTGATCAATTATATCGCAAACCACACGAACGGTTCCGGTGCAAAAGATGATGAAAAATGGACTGATCAATACATCCAGAAAATTACCTGCCCGTCCTGCAACGGGGCAAGGCTGAAGAAGGAATCACTGCATTTTTTCATCCATGACAACAATATTGCCCGGCTCGCGATGATGGATCTTTCGGAATTGGATCAATGGCTGCACGGAGTGGACCGGTTCCTGTCGGAAAGACAGCTTGCCGTTGCCTCGGAAATACTGAAAGAACTGAAGAACCGCATAGGCTTTCTGCTGAATGTCGGCCTGGAATACCTATCGCTCAACCGCAGTGCCGGTAGCCTGTCAGGCGGTGAGAGCCAGCGCATACGGCTTGCCACCCAAATCGGATCCCGGCTGGTGAATGTGTTGTATATCCTGGATGAACCCAGTATAGGATTGCATCAGCGCGATAATCACCGCCTCATTGAATCGCTTAAAGAACTTCGTGATACGGGCAACTCGGTTATTGTGGTTGAACATGACAAACAAATGATACTCAGTTCCGATTATGTTGTAGATCTCGGGCCTTTTGCCGGAAGGCACGGAGGCGAGGTTTGTGCAACCGGGAAACCGGATGAGATCATGAAAGGCAGTTCGCTGACAGCACAGTACCTTAATCACAACAAATCGATTCCGGTACCTGAAATTCGCCGTACAGGAAATGGAAAAAAACTGATCCTTCGCGGCAGCAGCGGGAATAACCTGAAGAATGTGGATATTGAATTTCCGTTGGGAAAATTCATTTGCATCACGGGCGTTTCCGGTAGCGGTAAGTCATCCATTATTTATGACACGCTGTACCCCATTCTAAGCCGCTATTTTTACCGGTCATCGCTGGAACCACTGGCATATAAAGACATTGAAGGTATCGGAAATATCGACAAAGTAATTGAAGTGGACCAGTCGCCCCTCGGAAGGACGCCACGCTCGAATCCGGCAACCTATACAGGTGTATTCGGCGATATCAGGAAACTTTTTGAACAAACCAGGGAGGCAAAGATCAGGGGCTACAAAGCCGGACGTTTTTCATTTAATGTCAGGGGCGGTCGTTGCGAAACCTGTCAGGGCGCCGGAATACAAACCATCGAGATGAATTTTCTTCCCGATGTGTATGTCCATTGCAGTGAGTGTAACGGAAAGCGATATAACCGTGAAACGCTTGAAGTCAGGTTCAAAGGAAAAAACATCAGCGATGTGCTGGATATGACCATCAGCCAGGCTGTGGAATTCTTTTCAGGTATCCCGGCCATCCGGCAAAAACTGATCACGATCGATCAGGTTGGTTTGGGATATATCACACTCGGTCAGCCATCAACAACACTTTCAGGAGGTGAGTCGCAACGTATTAAGCTTGCGGCGGAACTGTCAAAAAAAGATACGGGTAAGACCCTGTATATTCTGGATGAACCTACTACGGGATTGCACTTCGAAGATGTGCGGGTGCTGCTGGAAGTACTGAACCGCCTCGTTGATAAAGGCAATACAATCATTGTCATTGAACATAACCTCGATGTGATCAAGGTTGCCGATCACATTATTGATATGGGTCCCGAAGGCGGCGTGAAAGGTGGTGAGATCCTGTGCACCGGCACACCGGAAGAGATTGCCGGCAACAGCAGGAGTTATACTGCAGAATTTCTGAAAGAAGAATTGGTAAATTCTAAAATTTGAAAATTAGCCTGTATACCAAACAGCTTACTATCTAAATAGCTATCCGGTGAAACAGCTAACATGTCAAACTCATCCTAATTTCGTATTTTTGTTGTTCAAACATAACTTAGACAAATTGTTAACGTATAGATTATAGATTTTCAACGTATTCACACTTATGACCAACGGCGAGGAAAAAATTATTGATGCCTTCAAAAAGAAGGACTGGCAGGAAATACAATCAGCAGACAGCTGGAATATTTTTAAGATCATGTCGGAATTCGTGGAGGGCTATGAAAAGCTTTCCCGCATTGGCCCCTGCGTTTCCATATTTGGGTCGGCACGCACGGAACCCGGCACCAAATTTTATAAAATGGCAGAGGACGTAGCTTATAAACTCACACAATACGGTTATGGCATTATTACCGGAGGAGGGCCCGGGATTATGGAAGCAGCCAACCTGGGGGCAAAAAGAGGAAAGGGACGCTCGGTGGGGATTAACATCGACCTGCCTTTTGAACAGGAACCCAACCTGTTTATCGACTCGGATAAACTGATCACCTTTGACCACTTTTTCGTCCGAAAGGTAATGTTCATTAAATATGCCCAGGGATTTGTGGTTCTCCCGGGAGGATTTGGTACCTTTGATGAACTGTTCGAAGCGCTAACCCTTATTCAAACTGAAAAAATCGGACGCTTCCCCATTGTGCTCATCGGTAAGGAATACTGGGAAGGCCTTGTGAAATGGGTAAAGGAAGTGATGCTCGATGAGGAGAAGAACATTAGTACAGACGATATGGAATTATTTACCGTTGTGGATACAACAGATGAAGCAGTAAAACATATCAATGATTTCTATAGTAAATATTTGCTCAGTCCGAATTTTTAGTCAAAAAATATTAATTATAAATCTGAATATCAAATATTTAATAAATTGTTTTCAACATACTTGTTAATATTTTAATTGGTTTTGTACACAGAAATGGCTATTTTTATTACGATTTAAATACCCGAATTAATGATCAAACTGATTGTTCCTTTACTGAACCTGATTGTGATCCTTGCTTTACAGATATTTCAGGGCGATGTATCGGTAAAGATGGAAGTTCCGCCGGAGGTAAATGCCGGTTCGGAATTTGAGGTAAAAATCACGCTTAACAAAGGAGAGCTCGAAGGTTTCTCGAGGTTTCAGCAAAGCATACCTGCAGGACTTACTGCCCAATCAGGGACCTCATCCAGTGCCGATTTTTCATTCAGTGAGAAACGGGTCCGGCTGATCTGGCTGCGGACACCCCAGCCTGAAGAAATTACCGTTACATACCGTGTTAAAGTGGATGAAAGACTTAAAGGCACCTTCTCACTTTCAGGTAAATTCTCGTATATCGACAACAATGAAAGAAAATCGGTCGATATCGATCCGGTTGCTGTTACCATTATCCCGTCATCCGAAATAGATCCCTCGCTGATTGTGGATGTAAACGACTATGAGAAAATGGCGCTCCCTTATGCACAACCAGGTGCAGCGGAGGCATTGAACATCGCCTGCATCAGGCAAAAACCGTTCACAGGTCCGGGTGGCGAATATATAGTCAACGTGCTGGTTAATAAGGAATCGACCCAAAAATTCGCGAAGATCGAGGAGGATGTCCCGGATGGTTTTACAGCAGTAGCGCTGGATGCAAAAGATGCCATTTTTACTTTTAAGGATCAACGGGTGAAATTTCTGTGGATGAACCTACCCATGGAAAAATATTTCACGGTATCATACAGGCTCATTCCCAGAAACCAGGCAAAACTGGATGCCCCGGTCATATCCGGAGCTTTCTCTTATCTTGTTGAAGACAAAACGGTTAGTGTGCGGGTAGTTGAAAAGGATCTTGATCTGGCATCGCTGGGAGCTGAAGAAATTCAGACACTGGTGGCTGAGGCACTCCGTGAACCCGCACCTGATTTGTTATCTGACCCGGTTACCGATGATGTGGCAGTTGCTGATAATAATAAACAGGTGCCTCCTTCGGAAGAACCTGATGTTGCTGATGAAAAACCCGTGAATCCAGGGATGGAGGCTTATGCTTCCCAGATGCTCGGGACCGAACAGGGCGTCTATTTCAGGATCCAGCTTGCTGCCGGCCATAAACCGGTGGACATAGACAATTATTTCAGTAAACTGAAGCTGGAAAAAGAGATACGGAAAGAAACACATGACGGATGGCAAAAGTATTCGGTGGGATCATTCATTGTATACAAGGAAGCAAGGGATTACCGGGTGCATATTTGGAATACAACTCCCGTGAAGGATGCATTTGTTACAGCATACAACAGCGGACAGCGCATAACTGTGCAGGAAGCACTTATGGTAACTGAACAAAAATGGATCCGATGAGGTATATCAAGCTGGTTGAGGTCGGTCTTCCCAGGTCGGTTTTTCTGACTTTAATGCTGATGTTCCTGTCCGTTGGACTGATGGCACAGGAGGACGAACTTGACCGGTTGCTGAACGAAGAAGTGGAAAACATCAATCCGGTTTACAAACCCGTAGTCGGATTTGGTGTGGGTGTTCTCAATTATTTTGGTGATATCAGGAACAATTACTACTCGCCTACCATTGGCACCCTGGGTAATAAAGTGAGCTTAAGCACGTATATTGATAACAGGCGCCAATTCAGAGCCAATTTTTTCTTTATGGGAGGAAAGTTTAACGGAAATGAAAGATCCTTTTCCGACCCGTTGAAAAATTTCAATTTCCAGACATCCATTTACAATTTCGGGATTGACATAAATTACGATTTTGACCACCTGTACCGGAAAAAAGAACGTCGCATCCATCCGTTTATATCCCTTGGATTTTCTACAATGCTATTTAATTCCAAAGCCGATAGTATTGGAACCTTTTTTGATCCCGACCTGGGTGTAAGTTCAACACAGCGTTACCATTACTGGACCGACGGTACTATCCGGGATATTCCGCAATCATCCGGCAATTCCGACCTCAGCCATGTTATGTCCCGGGATTTCATATATGAAACGCCGTTGCGAAAACACGACTGGGGACTTGGCCAGTATGCTGAATATGCCTTTGTCATACCGTTTGATTTCGGACTGGATATGCAGTTGTCAGATCGCCTGATGATCAGGCTCGGCAATTCATTCTGCTATACTTTTTCCGATGTTATTGATCATGTGAGTTCCAGGAACGAATCCGGGCGGATCGGTAAAAAGGGAAATGACATTTTTAATTATACCTATGTTTCCCTTCACCTCGACTTGTTCTCCTCGGCAAAAACACTCAAGATCGAACGGCTTTTCCGGGATATGGAATTTGATCCCATGCTCTTTGGTGATGAGGACAATGACGGATGGATGGATGGATGGGATGACTGTCCCGGCACTCCGCTTGGTGTATCCACCGATTCTACCGGCTGCCCTGTTGACTCGGACAAGGACGGGATTGTCGATTATCTCGATAAGGAACAATTCAGCCGGATGGGAGCTTTTGTTAATGATGAAGGGGTTGAGATCAATGAGGATGCTTTAATTTCGCTTCTTGATAAATCCATGGCCGTTGGCCGTAATGAAATCGACCTGTATATACGCCGCCCCGACTCGTTTGGAAGCCGTAAAGGCGGGAATGTTCAAATACCTGAGAAATTCATCTCCATTGATACCGATAAGGATAATTATATTTCATTCGATGAGATGCTGCGGGAAATTGACCGGTATTTTGACTTCGAGTCCCAATTGACGGCCGGGGATATTTATGAACTGAACACGTTCTTCTTTTCCCAATAGCTATCGGGGATATTAGTGTTTCATAAGGCGGTCCAGTTCCCTTTTTGTATCCTTTTTCTTCATATCTTCACGCTTATCATATTCCCTTTTGCCACGTGCAAGGGCAATTTCTACTTTTGCATAACTGCTTTTAGAAATAAATATCTTCAGGGCTATAATGGTCAATCCTTTTTCGCGCGTGCTTTTTTCAAGCTTTTTCAATTCTTTCCGGGTCAGCAGCAATTTCCGGTCACGCCTGGGAAAGTGGTTATTGATATTTCCAAAATCATATTCGGCGACATGCATGCCCTTCACATACAACTCCCCCTGATTGAAATAACAATACGCATCAACAAGGCCTGCCTTGCCGGCCCGGATAGATTTGATCTCGGTACCTGTCAGCTGAATTCCTGCAATATAAGTATCAAGCATTTCATAATCATGCCATGCTTTTTTATTTTTTATATTTACTTCAGCCATCTTCTTTGTACTACTGTGCTGCAAAATAAGTCTATTTTATTTGATTTTCCATAAATTAGCCGGTATGAATAATTACGCATATGTCAGCACCGTTTAACCTGATCGCCGTGATCGGACCCACCGCGAGCGGTAAAACTTCTTTTGCCGCCCACCTTGCCGATGAGATTGACGGAGAAGTGATCAGCGCTGATTCGCGGCAGGTGTATCGCAACATGAACCTTGGGACCGGAAAGGATTATGAGGATTACCGGGTACAGGACAGGCAGGTACCGTTTCACCTGATTGACATCATCGAACCCGGAAACAGGTACAGTGTTTTCGAATTTCAGCGTGATTTTTTCAAAGCATTCGATAGGATCCGTTCGCAAGGCAAAATGCCCATACTATGCGGGGGATCAGGCATGTACATCGAGGCTGCCACGAGGGGCTACCGGCTTGTTGAAGTTCCACGGAATGACATGCTTCGCCATGAACTTCAATTCAGGTCACTGCAGGAACTTGAAGAAATCCTGGCAGGGATGAAAACACTGCATAACCGAACCGACGTGGATACCGTCGATCGTGCTGTGCGGGCTATCGAGATAGAATCATACTACCGTGCCAATCCCGGATCAACTTCAGGATTGCCGGCGGTATATCCCCTGTTCTTTGGTATCATGTATGACCGAACAACTGAACGGTCGCGGATTACCGAAAGACTCGAATCGCGATTGAAAAGGGGCATGGTAAGCGAGGTACAACAGCTTCTTGCATCGGGGATCACTCCGGAATCTCTTGATTACTACGGTCTCGAATACCGGTATATCACCGCCTACCTGACAGGCAGGCTGGATTATCCGACCATGGTAAAGCAGCTTAATACAGCCATTCATCAGTTTGCCAGGCGGCAAAGAACCTGGTTCAGAAAAATGGAGCGAAATGGAATTGGTATTCACTGGATTGACGGTGCCATCCCCCTGGAAAAAAAACTGGAAACAGTCCGGAGGATGCTTGACAGGTGCTAATATTTCCTGTTTACATGAGCGCCCACTTGTGGGAAATACAAAGATAGGTAAGATAGATAAAGTAGAGCAGGTTAATGACAGTGACCAGTAAATTATATTCAACCCTGTTTTTCTTTATCCTGCGCCTGATCATAATACCAATATTTGGAATCAGGGTGGAAGTAAGGAAAAACAAAAAATGAATATTGAACAGGGTTTCATAAGGCTGCTCGGATTCCGCAACCTCCTTTCTGCCAAACAGGAGCAGGTAAGTAAAAGCGAGGAAGGAAACCAGATAAAGCAAATAACTCATCTTCAGGATAACGGTGGATTTAAGCCTTCTTTTGTGAAACCGGAAAGGCCTGAGAATAAGAATCGTAACCACAAACAATACAGCATAACCTATCAGGAAAAAGGTTTGAAAAACACCGTGGAAGAAATTACCCATTGCAATACGGATTTGGTGAACACCAAATTACAAAAAAACGGTTAAAATTTTCAATTATCCGGAGTAACATTTGCGGGGCAGGTTATTTTAGGCCAAGCAGGGCAACATTTTCAACATGATGTGTAAAGGGGAACATATCCACTGGCTGTATCCTCAACACATGATAGCAGGCCGATAACAGCTGAATATCCCTGGCCTGTGTGGCAGAATTGCAGCTTACATATACGATCCGGCGCGGCCGGGCTGAAATTATGGCATTGGTGACATCTTCGTGCATACCGGTGCGGGGAGGATCAGTGATCACCACATCGGGGTAACCATGAAGGGAGAAAAACGATTCCTTCATCAGGTTCCGGATATCACCGGCAAAAAAGACAGCATTGTCAATTCCGTTTTGCTGGGCATTCAGCATTGCATCCTCAATGGCTTCGGGAACATACTCGATACCAACCACCTTTTTACAGCGGGAAGCCAAAAACAGGGCAATCGTACCGGTTCCCGTATACAAGTCGTAAACAGTTTCACTGCCTGTAAGTTCCGCAAAATCACGTGCAACCGAATATAGCTGATAGGCCTGGCGTGCGTTGGTTTGAAAAAAAGACTTCGGGGATATCCTGAATTGCAGCCCTTCCATGTGTTCAACAAGGTGATCTTCACCACAGAAGGGAATCACATCCAGATCATTAATGGTATCGTTTCCTTTCGGATTGATCACATACATCAGGGAACGGATCTGTGAAAACCCCGAAGCCGTTGCATTCAGCAGTTTTCCGATTTCCACGGGATCATCCCTGAAAAATGATAAAACAACCATGAATTCTCCTGCCAGCGTATTGCGAATTATAAGATTCCTGAGAAATCCTTCCTGCCGGGTGAGGTCAAAAAACCCGAGTTTATTTTCCAGGGCATACTGCCTTATAAAATTCCTGATCTGGTTCGAAGGTTCAGGCTGAAGATAACAGGTATCGATATTTAACACCTTGTCGAATTTCCCGGGAATATGAAATCCTAAAGCGTTACGCTCTTCAACAGGATTACCCGATTCAATTTCATCTGTGGTCAACCACCGGTTATTTGAAAAAGTAAATTCCAGTTTGTTCCGGTAGTGGGTTTTACTTTCAGAGGCCAGGATGGGATTAATCAGGTCCGCTTCTACTTTCCCGATCCTTGCCAGATCATCCGTAACCTGCTTTTGCTTATATTTCAATTGTTCAGTATAAGGAAGGTGTTGCCATTTGCATCCCCCGCAAACTCCAAAATGACTGCAAAAAGGATTGGCACGGTTTTCGGAATAAACATGAACCCTCACCGGGTAGCCTTCCATATAGCGCTTTCGCTTCCGGATAACCTGCACATCAACGATATCACCGGGCACACAATTCGATACAAAAACAACAATCCCTTCGTGCCTGGCTATGGCTTTCCCCTCCGCTGCAATATCCGTGATCATCAAATTCTCAAGCAAAGGCTTATGTTTCGAGCGTCCCATCCGTATTTGTTGAAGCACAAAGATAGCAGAATTAGGTAATTGGAAGAAATGATGTAAATTATTGAAAATTCACAGGATTTATTGTAATTTCACATTTGTCTCTCAACCCTAACTTCCATGAAGAGTCAAATTTTCTTCGTGTTTATTTGTTTTTTGTTGTATTGTTCCTGTTCTAAGCCTGCAGCGGAACCGGAGGTAACAGATTCAGCGGTAGCGGGTACTGGGATGGTTGTCATCAAAGAATATCACAGCAACGGCAAGGTCAAGACTGAAATTGCAGCAGTGGGTCAGCTGAGAAACGGCCCAACCCGGAATTATGACCGTGAGGGAAGGTTGCTTTCCGAGGTTAATTACATTGATAACGTTAAGGAAGGACTGGCAACTAATTATTACGCCAACACGGGAAAGGTGAATTCCACCCTTGAATTTAAAAATGGCATTAAGGAAGGAAATGAGATCTGGTATTATGAGAGCGGGAAAGAATACAGGATTTCCCCGTTTGTAACCGGTAAAATCGAGGGCGTACAAAAACTATTTTATGAGAATGGCCAGCTTATGGCCGAAATTCCTTACAAAGAAGGCTTCCCGGGTGAAGGTCTGAAGGAGTATAACAAGGACGGTTCTGTCATAAAGGGTTACCCCAGGTTGATGGTGCGGCAGAAAGACCACCTGGCAGATGCAAACAAGGTATTGCTGGTAATATCGGTTTCGGATGAATCCACAGATGTTAAATTTTATAAAGGAAACCTCGGTGAGGGTAAATTCATAAATGCCAAACTATTGTTATTAGCCACCCAGGGCGGAAAAACACAGATAGACTTTAATATTCCCCCGGGTTCGATGTTAAACCAGACCGTGGTAATTTCTGCTGTGATCAAGACCAGATTTGGCAATCCTTATGTGTCTCACAAAACGGTTAATCTTTCCGTAATGAATCCAAAGTAGGCGCAAGCATTGGAATTAATTTCTGCAGGTAACATCAAAATTTGTTTTATTTTTGAAGCGTCAAGCTGAAATATATGTATTCCCTGTTTATTAAAGAGATCTCCGGTTTTTTTTATTCACTTACCGGATATATTGTAATCATAATTTTCCTTATCGTAAACAGCTTGTTCATGTGGGTTTTCGAAGGACCAATGAACCTGCTCGATGGTGGTTATGCTACCCTTGACAGCCTGTTCGTGCTGGCTCCATGGGTTTTTCTGCTGCTTATCCCCGCGATCACCATGCGCAGTTTTGCTGAAGAAAAACGTTCGGGAACATTGGATCTGTTGCTGACCCGCCCCCTTTCCGGGATTCAGATCATCGGAGCGAAATACCTTGCCGCTGTGGCTTTGGTGTTACTTGCCCTGCTGCCTACCCTGGTATATTATTTCACAGTGGTGTCACTCGGGAATCCCACCGGTAATATCGACCAGGGCGGAACATGGGGATCCTATGCGGGCCTTTTATTTCTGGCCGGGGCCTATGCAGCCATAGGTATCTTCTGCTCTTCACTCACGGATAATCTGATCATCTCCTTTCTGCTGGCGGCATTTCTCAGTCTTTTCATGTGTTACGGCTTTGAACAGGTCAGCACCCTGGTCGCCATGGGCAAAACAGGTGGATTTCTCGTATCGCTCGGGATAATTGAACACTACAGATCCATGAGCCGTGGCGTTATTGATACACGGGACATTGTGTATTTTGCCGCCCTGACAGCGATTTTTATTGTTTTGACAAAGGCCAGGCTTGAAATCCGGTTTGAAAGCAAAAAATAGTGAACATGGAGGCACAGGTAAATGATCATAAAAAAAGAAGTGCAACGCCCGTAATTTCAATGCTGGTTTCCATCGCCGTTATTCTGATGTTAACCTTCATCCTGTCTTCGTTTTTTCACCGGTTTGACCTGACTTCGGAAAAGCGATACACCTTATCCGGTTTCAGCAAATCTTCCCTGAGAAACCTTAAGGATATTGTTTATATAAAAGTTTATCTCGACGGCGATCTGAATATCCAGTTCCGGAAAATGCAGCTGCGCATCATAGAGACCCTGGATGAATTCAGGGTTTACGCAGGAGACAACCTGGAATATGAACTAATCAATCCCTTTGACAATAAGGATGCCGCAGTTGTTGAGGATGTGGTTAACGAATTGTATGACAAGGGACTGAAACCAACTAACATCCTTGCAAAGGACGTAGAAGGAGGCAGTACGGAAAAACTGATTTTCCCGGGTGCCATAATCAATTACCGGGGTGTAGAAGTTCCGGTTAACCTGTTAAAGAACAATCCCGGCGCTGGTGCCGAAGAAAATATCAACAACTCGCTGCAAGCTTTTGAATTCGAATTTATGCGGGTTATCAGCTCACTGTCAGTGGATTCCACCGAAAAAATTGCTTTTATCGAGGGACATGGTGAACTTGATGAATACCAGGTAGGCGACCTGACCCGGGAACTGGGATGGTACTACCAGGTTGACCGGGGTAAGATCGACGGAAGGCCCGGGATACTTGACCAATACATAACCCTGGTAATAGCCAAACCCGTGACCGCTTTCAATGAAAGGGATAAATTCGTGCTCGACCAATATATCATGCAGGGCGGCAAGATCTTGTGGTTTCTCGATCTGGTTAACGCCAACCTTGACAGTATCAGCGAAGGCGGACCTATGGTCGCACTCATTCATGAACTCAATGTACAGGATCTTCTTTTCCGGTATGGTGTCCGGGTTAATCCAATCCTTATTCAGGATGTTCAGTGCAACGTAATACCTGTAAACGTTGCACTTGCTGGTAATCCTGCCGATTTCAGGCCGGCACCATGGATATATTCTCCCCTGCTCACCGCCCCGGGCAAACACCCGATAACCCGCAACCTGAATATGATCAGGACCGAGTTTGCCGGGAGCATTGATACACTTGAAGCCCGGAAAGGAATTAAGAAGACAGTGCTGCTGGCATCATCGGAGTATTCCCGATCGGTTACTGCTCCTGTAATCATCAGCCTGGATGAGGTTCGCTATACGCCATCCCAGGACCAGTTCACGTCTAAGCACCTCCCTGTTGCCGTTTTACTGGAAGGCAGTTTTGAATCGGCATTCCGTAACAGGATGATTTCCCAATTATTTCCTGATACTGCCTTCGGGCTGACAGAATCGGGTTCGCCAGCGGCTTTGCTTGTGGTCGCCGACGGTGATATCATTCGTAATGATGTAAGACCAACTCCACAGGGCGTTCTGATCTCACCCCTGGGACTCGACAGGTTCACCCAGCAGACATTCGGGAACAAGGAATTTATTGTAAATGCCATTCATTATCTGACAGGACATGGGGACCTCATCAACCTCCGTTCCAGGGAGCTTACCCTGCGACTACTTGACAAAGCCAGGATCAAGGAAGACCGCACGAAATGGGTTTTGACCAATACCATCGGTCCTCCCCTGCTGATAATACTGGCCGGAATTTTATTTGCGTGGCTGAGGAAGAAGAAATATGCCGGGACATAAAAATCGATCCCTATGCTGAAAAAATACGTCCCTTTTATGGCTGCTGTTGTCATGCTCACTGCCATTCTTGTTGTGCTTTCAACCAACAAGCGCAGGACAATGCATGTGGATATCACCGATTTTATTCCGGCCGGTATACTCCTTACGGATAAAATAGAGTTTGCACAGCATGATGCCCTGCTCATACTTGAAAAAGGCGGGAATAGCTGGAAAGTGAATGGTTCATCCGTTGCACGGAATGACCTTGTTGAATTATTTCTAACAACCCTGCAACGGACTGAGATAGTATCTCCTGCATCAAAAACGGTTAGAAAACATCTTTCAGAAGTGATCGTGAGTAATGGCCGCTACGTGAAATTTTACAGCAATAACCGCCTTACACGCTCGTTTTACGTGTATTTTGATTCTCTGGGGATATCAGGCACTTACATGATGAAACCCGATGATAACATGCCCTATATGGTTAAGCTCAAGGGTTTTTCCGAACAGAACATCGAGAACCTGTTCGCGTTACATGCGGCCATATGGCGTGAAAATGCGATTTTCGGCTTTGATCCTGACGACATCCTTGAAATTGAGGTACAGTATCCTGTTGAACCCGATAAATCGTTTAAGATAATCCAGACATCCGGCGGTGATCTATCGCTTTCAGATTTGATGCAGACACTACCGACAGAAAGCATTAACAGGCAGGAAATAGCAGATTATCTTTCATTTTTCGGAAAGATCAGCTTTCGGCCTGTGCTGGTTTCTCCCAATGTTCTTCCGGCCTCGGAAATACCGTTCTTTCAAATCGGGGTCCGGGATAACAAGGGCGGTGAAAGTACGATGAAAGCATTCCGCATCTTTTCTTCACCAGGCAACCGCGAAATTTATGATAAGAACCGCTTTTTTGCCGTGATCAATCACGACAGGGACACCGTACTTATCAATTATGCCGATGCCGATCCGGTAATGAGAGAGTTGGGTGATTTTCAAAAAAAATGAAATCCACTCCCCAGAAAATGGTTTTTTTTCGTAATATTGATACCCTGATTATTTCAGGAACCTGGCAACTTAATTGATTGTTTAAAAATTCATAAAATCTTGTCTACATGAAATTTGTCGTATCGAGTATTGATCTGTTAAACCATTTGCAGGCTTTGAGCCGGGTTATCAGTTCAAAGAATACCCTTCCCATATTGGATAACTACCTGTTCAAACTGGATGGTAAGGTTCTTGAAATAACTGCTTCTGATCTCGAAACTACCATGGTGACTACTATGGAGCTTGAAAACACGAGCGGATCAGGCAGCATAGCAATTCCTGCCAAACTGATTACTGACTCACTCAGGGAATTCCCCGATCAGCCTCTTACCTTTTCAATCAATACCGAGAATTTTGCAGTGGCAATCAGTTCTGAAAACGGTCAGTTCGCCATCATGGGTCAGCATGGTGAGGATTTCCCGCAGCTTCCCAGGATAAAGCCCGACAGGACCGTTTCCCTGAAACTTTCCGCCGCATCCCTGGTCACAGGCATCACCAGCACACTTTTTGCCACTGCGGATGATGAACTTCGCCCGGTTATGAATGGTATTTTCATCGAAATGAATCCCACTGACATTACTTTTGTTGCCTCCGATGCACATAAGCTTGTTCGTTACAAACGCAAAGATGTGAGCGCCAATGCAAGCGCTGCATTCATTTTGCCAAAGAAACCCGCAGGCCTGTTAAAAAACCTGCTGTCCAAAGGACATGAAGAACTAAGCATCGAATTTGATGATAAGAATGCCTTTTTCACGCTCCCTTCATTCCGGCTGGTATGCCGGCTTGTGGAGGGAAATTACCCCAGCTACAATTCTGTAATTCCCACAAACAATCAAAATAAGCTTTTGATCGACAGGGTAAAACTGCTCAATACCATCCGGCGGGTGTCTGTTTTTTCCAACCAGGCAAGCAACCTCGTACGTATGGCTATTAAAGGAAACAGGCTTACGGTTTCAGCACAGGACATTGACTTTTCCACATCGGCAATTGAAGAGCTAACCTGCCAGTATAACGGCGATGAACTTGAAATAGGCTTTAAATCGACCTTTATGATCGAGATCCTGAATAACATTCAGTCCACCGATGTATCCATTGAGCTTTCAGATCCTTCCAGGGCAGGCCTGTTTATTCCGTTTGACAAAACAGATGAAAATGAAGATGTGCTGATGTTGCTGATGCCCATGATGATCAATAGTTAAACCGTCAACCCGTTTTCATGAACCTGAACCTAAGAAATCCACTCATTTTCTTTGATCTTGAAACCACCGGCATTGATATAGCCACGGACCGAATTGTGGAATTGTCCTTTCTGAAAATTTATCCCAATGGCGAAGAAGAATCAAAAACCATGAGAATTAATCCTACGGTTCCGATTCCCGCCAAGGTTACTGCCATTCATGGTATATCCGATGAAGATGTAAAAGATTCCCCAACCTTCAGCGAAGTGGCCCGATCACTTACAAGGGTATTCGAAGGTTGTGATTTTGCCGGTTATAATTCAAATAAATTCGATATTCCCCTGCTGGCTGAAGAATTCCTCCGTTGTGATGTGGATATCGATTTGAAAAAAAGAAAATTCATTGATATCCAGGTCATCTTTCATAAAAAAGAGCAGCGTACACTGAGTGCGGCCTATAAATTCTATTGTGACAAAAATCTTGAGGATGCCCACTCGGCAGAAGCGGACACCCGTGCCACGTACGAAGTACTGAAAGCACAACTCGACCGGTACCAGGATCTTGCAAATGATATGGATGAACTTTCAAAGTTTTCAAGTCATAACCGCAATGTTGATTTCCTTGGCCGTATTGTTTATGATGATGACGGAACTGAAGTATTCAATTTCGGGAAATACAAGGGTCAGCCTGTTGAAGAGGTTCTGAAAAAAGACCCGGGTTATTACGGGTGGATGATGAACGGGCAGTTTCCGTTATATACCAAGAATGTTCTGACATCGATAAAATTAAGGGGAGCATTTGGGAAAGAGTAAACAGTATTATGAAAATCATTTGTATAGGACGAAATTACATCGACCACGCAAAGGAACTCAATAATCCGGTGCCGGTTAAACCTGTGTTTTTCATGAAACCCGATTCGTCGCTGCTGATCAACAACAATCCGTTCTTTTTGCCTGATTTTTCAAAGGATATTCATTACGAAACCGAGATTGTGCTCCGGATCTCCCGGCTGGGAAAGAACATCAAAAAAGAATTCGCACACCGATATTACGATTCCATCGGAGTAGGTATTGATTTCACAGCCCGTGACCTTCAGGAAATTTGTAAGAAAAACGGGCATCCCTGGGAAATTGCAAAAGCCTTCGATCAATCGGCAGTAATCGGCAGGTTTCTCAGCATTTCCGATCTGCCCGACCTGACTGCAATTAATTTTCAGCTCAATATTAACGATACCCCTGTTCAAAAAGGCAATACCAGGGACATGATCTTTACATTCGATGAAATCATATCCTATGTCTCAACTTTCATAACCCTTAAAACCGGTGATTTAATATTTACCGGAACCCCTGCGGGAGTAGGACCAGTTAAAATAGGCGATCACCTGGTGGCTTTCGTGGAGGGACAAATCCTGCTTGACTTCCGCGTGAAATAAAAAATTTATGTAGGTTTGCAGATTAAGAACATTAATTGCCATGATCCAATCAATGACAGGGTTCGGTAAGTCCACCTGCGAACTGGACGACAAAGTCGTCAACATCGAGATTAAATCGCTTAACAGCAAGCAGCTCGATGTGTACATGCGCCTCACAGGTAACTACCGTGAAAAAGAAATGGAGATCCGCAATGAACTGACAAACAGGTTAAAACGCGGTAAGGTCGAGGTTTTGTTCTCGGTGGAATACAAGGAAGGAAGGCAGGCAACACATATTAATGCTCCAATTATCAAGGATTATTATAACCAGCTCAGATCGATTGCGGAGGAGATCGGCATCGCCGGTCAGGAACCCTTGCTTCAGGCTGTCCTGAGGCTGCCGGAGACCTTTAATAATGGCAAAGAGTCCATTGATCCCGATGAATGGGCAAAACTTCAGGTTGCACTCAATGCAGCCATTGACGGACTTGAACAATTCCGCATACAGGAAGGCAAGACACTGGAAAACGATGTTATATCACGGATAAAATGTATTGAATCGTTCCTTGCCAGGGTTGAACCTTTTGAAAAAGAAAGGTATGAGTCACTTACCAACAAAATGAAGAACTCACTGCTTGAATTTGTACCCCAGGAGCGTATCGATAATAACCGGTTTGAACAGGAATTGATCTATTATATTGAAAAACTCGACATTTCGGAGGAAAAGACACGGCTGCAGCATCACTGCAACTATTTTCTGGAGGTAATCAACGAACCTGAGCAGGTTGGCCGGAAGCTGGGATTTGTTGCTCAGGAAATTGGCAGGGAAATCAATACCATCGGTTCAAAGGCAAACCATTCCGGTATTCAGAAGCTTGTGGTGCTGATGAAAGATGAACTTGAAAAAGTTAAAGAACAATTAATGAATGTGTTGTGAGGAATGAAAGGAAAAGTCGTTATCATCTCTGCCCCATCGGGAGCAGGTAAAACCACCATCGTAAAATACCTGCTTGGAATAAGGGAGCTTAACCTGTTATTTTCCGTTTCTGCCTGTACACGTCCAATGCGTGAAGGAGAGGTCAATGGTCGTGATTACTATTTTATGCAGGTTAGCCAGTTCAAGGACAAAATTGACGATAACCAGTTCCTTGAATGGGAAGAAGTGTATAAAAACAGTTATTATGGAACCCTTAAAAGTGAAGTGGAAAGGATCTGGAAGTTGGGTAACCATGTACTGTTTGATGTGGATGTTATGGGCGGTATGAACCTGAAAAACAAATTCGGCGATACAGCGCTGGCCATATTCATCAATACACCTTCCCTTGAAGTATTAAAACAGCGGTTGGAAGCACGTGGTACCGAATCGCCCGAAAAGATCCGGAACCGTGTCAACAAAGCCTCACTGGAACTTAAGTTTATCAGGAAATTCGATGTGGTGGTGTTCAATGATAAACTTGAAGATGCCTTATCCCAAACCGCGAAACTTGTGGCAAATTTTCTTCAAAAACCTGACCAGGTATGAAGATCGGATTGTTTTTCGGTTCCTTTAACCCGGTTCATATCGGACACCTGGCTGTGGCAAACTATATGATCGAGTTTACCGATCTCGAACAGCTTTGGTTTGTTATCAGCCCGCAGAATCCGCTTAAAAGAAAAGCAACATTGCTGGAAGACCATAAAAGACGTACACTTCTGGAAATTGCCATCGAAGAGGACAACCGCTTCAGGGTATGTGATATTGAATTCCGGCTGCCCAAGCCGTCCTATACCATTGATACCCTCACCTATCTTAAAGAATTGCACCCGGGACATGAATTTGTCCTCATTATGGGCTCCGATGTGCTGTACACCTTTAACAAGTGGAAAAACTTTTCCGTCATTCAATCCAATTATACCCGGTACATATATCCCCGTCCCGGGCATGCTGTAAATGACCGGGAACACGTAAACATCAGGGTTTTCGAAGCCCCGGTGATGGAAATATCATCCACCTTTATCCGGCAGGCTCTCAGGCTGAAGCATGACATCCGGTATTTCCTGCCTCATAAGGTATATGATTATATTACGGAAATGAGTTTTTATAAAAACAATTGACTATGTTCCTGAACATTATATGGCTACTGGCAGGTTTTGCCCTGCTGATCAAAGGAGCCGATTTCCTTGTCATGGGATCTTCATCCCTGGCACGACGGTTCAACGTGCCGGAACTGATCATCGGCCTTACCATCGTTGCTTTTGGTACTTCAATGCCGGAACTCATCGTAAGTGTTGTATCAGCAGCAAACGGGCTCATTGATGTAACTTTCGGAAATATAATAGGAAGCAATATATTTAACCTATTTTGCATTCTGGGTTTGGCAGCAATGATATCACCGGTGACCGTGCAGAAAACTACCATTTTTAAAGAAATTCCTTATTCCATTATTGCAGCGCTTGTGCTGCTTTTGCTTGCCAATGATCATTTGTATGCAGCTGACAGGCCAAACCGGATCGGACCTGTCGATAGTATG
Organism: Bacteroidales bacterium; assembly: GCA_035258345.1. GTDB lineage: Bacteria > Bacteroidota > Bacteroidia > Bacteroidales > UBA10428 > UBA5072. Next base: position 32,783 of record DATEVU010000082.1, read on the forward strand.
ATCATGCTTGCTTTTTTCATGTTATTCATATTCTATGTTTTCCTGAATATGAAAAATGAAAACCTTGATATGCCGGGAGATCACAAGGTTTATGGCTTATGGAAAACATCATTGCTCATTTTCGGTGGTTTGACCGGACTGGTTTTCGGGGGAAAGCTATCCGTGGACAATGCAGTGGATATTGCCCATGCCCTTGGGGTCAGCGAGCGAATAATCGGCCTTACAATTATCGCTGCAGGAACCTCGCTTCCCGAACTTGCCACTTCGGCAGTGGCCGCCTACCGCAAGAACTCTGATATCGCCGTGGGAAATGTTGTTGGATCCAATATTTTTAATGTATTTTTGGTTCTTCCTGTTGCCGCCCTGATACACCCGCTCCCCTACAGGCTGACTTTCAATTTTGACCTGACTGTTCTTATCGCCGGATCCATTGTTCTGCTATTTTTCACATATTCCGGCAAAAAAGCAATTATCGATCGCTGGGAAGGAGCCTTTCTCTTCACCGGATTTGTTGTTTATACACTCATACTGATCTTCACAGGTAACTAAATGAAAACAAGGTTAATCTTCTTTATCCGTTATTTTGTTTTCTGGCTGGTGCTGTTTCTCCTGGCTAAATGCGTTTTTCTGCTGTACCATATGAATCACACTATTACGCTAAATGCAGCCGGTGTTTTTGGTATATTCCGGCATGGCCTGCTTCTTGATCTGTCTGCCGTCAGCTATATTACACTTACTCCCCTTATCCTGCTTCTTCTAACCTCTTACAGCAAAGGGACCCTTCCTTTCCGTTTGATCAGCATATATACGCTGATCGTGATGATACCCGTTATTATTTTTACCCTTGCCGACCTCGAAGTGTTTAAATACTGGGGTACCCGGCTCGATAATACGGCACTCCGGTTCATCAGTACGCCCCGCGAAATGCTGGCTTCCGCGGCATGGATAACAATATTCCTGTTATTTGCGGGTTTTGTAGCCCTCAATATACTGGCGTATTTATTATATCGCCGTAAAATAGCTATGCAGCTTGCTCATTCGGAGAAACCGCGATGGAAGGGGCTGCTTGTTTTTTTGCTGCTTGTTCCTTTTCTTCTCTTATTAGCCCGTGGCGGAACCGGCATAGCACCCATCAGCGTGTCGAGGGTATATTTTCACCCGGATCCCTATCCGAATTTTGCAGCAATCAATGTATTATGGAATGTGGGTCATTCCTGGCTTGAAAAAAAAGACCAGCCCAACCCCTTTCAATACCTCGATGACGAGACAGCCGGACAATATGTCGGCAGGTTATACCATGGGGATAGCGGAAGCACCGTGTTGCTGAATACGCCACAACCCAATATTATACTGGTTATCCTTGAAAGTTTCACATCCAAGCTGGTTGAGCCCCTGGGCGGTCTGCCGGGTGTCACGCCCAATTTCAACACATTATGCAACGAGAGTATTCTCTTTACCAATCTCCTGGCAAATGATTCCAGGACCGACAAAAGCCTGGTTTCGATATTAAGCGGTTACCCGGCACTGGGCAAGATCTCCATTATTAAATTCCCTGACAAAACACAGAAATTGGGTATAATTACACGGGAAATGGTACAAGCGGGTTACCACACTTCATTCTATTACGGGGGTGATATTGATTTTGCCAATATGCGATCGTACCTGGTCAATGGCAACTTTCAACAGGTTATTTCCGTTGATGATTATGAAAAGTCGCAGCAAACCGGCCGGTGGGGTGTGCATGACCAGATAACATTTCAACGGCTTTATGACGACTGCAATACATCACAGCAACCGTTTTTCAAGACATTGCTGTCGCTTAGCAACCACGAACCGTTTGATATTCCGGGAGAACCGAAGTTCGGCAACAGCACAATCGATACAAGGGTCAGCAGTTCCGCATTTTATACCGACAGCTGTATCGGCGATTTTATCCGGAAGGCAAAACTGACTGCCTGGTGGAAGAACACCCTTATTATTATGCTGGCCGATCACGGTACCAAGTTCCCGGGCAATACCGTTGTGTACTATCCTGAAAAATACAGGATCCCCATGATATGGACGGGAGGGGCCATAAGATCGGATACGGTAATATCAACCTATCTTTCCCAGTCCGACCTGGCAAAAACATTGCTTCACCAGTTGAACCTCAACGCATCAGCCTATCCGCTAAGTAAGGATATATTCGGTGCTACACATAATTTTGCATTTTATGAATTCAACAATGGGTTTGGTATGATGTCCGATTCAGGCAGCTATGTATTCGACAATGATTTGAACAGGATCATTTTAAACCAGGGAACTGTTTCGGAATACTTTCTCCAGGCAGGAAAAGCAATTCAGCAGGAAGTTTACAATGTGTTCCTGGGAAATTAAACCGGGTTTCAGCAAATCGGAGGACAACAAGACCATGGCAATCAGGACACTTTTCATCTGTTATATTACTGACAGTGCTGCCTCAAAACCCGATGCAGAACTTGTTATCGGCCTTCACCGGCAGGGAATTGAGGCAGATGTTATGATGCCTTCCGGATCATCGTACGAGAAACTGTTCAACAAACTGGGCATCCGGGTTATTCCCTTTCATCCGCCCGGCAAGTTCAGCCTCACATCCATAAAGCTTATCCGGAAAAATATTCGTGCCAGGAAATACAATATTCTTCACCTGTTTAACAGCAAAGCAATTGTAAATGGTGCAATTGCCGCTATCGGCATGCCTGTAAAAGTGATTGCTTACCGCGGGGCTGCCGGCATGCACTGGCATGATCCCACCGCCTGGTTTTCACACTTCAATCCCCGGATCGATACCATCATCTGCAATTCAGCCTATGTGCTTGATAACGTTCGAAAACAGCTGCTTTTCAATCCGGGAAAAGCAGTAATGATCCATAAGGGATTGGATATGTCGTGGTTCGGAAAAGTTACAGCCGTTTCACGTGAGGTCCTCGGCATTCCCGGGGAAGCCATTGTAGTTGGTTGTGTTGCCAATGTCCGACGCATCAAGGGACTGCCTTATCTTATCAGATCAACACGATACCTCGATCCGGAATTGCCGGTCCATTTCCTGCTCATAGGATCGGGAATGGATAGCGGAGAAATGATGCGCCTCATTAGAAGCAGCCCGTTCAGGGACCGCATTCATATCCATGGTTTTCGCAAGGATGTATATGAACTTCTAGCCGCCTGCGATATATATATTCAGCCTTCCCTGAGTGAAAGCCTGAGTCGCAGCGTTATGGAAGCCATGTGTCTTGGGGTTGCCTGCATTGTTTCCGATACCGGCGGGCTCACCGAACTGGTTGAACACAATAAATCAGGGCTAATTGTTGAAAAGGGCAATGCCAGGGCCATTGCCACAGCTATTGAAAAACTGGCCGGTGACAGTGTATTGCGAAAGGCATTTTCTGCTGAATCCGTCATCCGGATGGAAAAGCTGTTTTCGGTGAACAATATGGTGGCGAAAACCAGGGAACTTTACGAAAGCATGCTTAACTGAAATACTGCATCGAATAGAACTTGTGATATTCCCCGCTGGCAGCCAGCAAGGTATCGTGGGTGCCATGTTCAACGATCACCCCGTTATTCAGAACAAATATCTCATCGGCGTGCACAATGGTTGACAAGCGGTGTGCGATCACAATGGAAGTACGGTTTTCCATCAGTTTCACCAGAGCGTCCTGCACCAGTTTCTCAGATTCAGTATCCAGTGCAGAGGTGGCTTCATCCAGGATAAGGATGGGGGGATTCTTTAATACAGCCCTGGCAATACTGATCCGCTGGCGCTGACCGCCGGAAAGCTTGCTGCCCCTGTCCCCGATGGTTGCGTAATAACCGCCTTCGGATGCTTCGATAAAATCATGGGCATGAGCCACGCGGGCAGCATTGATCACATCCTCTTCCCTGGCATTTTCAATGCCAAAAGCAATGTTGTTGAAAAAGGTATCGTTGAACAGAATGGGTTCCTGATTCACAATCCCCATGAGCCCCCTGAGATCGGTTATTTTCAAATCGCGAATATCCCTGCTGTCGATCAGTATCTGTCCGCTTTCCACATCGTAGAACCTCGGCAGCAGATCCACAAGGGTGGATTTCCCAGATCCAGAATGACCTACAAGCGCAATTGTCTTCCCCTTTTCAATTTTTATGTTGATGTCATTCAGTACCAGGTCGGTTTTGTACCTGAAGTTCACATTACGGTATTCAACAGCCTGGTGAAACTTTTTTGCCTCTTTTGCACCGGGCTTTTCAGTAATTGTAACCGGCACGTTCAGTATCCTGTTAATCCGTTCCATGGAGGCCAGACCTTTTTGAATGCTGTAGTACTCCTGTGAGAATGATTTGGCAGGGTTGATGATGCTGTAGAATATACCGATGTAAGCCAGGAATTGCGCAGCATCCATTAACTGGTTATCCCCGAGTATCAGGTGACCTCCGAAGCACAGTACGATAATTATCATCACCGTGCCCAGCAATTCACTGAGGGGATGTGCCAGATACCTGCGCTTCAGCAGCTTGTTCATGATCCTCCGGTAATCTTCGGTCTCATGTTCAAACCTTGCTGCAATTTTGTGTTCTGCATTAAATGCCTTAATAATCCGGAGGCCCGATAATGTCTCCTCAATGGTGCTGAGCAATTCACCCATTTTATTTTGCCCGGCGAGTGATCTCTTTTTAAGCGATTTGCCTATCCTTCCGATTACTCCTACCACCAGGGGTGACAGAACAAAAACAAACAAGGTCAGCTGCCAGCTCATGATAACCATGATGATGACCGCTACGAGGATGATCACCGGATTCTTCAGCACCATATCCAGGGAATTCATGATTGAAGCTTCAACCTCCTGTACATCGCCCGTAATTCTCGACATGATATCCCCCTTGTGCTCCTCGGTAAAAAAACCGATGGGAAGGGATACCGTTTTTCTGTAAATCTGGTTGCGAATATCACGGACAACTGCATTACGCACAAATACAATGAAATAATTGGCCAGGTATGTAAACCCCACCTTAAAGAAAACCATGGTTACCAGGAAAAGACCGATATAAATCAGGGCCCTTGTGCCGCCCTGCGTTTCGGATACCCTGGTAATTAAACTGTAAATATTATGCAACAGGGCGTCTGTAAACGCACCAAAGCTTTCCATGGCATCGCTGAAGGGTATTGTTCCATAAACCGGCTCATCAAGCCCGAAAAGGATCTTGAGCAGCGGTATCATGGTAATGATTGAAAAAACGTTGAAAAAGGCGCTGATAAAGTTAAATGTCAGGTTAAGCCACAGGTACTTTTTATACGGTGGCACATAGCGCATCATCACCCGAAAGAATTCCTTCATAACAATCAGTAAAATCCCCACAAATGTAAGAACTTATTCCTAATGGCCTCATGAAAACAACAGGTGGTGGATAAGCCTGTCCGTTATATAAACCGGCAGCAGTTTGAATTGTGACCGGAAAAATATAAATTCGTCAGCTTTTTGTTTAATTACTTAGATTTGCCCACCTTGAAGTACAGAAATGATTTGCAGGTACTTGCCGGTTTTGTGGCGCTGACCATCGTAATGCGGTTCTTTTCTTTTTTCCCCAGCATTATCAGCCACGACGAATCTACCTACCTGGTTATTGCCCGGGAATTACTGCAGGGAAAAATCTATTTTGTCGACCTGATCGACACTAAACCTATCGGGATCTTCCTGATCCTTGGAGCGATCATTTCCATAACCGGCAAATCCATTTTCATGATCAGGATGATCACAGCCGCGGTAATTGGCTTAACAGCGTTTACAGTTTATAAAATAAGCCTGTTCAACCATGGGGAAAGAAAGGCTGCCATAGCCTCGGGAATAATCCTGGTCTTTTACCTTTCGGTTTTTACTTTCTATGGTGTTTTCATTAATCCCGAATTGTTCTTTCTGTTATTTACCGCATTGGGATTCTACCTTTTTATCAGGTCAAAGCATATACTTTCCTTTTTCCTGTGCGGACTGCTGCTGGGTATCGGCTTCATGATAAAATACGTGGTATTGTTTGACCTGGCTGCTTTCCTCCTTTTTTACTTTGTTTCGGCTATGTATAAAAAACACCACAGGCAAATCCTTCAATGCATTGGAAATTGTACCGCGGCAGTTTTGGGTTTTCTTATTCCGCTTGCCTTTACCATGTTGTATTATTACCGCATCGGACACCTGCGTGAATTCCTCTTTTATACTTTTGAGGTTACCGGTAATTATCCTGTTGAACGCACACTTGCACAGGCATTGGTATATATAGGTGATTTTCATCTCAGGTTCCTTCCCATTACCATTTTCTTCTACTACGCACTTTTTAAGGCTCTCCCTGCAAAGGACAAGGATGTTATCCCCCGGGGCCTGATCATCACGTGGTGCCTGATGGTGCTTGTAATAATACTGCTGCCGGGGAAATCATTTTTCCATTATTTTATTCAACTTATGCTTCCGGTAAGCATTTATGCCGGTAATTTTTTCAGGAAGGATATGTTAAAGCCGGCCTGGATTAACAAGGTCATCAGCAAGCCTTTGGGAACTGCCTTGCTGTGCATCGCCATCCTTACCAATGTATTGATGCAGAAGCACGATTATTTTGATAAACCTGATACACCGCGTGAGATTGCCGGTTACCTTGAAACAAGGATGAAACACGGAGACAGGCTGTTTGCAGGAAATTACCAGCAACTGATGTATTACCTGCTCGACAGGGACTGTCCGGTTAGATATGTGCACCGCACCCTGATGTGTGCCGAACATCATAAGAAATTACTTCATATTGATGTGCCGGGAGAAATGAACAGGCTGATGGAACAAAACATCCGGTTTATTATTATGGTGGGTTCATATTGCTATGAACCCATGAACCGTTATATTGAGGAAAACTACAGAAAAATAAGGACTTTTGGAAATAACATATTTGTATACGAACGTAACCCTTAAATTCCGGTATAATTAAAAGGTGTAATACTTTTCAATTCCGCCTTGACGCCGGATGATATTTCCAACGAGTCGATGAATGTGTGCAGTGAGTCCCGGTCAACTGATTTATTGGTACGCGTAAGTTCTTTAAGCGCCTCATAGGGATTCGGATACCCTTCTCTCCGCAGAATAGTCTGAATGGCTTCTGAAATAACTACCCAGTTGGCATTCAGATCATTTTCCAGTGCGGACGGGTTGAGCAAAAGCTTATCAAGGCCGCGTAGCAGCGATTTCATGGCCAGCACCGAATGGGCAAAAGGTACACCAATGTTCCGGAGTACGGTGGAATCTGTGAGATCACGCTGAAGCCGGGATACGGGAAGCTTAGCTGACAGGTGCTCAAATAATGCATTGGCGATTCCAAGGTTTCCCTCAGAATTTTCAAAATCTATCGGATTCACCTTATGGGGCATAACAGATGACCCCACTTCCCCTTCCTTTATTTTTTGCTTAAAATACTCCAGGGAAATATACGTCCAGCAATCCCGGTCGAGATCTACAAGAATGGTATTGATTCGTTTCAGACCGTCAAATGCTGCGGCCAGATCGTCATAGTGTTCAATTTGTGTGGTGGTCTGCTGCCGCAACAGTCCGAGCGTTTCATGCACGAACCTGTTGGCAAATGCAGTCCAGTCAATATCCGGGTAGGCTACGGCATGTGCATTGAAATTTCCTGTGGCACCGCCAAATTTAGCGGATATGGGTATTTTCTTAATCATTTCGGCCTGACCTGCCAGTCTTTCAACAAAAACAAACATTTCTTTCCCGAGCCTGGTTGGAGATGCCGGCTGTCCGTGTGTACGTGCCAGCATGGGTATGTTTTTCCATTCCTCGGAGTATGCCGCCAGCCGTTCAATGATCCGCTCAAGCAGCGGATAATAGAGATTTTCCATGGCCAGCTTAAAGGTAAGCGGGACTGCCGTGTTGTTGATATCCTGTGATGTGAGTCCGAAATGTATAAATTCCTTGAATTTGCCAAGTTTAAGCTCATCAAACTTTATCTTCAGAAAATATTCCACCGCTTTGACGTCGTGGTTGGTTATTTTTTCGGTGTCTTTGATCTTCTGTGCATCAGCCGGCGAAAAATCCCTGTAAATATTCCGGATCATTTCATAATCCGGTTTCCTGAATTCGTTCAACTGGGGAAGGGGTATTTCGCACAATGCGATGAAATATTCAACCTCTACGAGCAGGCGATATTTAATAAGTGCAAACTCGGAAAAATACTGATCACATTCCGCCACCAGGTTCCGGTATCTGCCATCGACAGGTGAAATTGCAGTAAGTAAGGATAATTCCATTGCATTAAATTAGGAATACGAAGGTAAGAAAAAGTTGTGATTGTTGTGGTTGTTGTGGTTGTTGTGATTGTTGTGATTGTTGAATTTCATTAATCATTGTTCATTGTTAATTGTTCAAATCAACCTATTTTTGTTAATTGCAACCATCGTTGTTTGCATAACATTAATTTATCATCATGAATATTTTCAGAAGAATAAAATCGACTTTCATTCTTATTCCGGCGTTTTTGTTATTTGCATCGGGTGTGATCAGCGATGAAAAAACCACAGCCGAAAAAAATACAGGTAAAACGCGGGTTTATGTATTTTCCATCCGCGATGAGATCGGTAAACCATCCTGGCGTGTTATGCAGCAAGCGTTGCAGGAAGCATCGGAATACAGGGCCGACTATATCCTGCTACATCTGAACACCTATGGAGGCCTGGTAAATATTGCCGATTCCATGCGCACCAGGATTATAAACAGTTCTATTCCCTTTCTTGCCTTTATTGATAACCAGGCCATCTCAGCCGGTGCACTTATTTCTATTGCCTGTGACAGTATTTATATGCGCCCCGGCGGAAATATCGGAGCTGCCACTGTGGTTGACCAGACCGGGGCTGTCGTGCCCGATAAATACCAGTCGTTTATGCGCTCCACCATGCGCGCGACTGCCGAATCGCACGGAAAAGATACGGTTATCACCGGGAATGACACCCTGATAACCTGGCACCGTGACCCCCATATTGCCGAGGCTATGGTTGATCCGCGGGTGGTGGTGACAGGGTTGGACGATTCCGGCAAAGTTCTCACCTTCACGGCAGAGGAAGCCATCCTCAACGGTTATTGTGAAGGTCTTGCAAACAACATTCCCGAAGTACTTAAAAAGGCAGGAATAACCGACTATGAACTGAAAGAATATACACCTTCGGGATTGGACAAACTCATTGGTTTCCTGCTTAGTACTGTTGTTCAGGGCATCCTTATCATGGTAATGATCGGCGGTATCTACTTTGAGCTGCAAACCCCGGGGGTAGGTTTTCCGCTCATAGCCGCGCTTACGGCAGCCTTACTGTATTTCGCCCCGTTATACCTCGAAGGACTTGCCCGGCACTGGGAAATCCTGCTATTCCTGGGCGGTATTGTCCTTGTAATCCTGGAAGTATTCGTAATACCAGGGTTTGGTGTTGCGGGTATAGCCGGTATATCGTTGATTGTAACCGGTCTTACACTGAGCCTGGTGGATAATATTTCATTCAGGTTCGAGGGAACCGAGGCTCTTGGCCAGCTTGCCAGGGCACTCTTTACCGTGGTTGTTTCCGTATTCCTTTCTTTTACACTTGCTATTCTTGGTACAAAAAGGTTTGCCTTTTCCAGGGCGCTCAGGGGTCTTGCCCTGGATTCCGTTCAGGATCACAACAAGGGGTTCATCAGTATTGACATAAATCAAAAGGAAATGATCGGAAAAACCGGAACCGCCTACACCATGCTTAGACCTTCGGGCCGGATTGAGATAGACGGGGAGATCTTTGATGCCAAAGCAGAGGTAGGTTATATCAATAAAGGTGAAAAAATACGTGTGACCCGGGATGAAACAGGACAATTATACGTTGTTAAAGCATAAATGCCCGAGAAAACGATCACCTATGAACAGCCGGTCACTCATCAGGATAATTATTTACCTTATCGTATTTGTGCTCATTATCGCCGGTATTAATGCTGCTGCAATTTACAGCAAAGCCTATTCACCCAACATACATACTCCTGAGCAAAAGCCTGTTTATATCTTTATACCCACAGGCTCGGAATATGAGGATGTATTGCAGATCATTTATCAGCAAAACCTGATTGAGAATAAGAAGTCGTTTGAATGGGCAGCAGACAAAAAGAAATATGCCTCCCACATTCATCCCGGTCGTTACCGGATCAGGGAAAATATGTCCAATAATGAACTGATCAATATCCTCCGGTCCGGTTTGCAGGAACCGGTGAATGTGACCATTAACAATGCGAGGACCCTGGAAGATCTGGCACAAAAAATTTCCGGGCAGATTGAAACCAGTCCGGATGAATTGCTGCAATTGTTAACCGACAGCGGGTATATCCAGGAATATGGTTTTGACAAGCTGACAGTACTCGGCATGTTCCTGCCCAACACCTATGAATTCTGGTGGAATACCAGTGCAGACGGTTTTTTTAAGCGTATGAACAAAGAATACAACAGGTTCTGGAACCAGGAAAGAAAAGGCAGGGCCAGGGAAATAAACCTTACCGGCAACCAGGTAATTACACTCGCTTCCATTGTAGTCAACGAAACGAATAAAGAGGATGAATACCGAAGGATAGCAGGGGTATATATAAACAGGCTCAATCAGGGAATAAGACTGCAGGCGGATCCGACCGTAAAATATGCCCTGGAAGATTATGAACGCCGAAGGGTGTTAAGAAAGGACACTTACAGCGACTCCCCCTACAATACGTATTTGCATTATGGACTGCCGCCGGGCCCTATATCCCTGCCCACCATCAAAGTCATTGATGCCGTTCTGAACTATGAAAAACACAGATATGTTTTTTTCTGTGCGAAGGATGATTTCTCAGGGTACCATAATTTTGCACGCACGCTCGAACAACATAACAAAAATGCGCGTTTATATCAAAAAGCCCTCAACCGGCGTAATATTTTAAGATAGTCATCACATATTTTTTCCCGAAAGCAAAATATAGCGTATATTCAAGGGATCTAATTCCAGAAAAACCCTATGGAAAAAATCAAATTTGGTACCGACGGATGGAGAGCTATTATAGCCAGAGATTATACCGTTGATAATGTAATTAAGATATCCGTAGCCACGGCCACCTGGTTGACCCGAAAATACAAGAACCCCACTGCGGTGATAGGGTTTGATTGCCGTTTTGGAGGCGAGATGTTTATGGAGGCTACAGCTAAAATATTGGCATCCAAGGGAATACGTGTTTTTGTAGCTGAACGATTCGTCACCACACCCATGGTTTCCCTGGGAGTGGTTAAACTTAAGGCACAATGTGGTATTATCATTACTGCCAGTCATAACCCGCCGGAATACAACGGCTATAAACTTCGCGGTGAACATGGCGGGCCCATGTTCGAAAAGGATCTTAAAGATGTGGAAAATCTTATCAGCAATGATGTTGAGATAGACCTGGATTTACTGAACTGGAATTACCTTGTTGAACAGGGAACGATAAACTATATTGATCTGGAAAGTATTTACATTAAGGAAATCCGTGACACATATGATATTGAAGGGTTGAACAATTCGGAACTGGTATTTGCCTTTGACGCCATGTACGGCAGCAGCCAGACCATAGTCCGCAAACTGCTTCCCTCGGTACAAATGCTGCACTGTGAAGTCAATCCTTCGTTCCGCGGTGTTCCTCCTGAACCGGTAAGAAAGAACCTGCATGAGCTTACCGAAATGGTTTGGAAAAGGAAGAACATCGATTGCAGTATCGCCGTAGATGGTGATGGTGACCGGATTGCCATGTTCGACAGGGAATCGGAATATCTTGACGCCAATTCCATCCTGATGCTGCTGATCCATTACCTGGCAGGCTACCGGAAAATGGAGGGCAAAGTGGTCGCAAGCATTTCCACATCTTCCCGCATCGAGAAAATATGCCGGTTTTATAACCTTGAAGTAATACGCACGAGGGTTGGTTTTAAGGAGTTGTCAAAAATAATGACCGAAGAACCAATTCTGATCGCTGGTGAAGAATCGGGTGGTATCGCCCTTGGAAATCATATACCGGAACGCGATGCCCTTTATGCAGGTCTGATGATCTGGCAATGGATGCTGGAGTGCGGTAAGCCCCTGGGTGAGCTTATGCATGAAGTGCTGAACATAACCGGCCCCTTCTTCTACGAACGGGCAAATATGGATCTGAACCGGCAGAAAAGGAATAAAATCCTTGAAAGGTGCAAAAATGGCGAATTCTCACATTTCGGGCATTTCAATGTCGTCCGGACAGAAGATCTCGACGGGTATAAATTCCATTTTAACGAAAATCAATGGCTGATGATCCGGTCTTCAGGAACTGAACCCCTGTTACGGCTGTATGCGGAAGCTGAAAACCAGGAAATTGCCCAGGAGATAATCTTTTCAGGTTTAAAAGCTGTTATCGAACCCTGATCAAAGGATATTCACTTCCATCTCCAGCCTGATCGCAAAATTATTCATGACAGATTTCTGAATCTTCAGGGCGTATCTTAAAATTTCATCACCACGTGCCTTGCCATAATTGACGATGATCAGGGGTTGTCGCTTGTAAGTTCCAGTTTCCCCCAATCTTTTCCCTTTCCAGCCGCATTGTTCAATCAACCAGGCTGCCGGAAGTTTAATAGTACCATTGGCACAGGCATGCCCGGGCATGCCCGGATTATGCTTCCGGATCGAATTTGCCTGTTCCCTGCTGATAAACGGATTTTTGAAAAAGCTTCCGGCATTACCCAGTATGCTGGGATCAGGAAGCTTATTCCGTCTTATGGATATAATTGCGCTCCTTATAGTTGCGATGTTGTTTTCCGGATAATTATTAAGTTCTTTTTCCAGGTCGGCGTATTGGGTGCGCAATACATGATTCTTACTTAACCTGAAAGTAACGTGGGTTATTATCATCTTATCCCGCAACTCACGTTTGAAAATGCTGTCGCGGTATGAAAACCGGCATTCCGCTGCTTTTAAACTTACCGGCATGCCGTCTTCCAGCCTCACCGCATCCACCCTTTCAATAATGTCTTTTACTTCCACCCCGTAGGCTCCTATATTCTGCACAGGACTGGCACCTACTGTACCGGGTATCAGGGAAAGATTTTCAGTTCCGCCGTATCCGTTATCCACGCAATATTTTACGAAATTGTCCCAGTCCTCTCCTGCTCCCGCCCGTATCCATACCTCCCCGTCAGTTTCACCGGTTATTTCAGTACCGGTAATTAACGGCCTGAGAATTAATCCTTCAAAATCCCCGGTGAACAATATATTGCTTCCGCCCCCCAGCACCAGCCTTGGCCGGATCCCTGACCAATCTGAATTCAGATACCCGCTTATTTCATCAGTATGGTGTAATTCAATCAGGTATTTCGCCTTAACATCCAGTTGAAATGTGTTCAGGTGTAACAGGGAGACATTTTCTTTTACGGGGCTCATTTGCCTGGAGTTGTATTCAACAAATATAACATCTATCCGGGTATTAAAATCCCTTATAATCAAAGAATTTTTAACTTAGTGCAGGGAAAACCTGCCCGGGAATATGCGGATCATACTTTCAGTAACCAATGATATCCAAACGGATCAGCGAGTCAGTCGCATCGCACTTTCGCTTGCCGGCCTGCCCGCGCAGGTGATGGTAATCGGCCGGAAGACCCGACACAGCAAACCGGTTTCCACCTCCGTATACCAGGTAAGCAGGTTCAGGTTGATCTTCAACAAAGGCTTCCTGTTTTATGCCGGATTTAATCTCAGGTTGTTTTGCCGTTTGTTTTTTGAAAAGGCCGATATACTGGTTTCCAATGACCTGGATACCCTTCCTGCTGTTTTTATGGCGGCGAAACTCAGGCGGAAAATAGTGGTATACGACAGCCACGAATATTTCACCGGTGTACCGGAACTGGTCGGCCGGCCTATGGTAAGAAAGATATGGGAATCCATAGAGTCTTTTCTTCTTCCGCGAATCTGCTATTCCTATACGGTAAGCTCCTCAATTGCTGCTGAATACAACCGTAAATACGGCATCGATATGCAGGTAATCCGAAACCTGCCCCTGAGACGGACTCACCAGGCGGAACAACCTGTTCCCCTCAGAATTGCCGATGAAAAGATCATCCTGTACCAGGGGTCCCTGAATATGGGCCGCGGACTCGAGCTGGCAATATCGGCCATGAAATACATTCAAGGTGCCCGGTTGGTAATTATCGGCACAGGTGATGTGGAAAGTGATCTCAAAAACCTTGTCCGTATACTGGACCTGTCATCCTGCATTTCTTTCCCCGGAAGATTAACTCCGGAAGAACTTTTATCCTATACCCTGCAGGCTGATCTGGGAATTTCCCTCGAAGAAAACCTGGGATTGAACTATTATTATTCCCTTCCCAATAAACTGTTTGACTATATCCAGGCGGAAGTACCGGTTTTGGTATCGGATTTACCCGAAATGGCTGCAATCGTAAATCATTACCAGGTTGGCAGGGTTACAGGTACCCGGGATCCGGAGGAACTTGCGGGGATTTTCTCCGAAATGCTGCTTGACCAGGAAAAAAGATCAGCCTGGAAATCAAATCTGGAACTTGCTGCGAAAGAACTTTGCTGGGAAAACGAAGAAGAAAAACTGCTGAATATTTACCGGTCTGTCCGTTTCCTATAAGTCACGCTTTTTAAGCAGGAGGTAGATGAACCAGATAAAAAGTGCGGCATATACCGAAACAATTACCATGTCCAATGGAGCAACATAATCCTTTACTTCCCGGAGGGCATATTTAACAAAAGGCATGTGAATCAGGTTGTTGATAGATTTAATCGGCAACAGTCCCTTGATCCATTCGGTGTGTATCCTGAACGCAATAATGGGCTCAATAATCAGTGTGTAAAGAAACATAAGACCCAATGCCAATCCGGTTTTCCGGATCAGTAACCCGATCAGCAGGGCGAAAACAAGATATACTGTTAACAACAGAAAATAAGCAGGAATGAAACCCGAATATTTTATAACATCATGCAACCGGGGATCAGGTGTACTGGTAAATCCGATGATCAGTCCCGTAAAAAACAGGAACAGAGTGGAAGCAAGCGCCAGTAACACCACCAGGAACAGCTTGGAAACGATAAAATCCTTACGGCTCAAACCATTCATGATATTCTGCCGCAGCGTATCATAGCTTATTTCACTGGTGATTGAAATGATCACATAAATGGCCAGGATGAACTTAAGAAATGCCGCAACATACGTAATATTATGCCAGATATCGGGGAACTGATATAACGGTATGGCTCCCGGATCGATGAGGTTGGAAATGGTTTCACCCTGGATGGACAATGACCGTAAAAACATTTTGCCGCTCAATATTACCAACAAAATAATTGCGATATGCAGCACGGCGAGCACCCAGAACGAAGCGTTTGTCCTTATTTTGAGAATTTCGATCTTAACCAGCCTGTTCATACCTGTTCATTTAGAATTTCAAGAAATTGGCTTTCAAGTGATCTTTTCAATGACACCAGGTGGGTGACCACGATACCATGCTGATAGACAAACCGGCTGAGATCGCTTACCGGTATGCTTCCATCCAATGTAATCACAATCTTTTCGCCGGCAGATTCCAGTTTTCTTTTACCGGGAAATTTTTCAAGCAATAATATCAGTTCTCCGGTATTGTCCGCTGAAAGTTCCACCCGCTGCTCTGCTCCGCTTACCTCATTCACCAATCCTGAATACATGAGCTTTCCGCGATTAAGCACGGCAAAATGGGTACATACCTTCTGAACCTCATCCAGCAGGTGACTGGCAAGAATTATGGTTTTACCCTGTTGTGCAATGGTCCGGATGAGTTCCCTGATCTCTGCAATACCCCGGGGATCAAGACCATTCGTAGGTTCATCGAGGATCATAACAAGCGGATCGCAAAGCAGGGCCGATGCCAGTGCCAGTCGTTGCTTCATTCCCAATGAAAAGGTACGGTAGGTTGAATGACGACGTTCATACAGACCTGTTATTTTTAACACTTCGCTGATGTTATCATACCCGATGCCCTTTATTTCAGCTATGATTTGCAGGTTATCAACCGCTGAAAGGTAAGGGTAAAAAGCAGGTGATTCCAGGATGGAGCCAATTTTCTGACGGTTCTCCTTTTTTGAGAAATTGCCAAACCAGGAATAGCTTCCGGATGTAGGATTAATCACATCGAGCAGCATGCCCAGGGTAGTTGTTTTACCGCTTCCGTTCGGTCCCAGCAAACCAAATACGGATCCGGCAGGGATAGCAAATGTCAACTCATCAACAGCCCTGATGCGGCCATAATGTTTTGTCAGGTTGCTGGTTGTAACTACGTGGTTTATATTATCCAAGCTCAATTAATTTTTAGTATTTCACTATTCACTTTTCACTATTCACTTTTAACTCTCACCTACATTCCTTTTCGAGGGTTTATCTGCTGCATTAACTCCATAAATTTCCCAATATCGATACTGCCGGTGAGGTCAACCAGCACCAGTTCGCGCTGGCTATCAAGCAGGGCTACGATGCCCACCATTTTACCCCTTTTTTCGCGTCCATAGAGTTCCACCCGGTTCCCATGCTCATTGATCATCATCAGGCTGTTATAGGTTTCTTCCCGGAGTGCATTTTTCAACCCGGCAATATCATCACTTGAAAAACCGGATTTTTCCTTAACATAATTGAGTACCCTTATTTCCTCAATGCCATCGAGTAATCCTGCCAGTTCCGGGTTGTTCCCGGTGTTGAGCATCTTCAACGTGCTGCTGTAGAAGAACATATTGCTTGTTTCCTTGTAATCCGATCTGAAGCGGGTTATGCTCCTGCTTTGCGCCATGACCTGGTCTGCAAAAAGGATCAGCAACAGAAGAATTGCTTTCTGCATTATTTTCATTAAGGACGATTATATGATAAAAAAATTACATCACCTCTTCACTTCATCACTTCATCACCTCTCCCCCAACCTGGGCATCAATAACCGTAATTGCGGCCATATTCACAATTTCACGCACTGAGCTGGCCATCTGCATTACCTGGATCGGTTTCTGCAATCCGGTAAGTACGGGGCCGATTACCTCTGCACCGCCCAGTTCCTGCATCATCTTATAGGCAATATTGCCTGAGTCAAGATCAGGGAATATTACGGTGTTCACATCCATATCTGCCAGTTTACTGAAAGGAAATTTCTCCTGCCTCAGATTCCGGTTAAAGGCGTAATTGGCCTGCAATTCTCCGTCAACGATCAGATCGGGATGCTCGCGATGCAGGATATCAACAGCCTCCCGAACGCGGTTGGGACTTTGGTCGCGGTTTGATCCGAAGTTTGAATAAGAAAGCAGGGCAATCTGCGGTACCATATTGAATTTCTTCACCTCGTTCGCTGCCAGCAACGTTATGTCGGCAAGAGTCTGTGCCGAAGGATTGATATTAACCGTGGTATCGGCAAAGAAAAATGGGCCCTTTTTGGTGATCACAATATACATCCCGGCAATATGCTGGTGAATGGTACTGGTACCTATTACCTGAAGGGCAGGACGAATAGTATTGGCATACCTGCTTGAGAATCCGGCCAGGAAACCATCGGCTTCTCCGGTATCAACCATCATTACACCAAAATAATTGGGGTCATGGATTTTTTCAAGGGCTTCCTCGAATGTCATGCCCTTGCGTTGCCTTTTTACAAACAGCAGCTGCGCGTACCGTTTTCTCCGCTCTTCTTCCCCTTCATTATGAATATCGATAACCGGGATATCTTCCAATTCAATATTGTTATCTGCAGCAATCCTGTGAATCTCCTCACGGTTTCCCAAAAGTACCGGGCGTGCAATACCTTCGTGCACCACAACCTGAACAGCTTTAAGCACTTTCAGGTTGTTGGCGTCGGCAAACACAATGGTTTTGGAATTTTGTGCGGCACGTATGCGGATATCATCCACAAGTTTGTCGTACAGTCCCATGCGTTTCATCAGGTCAATTTCATAGGCTTTCCAATCGGTAATTACTTTCCTGGCCACTCCTGTCTCCATGGCTGCCTTGGCCACAGCAGGAGCAACCCGTGTGATAAGCCTGGGATCCACGGGCTTGGGTATGATATATTCCCGGCCAAAGGTGAGATTCTTTACCTTATAGGCTACATTCACCTGCTCGGGTACAGCCTCCTTGGTCAGACCTGCAAGTGCATATACCGCAGCCAGTTTCATTTCCTCGTTGATTGTTTTTGCCATAACATCCAGTGCTCCCCTGAAAATAAACGGAAATCCCAGAACGTTGTTTACCTGGTTGGGATAATCACTCCGGCCTGTAGCAACGATCACATCACTGCGGGCCGCCATGGCATCTTCATAGGATATTTCAGGTGTAGGGTTTGCCATAGCAAATACTACGGGATCAGAGGCCATGGAACGCAGCATTTCCTGGGTAAGAATATTCCCTGTGGAAAGGCCCAGGAACATATCTGCACCGATCACGGCCTCCGCCAGCGTCGTGATCTGCAAGTCCTGCGCAAATTCAAGCTTGTATTTGTTGAGATCACTACGCCGGGTGGTTAGAACACCTTTGCTGTCGAGCATCACAATATTATCATTCCTGACTCCCAGCTTTTTGTACAGTCTGGCACAGGATATGGCGGATGCCCCGGCCCCGTTAATAACAACTTTGATCCGGTCGATCTTCTTACCGGTAATTTCAAGGGAATTGAGCAGTCCGGCTGCCGAAATAATGGCCGTTCCATGCTGATCATCGTGAAACACCGGGATATCAAGCTCTATCTTCAACCGTTCCTCAATGTCAAAACATTCCGGGGCCTTTATATCTTCAAGATTAATCCCGCCGAAAGTTGGAGAAATAGCTTTTACGGTTGCAATAAACTTTTCAATATCCTTTTCATTCACCTCGATATCAAACACATCCACATCTGCAAAAACCTTGAAAAGCAGTCCTTTACCCTCCATAACCGGCTTTCCGGCCAGAGCCCCGATATCACCCAATCCCAGCACGGCAGTACCATTTGATATAACTGCCACCAGGTTACACTTGGCTGTATAAATGTAAGCGTCCTCCGGATTTTTCTGGATCTCAAGACAGGGTTCGGCAACTCCCGGCGAATAGGCCAGTGACAGATCATACTGGGTGCTGTAAGGTTTCGTGGGAACTACTTCAATTTTGCCGGGCCTGCCACATGAATGGTAGTGCAGGGCTTCTTCGCGGGTGAATTTGGCCATGGTATGAGGTTTGAGGTTTGGGATTTGGGGTTTGGGATTTGGGGTTTGGGGTTTGGATCCTGGCTGTTACAATTTTGATTGGTATAATAAAGGTATAGTATTTACAAATATAGGGAAAGGATTATTGTCATTTGTAAATGCATTTCAATGCAGCAAAAAATCATCCCGGAAATGGCCATGTAACCGCTTTTATTACTAATTTAGTTCTATGAAAATAAGAAAGATAAGATCAGGGGTTTGGGCGATATGTCTGGCTTTTGGTTTTATGGGTTGCAGCAATGAACAGACATTTCTTCCCGATCTGGAGGGGAACATGGTAGGGTATGTTTTAACATGCGATGAATTCGCGGACCCGCTGGATGACCACGGTGGTGTACTTGTATCAACCTTTGGTGCAGCGCACATTGCCCAAATACATACCGATGCGCGTGGCCGGTTCGAATTCAGAAACCTCCCTGCAGGAACTTATGATCTTTTTTTTGAAAAGTCCGGATTTGGGAATATGAAACAAATCGGAATTCAGCACCTGGGTGGGAAACCCACCATTCTTGGACTATCCTTTAATGGTTCCAACCAGGGTTCATTCCGGCTGTATCAGTTGCCTACAACACAAATAACGCAGCTTTCCCTGGAGAATGATACGTTATCCGGGGAGTTCGATTTTGCTGGAGATCAGCCCAATAACCTGACATTGATGATGTTTCTGTCGGATGAATCCGATTTTGTCACCGGGGAGGCAAAGAAGATAGTTACCCGGTATATGGCTATGACAAACGGGGTATACCAGGGTCGGATGTATGCCGGGGATCTTCCTTTTCAGCCAGGGGAAATAGTATATTACAGAGCAGCTGTCGTCGTAGGAGATGGTATTTTTTTCAGTTCTAACAACATAGCATTCATTGAACCCGATACATATATTAATTATAACACAGGCCGTATAATTTATCCAAATTTAGGGAATGAGTCTGACCAATTTTCATATGTTTCACCGGAATGACCTGATAGTCATAGTATTGTATGCTTTAACCATGTTGTCCGTTTCATGCGAAAAGGATCCGGAACCATTGACTACCAACAGTGTTATAACAGGATATGTATATCTGGATGACCCGGACTTTGAGTCCCCCACAGGTTTTGAAGTAGTGGCCTCCGGACCTTACGGGCAGAAATCTGCCAGTATTAGTAACGATCAGTTTGTTATTACCGGATTAGGCAACGGGAACTATTACCTCGATTACAGCAGGGATAATTATGGTTCAGTCCGTCAATACGGCATCCAGCTTTTCGGCAATGATACTGCCCACGCCGAGTACGTTCAACTTTACAAAAAACCTTCTCCAAATTTTGTAATGCCTGAATTCATAAGAGCTTCTGTTGTTGACAATGAGGGTTATGAATCCAGAAAGATCATTCGCATTGAAACGAATTATAGTACATATGAAACCTATTGGCCTGTCCGGCTCTTTATGCATGTGAGCAAGGAGGTTTCGTGCAGTGAATATATGGAATCCTATCCCACAATGGCCAACTATGTTAATGAACTGTACATCGAACCATCGTGGTTACACTTTAGCAGTGGTACCGAGGTGTTTGTAATTGGTTATAGCTGCAATCCGAGGGATAATGGTTACCTCGACACCTACAAGAATGAATTGATCTTTTCGACACTGGATAAAAACAAACACTCCAATGTAGTCAGCTTCATTATGCCTTAATCTATTCAAAGTGAAACCTGTATCTGCTATATTCGCTGTTTTGCTCGTGCTTGCCAGCTGTCAGCCGGAAGAGAATACCATTTCCGGTGATATAACAGGGTTGATTGTCACCTACGCACAGGATTATACTGTACATTCCGATCAGTCGGAAGTACAGGTCTCCCTGTATAAGGAATCCGAACTGCTGGGATTTACATATACTGATTCCCATGGTCAATATGTTTTTCAGGATATTCCTTACGGAAGATACAGGGTAGACTATCAGAAGGAGAAATTTATTCAAACCAGATCACTGCATACCGTGCACCATATCGGAGGGTCGAGTCCAACCTGGGCAAGCTTCTTTCTTTTTGAAATACCAACCTACCAATATACGCTTGACAGCATTGCGTACGATGACAACAACAGTGTGCTAAGTGTGTTCCTGACGATTACCGGTGATACCCTGCCGACAACCAACAATATTTATTTTTTTAGATTCCGTGTATTTTTCAGTAACTCCCCCGATATTACAAATGATAATTACAATTGTCAGGGCAAGGGGTATCTGTATGAGGTAATATCCGAAAACACAGCAGGCCTGGCTGCAACCGGCCGAATTTACACTTATGAAATTAACAATGATTTTGAACTGCTTAAAGCCGGCACAATATATATGCGAATCTATCCATTGGCCTCAGGGCAAGGTTATTGGATCGAAGATTATTTTCCTCAGGCGTTGGGTAAGCCTTCCAATGTGTTGCCGTTTGAGTGGGATGAACTGGCAGGCAACTGAGGTTTAAATCTTGAAAATAAATACATTTGGAATAATCCGGTATCAACATGTTGGGAAAAAAGGAAAAAAATCCGCAGCTGAATATTTCGGAAACGCCCCTGATTCATTTTATCAATCCCGGTCATGATCTTTGCAAGCTTGCCAAACAGGTTAATTGGGATCAGGTTGAAAAGGATTTTGCTGTTTTCTACAGCAACAAAGGCGCCCCTTCCATTCCCATGCGTATCATGGCAGGTCTTATCCTGTTGAAACAGGTATACCGGTACAGCGACAAAAGTGCCCTGGTGCATTGGGTTGAGAATCCATACTGGCAACACTTTTGCGGAGAAGTTTATTTTCAGCATAAAGCACCCTTTTACGTGGGAGACTTTGGTCATTTCAGAAAACGCATCGGAAAGAATGGCGAACAAATGATCACGCAACTCGGAACTGATATTTTTGGATCTGCTTATGCAAAAGGCATACCCCTGTCCGGAAAAAAAGGAAAAACAGGTGCTGATAACCGAATATTCAAAATGACACTGAACAGGCTCGGCAATTATCTGATTAAACTATCAGCTCATTGAATTATATTTACTAAAAAAAACAAACATGAAAAAAACTTTCCTTTTGCTGGCCATTCTGGGCCTGATCGGTAACCCAGTTGCAAATTGTCAGCCAGAAAGTCAACCCGACAGTGACGGATGGATCAGTTTGTTTGCAGATGATCTTTCAAATGCCGAGTTCCCGGCCGGTGTATGGACCTTTGACGATGGCATTTTAACCGCAGGCGAGGATCAGTGTATATGGACAAAAAAAGAATTCAGGAACTTCACGCTCGACCTGGAGTTTAAAACAGCAGAAGGCACAAACAGCGGCGTAATTGTGTATTGCACAAACCTAGAAAACTGGATCCCCAATTCCGTCGAGATACAGATTGCAGACGATTTTGCAAAACAATGGGCAGAAAGCCCGAAGACCTGGCAGTGTGGTGCTGTTTTCGGTCACCTGGCCCCTACCAGGAGCATGGTGAAAAAACCCGGGGAATGGAACCATTTTACCGTTACCTGCATGGGGCAGATCATTCAGGTAAAGCTGAACGGAGAGCTGGTAAATGAAATGAACATGGCCCTTTGGACCAATGCCAAGACCAATCCCGATGGCAGTGAGATACCTTCCTGGTTGAGCACTCCCTTTGCCGAACTGGCAACACACGGCCGTATCGGCTTACAGGGAAAACATGCCGGAGCACCGGTTTATTTCAGGAATATGAGGGTACGGGAGTTGGAAGGTAGTGAACAGTAAACGGTAAACAGTAAACGGCTGCTACAACTCCCACCCCGGCCTGTAAAACGGCTTAATCAGCTTATTGGCATCCTCATTGTTTGTTTTCAGGTTCACCGGATCCCAGACAAGCTTTTTCCTGGTACGCATCGCAATAATAGCCAGACACAGTGCCTCGGTTATGGGAGCGGCCGAATCAAACGGACACCGTGCCGGTTTCCCACCCTGGCAGGCAGCTATCCAATCCTCATAATGACCCTTGGAACGTTCAATGACCTCAGGAGGTTTTATATAGTTCTTCCCGGCTTTTGCAGGTATTAGTCTGGGCCGCCTTCCCTGGAAATCACACAATATTTTCCCGTAGTCCCCGACAAACATGAGACCATCGGGGGTAAAATCGATACCATCCTCATCGAATTCTTCAGGACGGGGTGGCTTAAGACCTCCGTCGATCCAGTATATGTCTACCGCGGGCATTCCTGCACGTGTGGAAAATGTCATGTGTGCATTCATGGCATGCGGATGTGATACATACTGGATCTGTGACGGATTTCCATTCACCACGCCCACAAAGGTATTGCCCGAGGCTTCCACCGTTCCCACATCACCCAGTTTCAATGCGCGGTAAATTACGGCAAAGGAATAACATCCCATATCTCCCAGGGCGCCCGTTCCAAAATCATACCACGAACGGAAAACAGTATGGGTGTAATCATAACTGAATGGCCTGTATTCCGCCCTGCCTAGCCAGAGGTCCCAGTTAAATCCCTTGGGAATTTTTTGTTCTTCGGGCAATTGGGTGAAACCGGTTTGCCATACCGGACGGTTCGACCAGTTATAAACTTCCCTGACAGGTCCGATAGCACCACTCCATATCATTTCACAAAGGAGGTCAGTATCTGCGGCAGATGCATTTCCGGTAGCCACCTGGGTTGCAAGTCCTGTTTTTTTTGCAGCATCCCCCATGAGCCTGGCTTCATATACCGAATTGGTCATCGGTTTCTGGCAGAATACGTGTTTACCTTTTGCCATGGCTTTTATAGCTGCCTGTGCATGCTGGTGGTCGGGAGTGCTAACAACCACGGCATCTATTCCTGTTTCTTTTTCAAGCAATTCCCTGAAATCCTCATACGCCGTGCACGCTTTGAAAGTCATGTCTTTTTGTTTGCCGTACCAGGTATCCACAATTTGTCTGGCCGGTTCCCTTCCTGCACGGCAGCCCTTTACACTCTCGTCCCATTTCGGTTCTTCAATTGACCTGCGGATGTTGTTACGCAGTTCAAACTCACCCCAGTTCTGATAGCGTGTATCCTCTTTAACAGGATCGGCCACCGAAACGATCTGTACATTGGGAAGCTTAAGGAGTTCGAGCAAAACCCTTGTTCCCTGGGTACCAGTACCGATACAGGCCAGGTTCAGGCGGTCGCTGGGAGCAATGTAACCCATTCCGCCGAGAACATGACGGGGGATGATTGTGATACCGGCAGCTGCAACTGTTGTTGTAATAAAGCTTCTTCTTTTCATAGTCTTTTAGTATTTTAGTATTTTAGTATTTTAGTCTGTTGAATTTTTTCCTATAGCCTATAGCCTACAGCCTATAGCCTATTTTCTTAAAGCTCCTTCACATAAATATTTCTGAACTGCACAAGTGCCGGCGGGCTGTTCCATTCGCCATTCTCTTTACTGCCGTGGTGTTGGAGACCTATAGGACCCGATTCGGGCAGACCTGGCAGGGTGGCATTTTCAATGACATTGATGCCGTTCACATCAACGCTGAGTACATTTCCTTTCAGGGTGATCTTAAATGTATTCCATTCGCCAATATGGTTATCCGCATTCGTCTGTGGCGTAACCGCGCGACGCACCTCGGCCGGCATGGATTCATCCATCCGGTAGCCGTATACCTCCCCGCAACCAACAGGCCAGCACCAGATATTAGTCTGTGATTTTCCCTGGCCTCGCAACAGTATGCCGGAATCAGAATCGGGCACAACCATGGTGATCTCCCTGCCATTTTCATCACGCTTGTGCAGACCTGAAGGAAGGATCAGCGGAACATTCGGATTTTTATAAGGTGTTGCCTTGATACGAAAATCAACGTAAAGGATAAAATCCTTGTATTGTTTTGCTGTCCAAAGGTTTTTATCATTTGGAGCCTCACTTTCAGCATCGTAATCAATTACGTCGTCGAGCACCTTCCAATGCCCGTTATCCCCTTCGGGTACCTTCCAATCGGAAAGGTCATTGCCATTAAACAACGATGTAAATCCTTCCGGTACACCGGGTACCTGCGCAAAGGACACAGAGCTCCAGGCCAGTAAAGCCATGGAAATCAGAATAAATAGTTTTTTCATATACAATAATTTATTAATAAATGATCATAGTTGAGACCAGTAAAAAGTATATTCTATATAAATGTACAAAACATCCTTTTACCTTTCAACCTGCAACAATCAAAATTTTCCTGTCGTTTCTGTTTTTTTAAACCTCCCGATTCAATATATTTGATGCAGTGATCAGCATTTACTTATACTATTATAACCCAATAAGCTTTTACACATGACTAACCGAAGATCATTTTTAAAATCAGTGACATCCGGTAGCGCCCTGGTTGGCCTGGGAGGAACTGCCTTACTAAGCCAAACCGGTTGTGCCCCGGCAGGAAACAAAGCAGAAGAAAAAACAGAGGTCCTGCCTTCTCCGGAATTAAAACTCTGTTTGCAGGAAGGTGTGGCACCCGGTGAGACGCTTACCGAGAAGCTGGATTTTATGGAAGCCAACGGTGTGGCCGGACTGGAAATATGGGGAGGCGGCCTGGAGAAAAGAGTTACCGAGTTCACCGATGCCTTGAAGAACCGTAAGATCAAAGTTGGGGCCATATGTGCAGGTTTTAGCGGCTGGTTGATAGCTGCCGATGAAAAGAACCGGAAAGAGTGCATGGACACCTCAAAAGTGATCCTGGAGGCTGCCGGCAAGCTTGGATCCTATGGGATGATCCTGGTTCCCGGATTTAATGGCCAGCAGCCTACATTGCCTTTTGTGGATGCCCGCGCCATGTTGGTTGAATACCTGAAAGAACTTGGTGAATTTGCTATTCAGCATAATACCACCGTTATTCTTGAACCTCTTAACCGCAAGGAAGCCTGGTTCTTACGGCAGGTAAGCGATGCAGCTGCCATTTGCCGTGATGTAAACAGCGCCGGAGTAACCTGCATGGGGGATTTCTGGCATATGACCTGGGAAGAGACCAATGATATGGGAGCCTTTCTTTCGGGAGGTAAATACCTGAACCATGTGCACATTGCCAGCCGGAAAACCAGGAATACTCCGGGTGAAGATGAAGGTGACAATTACGTGGAGGGTTTTAAGGGATTAAAAATGCTCAATTACCAGCATCATGTAAGTTTTGAATGCGGCACCAAAGGAGATAAAATGGCTGTTATTCCCGCAGCCTTGAAAATGTTGAATGAACAATGGGCCCTTGCCTGATTTTTAACCAAAAAATGATAGTTTCATGATAAATCGTAAACTCAGGATGGGTATGGTGGGTGGAGGCAGAGATGCTTTCATCGGCAGTATTCACCGCCTGGCCGCACTTATGGACGGACAGATAGAACTTGTCTGTGGCTGTTTCAGCGTCAATCCCGATATTTCTGTTTCTTCGGGAAAATCTTATTTCCTTCCTGACAACCGGGTATATAAAACATACCGGGAAATGTTCGAAAATGAGGTACGTCTTCCGGAAGGGGACCGAATGGATTTTGTGACCATCGTTACCCCGAACCATGCCCATTTCGAACCCGCGATGATGGCGCTTGATAAAGGTTTTCACGTTGTTATTGATAAACCGGTCACCTTTTCGCTCGACGAAGCAAAAAAACTGAAGGCAAAAATCGGTGAATCGGGACTGATACTTGCACTTACACACACCTATTCGGGTTATCCTGCAATAAAAGAAGCCCGTGAGCGGATCCGGCGCGGTGAGCTGGGGGAAATCCGAAGAATTTACACCGAATACCCGCAGGGATGGCTTTCAGCAAATGTTGAGGAAAAGGGCAATGCCCAGGCTTCCTGGCGCACCGACCCCAAACGTTCCGGGAAAGCAGGCTGTATGGGAGATATCGGGACCCATGCATTCCACCTTACCGAATATGTTTCGGGTTTGAAAACAACAGCGTTGTGTGCCGAATTGAATGTTTTCGTTCCCGGTCGCCAGCTTGATGATGATGGTGCCGCCTTTTTGCGTTTTCAGAACGGTGCCCGGGGTGTGCTTATGGCTACCCAGGTTGCCGCCGGCGAGGAGAATGCCATTAAAATTCGGATTTATGGCACCAGAGGAGGGCTGGAATGGTCACAAATGGAACCCAACACGCTCTGGATGAAATGGACCGACAGACCCGTTGAAATGGTGCGGACCGGACAAGGTTACATGAGCGATGCCGCAAAACACAACACCCGCACACCGGCCGGACATCCCGAAGGATACCTCGAAGCCTTTGCCAATATTTACAGGAATTTTTCTCTTACACTGAGAGCCAGGCTGGAAACGAAAAAACCGGCACCTGAATGGCTTGATTTCCCGACAATTGATGATGGCGTAAGGGGGATGCAGTTTATAGAGACCGTGGTGCAGGCAGGTTATGCTGATACTCCGAAGTGGGTCAATTTTGCAGATTGAAATTTTCTTACTAACAGATTAACAGACTATTACCATGCGTCTTGTAACACTTTTTACCGGCCAATGGGCCGATCTTGACCTTGAAGCGGTATGCCGGAAAGCCAGCGGGTTTGGCTACGACGGACTTGAATTGGCCTGCTGGGGCAATCATATGGAAATCAACAAAGCCGATGATGCCTATTGCGCAAGTCGCAAAAAACTTCTTGATAAATACAGGCTGAAGCTGTTCTCCATATCCACCCACCTTGTGGGGCAGGCAGTATGCGACAATATCGACATCCGTCATAAAAGCATTCTTCCCGACTACATATGGGGTGACGGAGACCCCGAAGGCGTTCGCCAACGCGCCGCCCGGGAGGTAATTGCTACCGGTCATGCGGCCAAAAGACTTGGGATCAATACTGTAAATGGATTTACGGGCAGTTCCATCTGGCAATACATGTATTCTTTCCCTCCTGCATCTGAAGAGATGATCAATCAGGGATTTGCCGATTTTGCCCGCAGGTGGAAGCCCATCCTGGACGAATACCAGAAAATAGGCGTAAAATTCGCCCTGGAAGTGCATCCCACTGAAATTGCATTTGATATAGTATCGGCAGAAAGAGCCCTTGCAGCCCTGGATTATCACCCGGCATTCGGTTTCAATTATGATCCGAGTCATTTGGGTTACCAGGGAGTTGATTATGTTGAATTTATTTACCGGTTTAAAGACCGCATTTTCCATGTACACATGAAAGATGTTTACTGGAAGGAAAATCCCGGGTCCGTGGGTGTTTTCGGAGGTCATGTTCCCTTTGGAGATCCGCGCAGATACTGGAATTTCAGGAGCCTGGGAAGGGGGTATATCCAGTTCGAGGAAATTATCCGGGCGTTGAATGATATACATTATGAAGGGCCCTTATCGGTTGAATGGGAAGATTCGGCCATGGACCGGGAAGCAGGTGCTGCAGAATCATGTGATTTTGTCAGGGACCTTGATTTCAAACTCTCGGGAATTGCTTTTGATGCTGCTTTTGAGAAGAAGTAAGTCATTTAATACCACAAGTCCATGAACAGAAGAAAATTCATCGAAACATCCGGAGCAGCTGCTGGTGCCGCTATGCTCACCGCTGTAGCACCGGCAGTTAAGGCAGGCCCCGCGGCCAACGTTCGGAAATCAGGCAAGGCCGGTAAGATCAAACTTGGATTGTACTCCATTACATATGGAGGAGTATGGTACAAGGGCGAGGCCCTTTCATTTGACGGTATGTGCAAATTTGCCAAAGAGTTCGGATTCGATGGTGTTGAACTCGACAATAAAAGACCCATGGGAAATCCCTTGGACATTGACGAGCGCAAAAGGGAAGAAATGCGCATCTCGCTCGCGAAATATGGTCTGGAAATACCCTGTGTGGCTGCCAATAATGACTTTTCAAGCCCCATACCGGAGCACAGGGAGTGCCAGCTGCTGATGGTTCGCGAAACTGCAAAACTGGCAAAAGACCTGGGCGCAAAGGTAGTTCGCCTGTTTGCTGCCTGGACAGGCGTTCCGATTCATGAAGGCGTCGGCACCTATGATTTTGTGCATGATCATGATGGCTATTATAACTTTATGAGACAGTATCCCTATGTCACCCACCACGACAGGTGGAATCATGTCAGGGAATGTCTCAGGGAAGCTGCAAAAATGGGTGAGGAAAATGGCGTGGTCATGGCTCTGCAAAACCATGCTCCCATGATCAGGCATTGGAAAGATACCTACGACCTCGTGAAGGAAGTGAATTCTCCCTGGCTTAAGGTCTGCCTCGATCTGCCTATTTTCGAGAACAAGGATAAGGAATACGTGGCCAATGCCGTCCGTACTGTCGGAAACCTGCAGGTCCATTCGCATTATGGCGGCGAATATTACCGGGATGCAAGCGGGGCAATCCGGCAAAAGATGATTGACTCACACTTTGGGGAACCCCTGCCCGACTATGGACATTACATCGGCTTGATGAATGAGATAGGGTATAATGGCTATTTTACATTCGAACTGTGCCATCCGGTGCTTAATGAGGATCATACACGCGGAGGCATTGAATATGTGCACGAACAGGTAAAACTGGCGCGTGAATTTATGGGGAATATTATTCGTTAAAAAGCTTGCAAAATTCAATGATATTTCCGACCTTTAATAGCACATAGTAACTTAATCGCAGATCCTGTAGTGGTCTTGCAAGAGCTTTTGGGCTTAGTGCCCTGTACAGCGTATCTTAGTGTACGACTGTCATTCATGCCCCGCCTTTGGCGGGGCTTTTTTTTGTTATATTTGTTGTTATAAATGCAATTTCAGTAAAATTAAATCTGTACAATGTACGATCTGTTACCCATTATCAATCAGTTTGCTATTACCGGAAAAATAACTGCTGTTTCACCGCTTGGTTCGGGACACATCCACGAAACTTTCCATCTGAAAACGGAATCCGACACAACGGACGACTACGTCCTGCAGCGGATCAACAACAACGTTTTCCGCAATCCCGGTGCAGTCATGCACAATATCAGGATTGTGACCGGTCACATACAAAAAAAACTGGATGCAGCAGGAGCCGGTGATATCAAAAGGAAGGTGCTGCAACCTGTTGGTTTGGGTAACGGGGAACTGATGTTTGCCGATGCATCCGGTAATTTATGGCGCTGTTTTGTATTTATTCCGGACCACAAGACCTTTGACCGTGCTGTGAATGTTTCACAGGTATATGAAGGAGGGAAAGCTTACGGACAATTCCTGCAAATGCTTTCGGACCTTCCTGCATCCACCATTCAGGAAACAATTCCCGGTTTTCATGATCTTGATCTGCGCCTTTACCAGTTTGAAGAGGCCGTCAAAACCGGATTAAAGGAAAGACTAACTGAAACGGAAGGTGAAATTGCAATGCTGAGAATCAGAAAAGCTGATATGAGAACCATTCTTGAACGGGGAAAAACAGGAAGGATCCCGGTAAGGGTGGTTCATCATGACACCAAGATAAATAACGTACTCTTTGACACCAGCAACAAAGCGCTTTGTGTTATAGATCTTGATACGGTTATGCCAGGTCATGTTCATGACGATTTCGGCGATTCGATCCGAACCTTTACCAATACCGGTGAAGAGGATGATGCCGACCTTACAAAAGTTTCCATGAATATCCGTTTCTTTGAAGCATTTGCGGTCGGATTTCTCGAAGTAGCCGGTGCCATGCTGAACAAGGATGAAAAGGAACACCTGGCCCTTTCCGCCCGGGTTATGACCTATATGCAGATACTCCGGTTCCTGGCCGATTATTTAAACGGAGATACCTATTACCGAATCCATTATCCAAAACACAATCTTCAGCGTGCCAGGGCACAGATAAAACTCCTGTTGAGTATGGAGGAGCAGTATGAAGAGATGAAACGGATAATTGCAGGGATCTGAGGAGGGATCGGGTTACGGGTTGGGAGTTGTGGGTTGTGGGTTGTGGAAAATATTTTTATTGTTATTGAAATAACAGAAACTTTTTTTACCTTTGTCCTCTTCCATAAAGTCTGCGCTGCGGTTTCGGCTTCAACAAAGACCCTGATAAAAACAGTCTGACCCGGAGGATCACCCAATGGAAAAGAGAATAGGAGCCATCATCATTCTGGTTAAAGAAAAGGAAAACGTTCAGTTGCTGAATGAAATTCTCACCCGGCATGCTTCAGTAATTATTGGGCG